>NZ_KB899817.1 GCF_000378425.1 Cohnella laeviribosi DSM 21336 | reverse complement strand
GCGGTGCATTGTGGCGAATGCTTTGAGATACGCGTTGGTGATCGCGGTATTCGGTGCCGGCTTGAGCTTGACCGGAATTGGTATGTCATCATGAGAGAAGCGCGATTCAACTTGAGGAGTAAAGATATTTACCAAGTCCGGTTCGTCTAACGACAAGCAGAGGGAAAGTCATCCGTGCTGACTTTTCCTCTTATCTCTTCACTAAGGACACGATTTCTGGCAAACCTTGGACACCTAACACTGTCATATTCCGGCCAATATGGGTTGGCAGTAACAGCAATGCCCGGTGCTTTTTGAAAATGCTTTTGTTGTCCAATCCAAATTTACTTTTTCCCAATTGCTCTGGCTTTGAAAGATAGCTTAGTAGTAATCAAATCGTTAAAATTCTCTCGAATATGATAACTGCACAATAACAAAAATTGAATTAGAATCACTTATTTCGCTAATAACACGATATAAACATTCAAGTTTTTGGCTTAGATAATCTGCCTCATTTTAATTCTATTGATTTGCAAGGGAATGATGAGATTGAAAGGTATCGTTTTAGCGGGAGGAACAGGTACCCGTCTGTATCCCCTAACAAAAGTCACCAACAAACATTTGCTTCCGGTCGGTAAATATCCAATGATCTTTCACCCGATTGCCAAATTAAAAGAAGCCGACATTAAAGACATTCTGATCGTCACCGGCAAAGAACATATGGGCGATGTCGTGAATCTGCTCGGCAGCGGACGTGAAATGGGCGTTACGTTTACATACAAGGTGCAGGACGAAGCGGGGGGGATCGCCCAGGCGCTGGGTCTGGCCGAGCAGTTCGTCGGAGGAGATTCCATGGTTGTCATTCTGGGGGACAATGTCTTCTCCGACAGCATCGCGCCTTATGTCGAAAGCTTTCGTAAGCAAGGCAAAGGAGCGAAGATCCTCATCCAGGAGGTCCCGGATCCGAAGCGGTATGGCGTGCCGGAATTGGACGGGGATCGGATCGTATCGATCGAGGAAAAACCGCAAGAGCCTAAAAGCAACTATGCGGTAACCGGAATATATATGTTTGATGCGCGCGTGTTTGACATCATTCGGACGCTTAAACCGTCCGCTCGCGGAGAATTGGAAATTACGGACGTCAATAACGCGTACATTGCGGCAAACGAATTAAAGTACGATATCCTTAAAGGCTGGTGGACCGACGCCGGAACTCACGCTTCGCTTGCCAGGGCGAATGAATTGGCGAAAGACATTCTGTTCGGCGAAGAGTTTGGGAAGCTGAAGCTGTAATTTGGAGAGTTGGAGAGGATCGGTGCAGAGCGATGAAGGTTACGGAAGCCAAACTTCCCGGTGTCCTGCTGATCGAGCCGGCTGTGTTCGGCGACCACCGGGGTTTCTTTATGGAATCTTATAATTCGCAAACGTTTGCGAAACACGGCATTCATTTCAATTTTATACAGGATAATCACTCGTTGTCGGCGGAAGCGGGGGTGCTGCGGGGCCTTCATTACCAGTTGAACCCGAAAGCGCAGACGAAGCTGGTTCGGGTCGTTGCCGGGGCCATCTACGATGTGGTGGTCGATATCCGGCGCGGCTCGCCTACGTTCGGGCAATGGCAAGGTTTTATTTTGTCGGCGGCCAATAAGCGGCAATTGCTCGTTCCGCAAGGTTTCGCGCATGGATTCTGCACGCTGGTGCCGCAAACGGAAGTGCTCTATAAGGTGGACGAATATTATTCTCCCGAGCATGACCGGGGCATTGCCTGGAACGATCCGGCGCTTGGCATCGATTGGCCGGTGACCTCTCCGATTCTTTCCGAAAAAGACGGCAGACATCCGGTCTTGTCAGAAGCGGACAACAATTTCGTATTCGAAGGGTGATTGGAACGATGAAATTGCTCGTAACCGGCGGCGCCGGCTTTATCGGAAGCAACTTCGTGCATTACGTGCTGAGGGAGCATCCGGAGGATGTCGTCATCAACGTGGATTGTCTGACCTATGCGGGCAATCTTGAAAATCTTCGCGCAGTCGAAGGCCTTCCGAACTATCGGTTTGCCAAAGTCGATATTACCGATCGCGCTTCGCTGCAGCCGCTATTTGAAGAGGGCGTCGATGTGGTCGTCAACTTCGCGGCCGAATCCCATGTGGACCGGAGCATTTTGGAACCGGATGTGTTTGTGAAAACGAACATTCTCGGCACGCAGACGCTGCTGGATCTGGCCAAACAGTACGGAATCCAAAAATTCGTTCAGGTGTCGACCGATGAAGTTTACGGGACGCTGAGCGATACCGGACTGTTTTCCGAAACGACGCCGCTTGCGCCGAACAGCCCTTATTCGGCCAGCAAAGCCGGCGCCGATCTGTTGGTTCGCGCTTACCACGAAACGTTCGGTCTGCCGGTTAACATCACCCGCTGCTCGAACAATTACGGCCCATACCAATTCCCCGAGAAGCTGATCCCGCTTATGATCCAGAACGCTTTGGAGGACAAACCGCTGCCGGTATACGGCGACGGGCAGAATGTCCGGGACTGGCTGTACGTAGAGGATCACTGCAGCGCGATCGATCTGGTGATCCGCAAAGGCGTCGCGGGCGAAGTGTACAATATTGGCGGAAATAACGAACGCACGAACCTGCAGGTGGTAAAAACGATCCTGAAAGAGCTGAACAAGCCGGAATCGTTGATTACGTTTGTCGCCGACCGTCCGGGCCATGACCGCCGTTATGCGATCGATGCGACCAAAATCCGCAAGGAACTGGGGTGGAATCCGAAGTTCAATTACGAGACCGGCATCGTGGAGACGATTCGCTGGTATTTGAATAACCAGGAATGGATGGAGCACGTTCGTTCCGGAGGCTACAAGCAATACTATGAGAAGCAATATGGCGAACGGCTGGGGGCTAAGCAATGAACGAGAGAGCGTTCACGCTGCTCGTGACGGGGGCGAACGGCCAGCTTGGACAAGAATTGGTTCGCATGGGAACGGAAAAGATCCGCATCGTCGGATATGGCCGGGATCGGCTCGATATCACGAATTTGGATCAATGCCGGGAAGTGATTGCGGATATTCGTCCGGACGCGATTATTCATGCGGCGGCTTATACGGCGGTGGACAAAGCGGAGTCCGAGCCGGACGAGGCCTACCGTATCAACGCGCTTGGAACGCGCAATTTGGCGATTGCGGCCCGCGAGCAGGCAGCTAAGCTGTGCTATATTAGCACTGACTACGTTTTTGATGGCATCGGTGCGGCCCCTTATAACGAATACGATAATACGAATCCCCAATCGGTTTACGGGAAGTCGAAGCGGGCCGGGGAAATTTTACTTCAGTCGCTTGCCGACCGTTATTTTATTGTCCGAACGTCCTGGGTGTACGGCAAGTACGGCAACAATTTCGTGAAAACGATGCTTAAGCTCGCGTCCGAACGGGATTCGGTGACCGTGGTCGCGGACCAAATCGGTTCTCCTACGTATACGTATGATTTGGCGCAATTTCTGATCGAGCTGGTGCAGACGGAAAGGTACGGAGTATATCACGCTTCGAATACCGGAAGTTGTTCCTGGTATGAGTTTGCCAAAGCAATTTTCGAGGAAAGCGGCATCCCGATCCGGACGGAGCCATGCACAACCGAGCAGTTTCCGCGTCCGGCCCCCCGTCCCGCCTACTCGGTGATGGACCACTCGGCCATCCGGCAGAACGGGTTTAAGGACTTGCGGCCGTGGCGGGAGGCGCTCCGCGCTTTTTTGAAGGAACTTAAAGCATGAGTCGGGTTAGGGGAGCGGAACCCTCCGTATCCGTATGTATCGTTACTTTTCAAGGCTGACAGAACAGAGCGCCCCCGGATAAGGACGGATGCTCCTGCTACATTTTGCCCGAACATCCATAATGTCATACGCCTTCGCCGAAGCCGTTCCGAGCATACTAAAGCCGTAACCATCCTAGGAGGTGCGGCCATATGGCGAGCAGAAACAAAAAACTGGTCCCGGAATGCGCCAAAGCGCTGAATCAGTTGAAGTACGAAGTGGCAGCGGAATTGGGAGTGCCGTTCGGACAGAGCCCGGGCGCGATGGATACGGAATTTGCCGGAGAACTGGGCAGCGTTCAATACGGAGCCGGAGGATCCCGGTATTTGGGCCATCTGACGGCAAGGGAAGCGGGATCTGTCGGCGGTGGAATTACAAAACGCCTGGTCCAACAAGCTCAACAAACGATCTTATAAGTAGCATGGATTCAGCGCTTTCCATTGACACGCCTCGACAATTCCGGTATTATTAAATTCCAGAAGGTCTGTCTAACAACCTTTTCCTACCGGAAAAGGTTCATTTTTTGTGTAGGGGAGGTTGAAGATCATGTCGATAAAAGGTCGGCATCTCTTCACGTCCGAGTCGGTCACGGAAGGCCATCCGGACAAAATTTGCGATCAAATTTCCGATGCGGTTCTTGATGCGTTTCTCACCGTCGATCCGTACGCGCGCGTCGCTTGCGAAGTATCGGTCGCGACCGGGCTTGTTCTGGTTATCGGAGAAATCAGCACAAAAGCCGATTATGTCGATATCCCGTCCATCGTGCGCAACACGATTCGTGAAATTGGCTATACCCGCGCGAAGTATGGCTTTGACGCCAGCACCTGCGCCGTTTTGACTTCCTTGAACGAACAATCCGCGGATATCGCGCAAGGAGTCAATGCCGCTCTGGAAACCCGCGAGGGCAAAGACGTCCATCAGGAAAACGAGGATATCGGCGCCGGGGACCAAGGGCTGATGTTCGGGTTTGCCACGAACGAAACGCCGGAATTTATGCCGCTGCCGATCGCTTTGGCGCATCGCCTGTCCCGCCGTTTGAGCGAAGTGCGCAAAAACGGAACCCTCGACTATTTGCGTCCGGACGGCAAAACGCAAGTGACGATCGAATACGTGGACGGCAAGCCGGTTCGCGTGAATACGATCGTAGTGTCTACCCAACACGCCGAAGATATCACGCTTGAGCAAATTCAAGCCGATATTCGCAAACATGTCATTGAGCCGGTCGTACCGAAGGAATGGTTGGATCAGGAGACCAAATACTTCATCAATCCGACGGGACGTTTCGTCATCGGCGGTCCTCAAGGCGACGCGGGACTGACCGGCCGCAAAATCATCGTCGACACGTACGGCGGTTATGCCCGCCATGGCGGCGGCGCGTTTTCCGGCAAGGATCCGACCAAGGTGGACCGTTCCGCAGCTTATGCGGCCCGTTATGTGGCGAAGAATATTGTCGCTGCGGGCTTGGCGGACAAGTGCGAAATCCAGCTCGCTTACGCGATCGGCGTCGCGAATCCGGTATCGATCAGCGTAGATACGTACGGAACCGGAAAAGTATCGGAAGAGAAGCTGGTGGAACTCATTCGCACGAATTTCGACCTCCGGCCTGCCGGCATCATCAAGATGCTCGATCTTCGCCGTCCGATTTACCGCCAGACGGCTGCGTACGGACACTTCGGCCGCAACGATCTCGACCTTCCCTGGGAACGTCTGGACAAAGTTGACGTCTTGAAGCAAGGCGCAGCAGCATTGATCTGAATAGATAGTTCAATATTTCTTTATACCCAACAAGCCGCTTCCCCTAAAGTCGCAAGACTTTGGGCAGCGGCTTGTTGCATTTTCGCGATACTGAATTGCCAATTTTTTTCCTTCTGAAAAATTCGCCTCTAACAATTCCCCGACAAAAAGCCGAAATAATACATACGGTTCTGTTCATTTTTATGATTCCGGCAGAGGGTAGTTCAGCCGATATTCAGGAGGTACGGAATTGCAAGGTTTACGAAACATCTCATGGCTTCTTCTTATCGTTCTTTTGGCCCAACCATTTGCCTCCGCCGTGGCCAGCGCCGCTCCGTCGGGAGCGGAAGTGCGGATCGCCTCCGCGTCAGGCCCGCAGGTGGTGTCTTTGCTGCCGGCGGATGATGCCGCATCGGTTCCGGCTAACACCAAGCTGCGGATTCGGTTCGACGAGCCGGTACAGCGGGGAACCGGAACGATCACGATCAAAAATTCGACGACCTTTGAAACGGTCGAAACGTACGATGTGGCGACCGACACCGCCCATATCCAGTATAATTACGACTCCAGCGTCGTGACGATTACGCCGACGTCGGGCAAGCTGGTCGGCGGCAACAGCTATTATGTGAATGTGCCGGCCGGCGCTTTCAAAAATGCCGCAGGCACCGGATTTGCCGGAATTACCGATACGCTGACGTGGAATTTTCAGGTGATCGGCACGGATACCGGAAGTCCGTACGTATTGTCGTATTTTCCCGCCCAGAACGGCACTGCGACATCGCTTGGCACCCAGCTTTCCATCAAATTCAATGAACCGGTCATTCCCGGAACCGGGAAGATCGTCATCAAGGACTTGTCGAGCGGCAATCCTTTCTGCGAATTCTCGGCCGACTCGGTCAATGTTACGGGAACCGGGACCGATACGATCACCATTGCTCCATGCAAACCCTTCGGCGCCAACATGGTGTATGCCGTACAAATAGAAGGTGCGGCGTTCAGCGACGCTTCCGGCAACTTTTATCCGGGCATTGCGGCAACGGATACGACGACATGGCGCTTTACGATTACCAAAGACACGGAAATTCCGGAGTTGGTAAGCGTTTCTCCGCCGTCGGGCGTAAATTATGTGAAGGAAAACGAAGTGCTGCGCATGACGTTCAACAAGCCGGTTCAGGTTGTTAGCGGCAAAACGGGAACGGCATTGCTTCAAAACGGTGCGGACAAGGTTGTATTGAATCTCGGCCCCGACGCTTCGGACCCGAAATCGGTGACGCTCACGCCGGAAACGCCTTTCAAACAAGCGTCCCGCTACGTCGTGCAAATTCCGGCCGATGCCATTACGGATTTGTCCGGCAATTATTTTCCCGGGATCTTGAACGATTACCGCTGGGTCTTCCAGACGATCGGCTCGGACAAGACCGCTCCGGCGCTGTCGTCCGCGGCGATCGAAGGCGCCAACATTCTGCTGACCTATAATGAGGATCTGGACGAAACCTCGGTCCCGTACGCATCGAATTTCTATGTCACCGTCAACGATGTGCCGCGCCAGGTAAATGGCGTTACGGTGTCCGGCAAACAAGTCAGGCTCATTCTTCAATCGGGGGTAACCGTCGGTCAAACGGTGAAGCTGTCCTACACGATCGGCGATCGTCCGCTTCGGGACAAGTCCGGAAACAATGCGGCTGCTTTGAACGGGCAGGCCGTTTCCAATACGACGGACACGACGCTGCCCAAGCCGGTGAGCGGAGTCGTGAGCGGAAGCACGCTGACCTTGACGTTCAACAAGTCGCTCAGTTCTTCTCCGGCGCCTGCCGCATCCCAGTTTACCGTTTATGTGGGCGGCTACGCCCGCGGCGTAAGCTCCGTAACCGTGAGTGGGACGAATGTGACGCTTGCGCTTGGCGCGGCGATCGGCAATGGGGAAGCGGTATCGGTGAGCTATGCGCCGGGAACGTCGCCGCTGGTCGATTTGAGCGGCAACGCCGTGGCTGCTTTCAATCAATTTTACGTGCAAAACACCAGCGACACGGTTCCTCCGGTGTTGTCTTCGGGCAACGCATCCGGCAACAAAGTGAAGTTGATCTTCAATGAGGGGTTGAACGCGTCGAGCGTTCCCTTGAAGTCCAGCTTTTCGGTGCTGGTCAACGGAGCTTCGGTCGCGGTTTCATCCGTCTCCGTCTCCAACAATACGGTTGAGCTGACATTGTCCAAATCGCTTGCGGCCAATCAGGTTGTTCAAGTCACTTATGTGCCGGGCTCGCCTGCGTTGACGGATCTGGCGGGCAATCCGGCGGCTACGATCAGCAACTATCAAATCGTGGTCGGATCGTCAACCGGCGCGACATTAACTTCTTTGACCGTTAAAGGCACGACGCTAACGCTTACGTATTCGGCGGCGCTCAACGCGAATACGGTCCCGTATCCTTTGCAGTACATCGTGGAAGTGAACGGGAACTATGTGACCGTACGAAACGTGGCGGTCTCGGGCTCGCAAGTGACGCTGACGCTGGCCAGCGCAGTCGCATCCGGTCAAACGGTGAAGCTCACGTATTACAATTCGGGAATCGCGTTGCAGGATGCGCTGGGGACGACGATGGAGGGATTCACCAACCGTGCGGTTACGAACGAATCGTCGGCGATTTCCAACGCGCCGGAGTATTTGGATACGGATGGAGAAGGCGGGCTGCTGCTGTCTTTGAATACGGCTTCCGCTGTGGCTTCTTCCACTCCTTCGGGCAAATCGGGCAAACGGTACCTGATCGATGCCGACAAGCTGATCACGTCCTTTGCGATGTTAAAGTCAAATGCCGCCCAGGTGGCCGTTCAGCAGCTGACCTTCAAAATTCCGGCTTCCGAACCGGCGGCTATGGTCGGAATTCCGCTTCGCGGCTTGATCAGCGGCGCTTCCGTGAATAACAATGCGTCGTTCCGGCTCGTATTCGGCAATCTGGCGTACACGGTTCCGCTCAATTCGATCGACTTTAATCAGGAGCTGAAGCTGATCGGCGGCGACGTCAACGGCTCGTATCTTTATTTGACGATTGAACAGGAGAACAACAGCTCGCTCGCCGCGGCTGTTAACTCCCGGGCCGGCACGCTTCTGTCCGCGCCCGCCAACTTCACCATGTTTGTCGTTTCCGGAACCCGCCAGCGGGAAGTGACGAGCTACAACAATGCGGACGTGACCAGAAGTTTTGTGCTTACTTCCGGTTCGGCCAATCCTTCCGAAATCGCGGTCGTGCGCTGGGATAACGTTTTGGGGGATGCCGTGTATGCGCCAACCTCCGTGAGCGCCACGGGAAGCTCGGCGAATGTCAGCTTCAAACTGAAAAGCAACGGTACCTTTGCGGTCAGCGGCAAATCCAATCGGATTTATTCCGATATGAACTCGCACTGGGCTCGCAACGATGTCGCGATTCTTGCGTCTAAATTTATTGTGGATGGATCTACGCGAACAAAGTTTGCGCCTTCCCAGAACATTACGCGGGCCGAGTTTGCAAAATTCATTGCCCGTGGCCTGGGCTTGCCCGGCGACAACAGCGCAGCCGCCAAGTATAGCGACGTCGGCGCGAACGGGGCGAACGCCGCTTATATCGGCGCAGTGAGCAATGTCGGGATCGTGCAGGGGACGGCCGACGGCAAGTTCAAACCGAACGCTCCCATCACCCGCGAGGAAATGGCAACGATGATGCTCCGCGCCATGACGTACGCCGGCGTTCAGCCCGCTTCCTCCACGGCCGTCTTGTCCAGATTCAAGGACGGCGGCACGGTAAGCAACTGGGCTCGCAGCGCGGTAGCGGGCAATATCGAAGCGGGGGTGATGAACGGCATATCCGCGACCCTGTTCAAGCCGAAGGCCAATGCCACTCGCGCCGAGGCTGCCGTCATGGTCAAGCGGATGCTGGAGTACGCGGAATTATTGAAATCCTGACGATCTGAAGCGAGGCCGGAAATGATTGATATTCATACGCACATTCTGCCCGGATTGGACGACGGCGCGCAGACATGGGAAGACACCTTGAATATGGCGCGGGCGGCGGTGGCGGAAGGCATTACGACCGTCATCGCTACGCCGCACCATGCGAACGGAGTCTACTTGAACAAAGCCGAGGCCGTGCGGGCGCAAGCGGAGCTTTTTCGCGAGAGACTGGCCGCCGAGGGCATACCGCTGAAAGTGGAATGCGGGCAGGAGATCCGGGTTCATGATGACTTACTGGATGCCTGGCAGCGCAATGAACTTCTCACGTTGGCCGGCTCTTCCTATATGCTGATTGAAATGCCGTCCGGACGAATTCCGTCCGGGATGCGCGATCTGATCCATGAACTGAAGATTTTGGGGCTGAAACCGATCATTGCCCATCCCGAACGGAACGCAGAAGCGATTCGCCATCCGGAGCGCCTTTCGGAACTGCTAGACGCCGGGGCGTACGCGCAGGTAACCACGCATTCTCTGCTGGGGCTGTTCGGCAAGAAGATTGAGGATGCGGCCTGGTCGTTTTGCAGAAACGGTCTCGTTCATCTCGTCTCCTCGGATGCGCATCATGCAGACCTTCGCGGATTTCGGTTAAGAGAGGCGTACGACCGCATTTCTAGCAAACTGGGCGAAAAATTTAAGGAAAATTTTAGACAAAATGCTGAAGACCTATTATATAATCACACAATAAGACTTATGGATCATTCTAGGGATCGCATTAGTTTGTGGAAAAAAATTGAACGTTTTATCAGGAAAAGTTGACCTTTGTCTACTAAAAATGCTATCCTAGTATAGAGTTTGGTATAATATGATTAAATTGGTTTGAAATTAATTCTACATATGAGGTGATTGTGGATGTCTTTGAAAAAGAAAGTAACGGCGGGCACGCTGGCCGCAAGCTTGGCGATGACTGCGCTGGCAGGAATTCCGCTCAGCAGCAAAGGTCTCGCGCAGAAACTGGGGTTGAATAATGTAGCCTCTGCGGCGTCGATTTCGAGTTCGCAGTTGGGTTTCTTTGCATCCCAGTTGAAGAGCGCATTAAGCGCGTCCGGAGCCGTTTATACTAAATCGGTTGCAGATAGCGTTTACGCTTATTTTGACAGTGTCAGCAGCGTAACTTATGTAACTTACGACGGTGTGACAACTCCGACCAGTGACATTATCAAACCTGTCAAGGACAAAATCAAATTTAAAGAAGATTCCGGCTTGCAGCTTACAAGCGAAGATGAAAAGAATCTTGAACTGGTCTTCGCCACGCTCGCCAAGTTTACGTTTGAACTGGAAGCAGGCAAACTCGATGCGCTTCAAAGCAACGAATCCGTTCGCGCTACGCTTCGCAAGATTGCACAAGGGGCTGGCGTAGACGGCCTTACCGTCGAAGATCTGAACGGTTTGCTTTTTGGGGCAAAAGGCATTGAAGCCATTGCTTGGCAAGAACTCGCCAACTCGTCTCAATCGCTGCCGGATTTTCTGAACAACGATGAAGCTCGAAACGACTTCGTCAAGCGTGTATTCAAAGCTTATTTGAACACCAATGAAGATCTGGCCAAAGCGCTCAAAGCTTACGAAGTTAATGAAGAAGATCTTGCTCGAGTCGTTTCGAATTTCCGTGATGCGGTAGGTGCATCCAATTTCAACAAGGCGGCGGCAGCGCTCGTTGAAGCCTATATCAATGTTAAAAGTTCGCCTGTTTCCGGCGGAGGCTCTGGCGTATCGAACAACGTTCTCGACAACGCCAGGAAAGAACTTGCCGCTATCAAAGCGAAACTTGCTTCCGCAAGCGACGCCGAGAAACAAGCTCTGATCGACCAAGCGCTCAAGATTGCAGCTGAAGCGATTGCCAAGCTGGCTCAATTCGATGCTTCCTCGCTCGTTAAAGAAGTCGACGGTAAAGCGGTTGTATCCCTGTCGCTTGCCAACCTGAGCTCTCTGTTCAGCTCCGTTGAACAGTTGAAGGCAGCGCTCGCCGATGCGATCGGCGCCGACAATGCGGCCAAGTTGGCTAAGCCGACTCTGGTTATCGACCTCGGCAAGACGACGCTGAAATCCAGCGTGGTCAACCTGGCTAAAGATATCAGCGCGAAAGCGAAAGAACTGAACTTCGGCTGGATCGCGATCAAGGTAAGCGGTGCAACGACGAAGTTCCCGCTCAGCACGTTGGGTGGTGACGTCATTTACACGATCGACAGAACGGCAGCTTCCGCTTCCCAAACCGGCGGACGTCCGGCGGTTACGGACGTGTTCAACTACAGCCTGTCCGTAAACGGCACGGTATACGACAAGTTCAACGAGCCGGTTGAAATTCAACTTCCGGTCACGAATACCTCCGGAGTGGACACGGAGCTTCTGTCCGTTGCCAAGCTCGATAACGGCTCCCTGTCGATCGAAGGCGGCGTTTACGGCGATGGCGTCCTGACCGAACAACGCTACACGTTCTCCTCTTACGTCGGGGTTGAGAATGACGTAACGTTCAGAGACGTGGCGTCCGTTCAAGCTTGGGCCGGCCGTCAAATCAAGGTCGTAGCGGCCAAAGGCGCCATCGAAGGCCGCGGCGACGGCAGGTTCGATCCGAGAGCGAACGTAACCCGCGCCGAATTCGCGAAGATTCTCGTGAGCGCACTGGATCTTGACAATCCGAATGTAACTTCGACCAAGTTTACGGATGTAAACCCGAATGCTTGGTATGCGCCGTACGTTGCCGTAGCGGCTGAAAAAGGCATTATCAACGGCCGCTCCGCGACGAAGTTCGATCCGAATGCGCCGATCTCCCGCGCCGAGATTGCAACGTTGATCGCTCGCGCTTTGCAAGTGACGAAAGGCTTCTCCGAAGTGAAGGATGTCGATGCAGCGCTGGCCAACTTCTCGGATGCAAGCAAGATTCCTTCGTCCCTCAAAGCGGGCGTAGCGTTTGCGGCGAGCAAAAACATCGTGATCGGCACGAACGGCAAATTCAACCCGAACGACAATGCAAGCCGTGCGGAAGCAGCCGTTATCGTCTATCGCGCCCTCAATGCTAAGGCGTAAGACATAATCCCTAATCCTATTCCACACAGTATAACATCCTCCTCTCATCTCGGTGGGGGGAGGATGTTCATCGTTTGGAAGGGGGCGATCATGATCTAGCGTACTAGCTGAAGAAACCTAAGAAGAGCAAACAGCATGGGGGGAGCATGACGTGTCTAATGAATTGGATCTCCGCGATTACTTCCGAATCATCCGGAAAAGGATCTGGTGGATCGTCAGTTTTGTTTTGATCGTGACGATTACGGCAGGAGTATACAGCAAATTTGTTATGGTGCCGATTTACGAAGCCTCTACCAAGATCATTGTCAATCGATCATCGGACAGCTCGATTACGCAGCAATTGGAATTGAATGAAGTGAACACTTATATCAAGATGATCGACACTTACAAAGAGATTATCAAGACACCTGCTATTCTGGATAAGGTCGTAGCGAATTATCCGGAATTCGGGCTGACTTCCGAGCAATTGATGAAAAAAATCAAGGTCAGTTCAGTCAATAACACACAGGTCATGACCGTTATCGTAAGCGATCCTTCTTACCGGAAGGCGGCTCAAATCGCCAACGCTGTTTCGGAAGTGTTCAAACAGGAGATTCCGAGTTTGTTCAGCGTGCAGAACGTTTCGATTCTGAACGAAGCCAAGCTCGAGCCGGCTCAGCCTCCAAGTCCTGTGTCGCCAAATGTGATGCTTAATATCGTCATTGCGTTTATCGTTTCGTTTATGCTTGCCGTAGGGGTTGTGTTCCTGTTGGAATATCTGGATGACACGATCAAGACGGAAGCTGACGTTGAGCAAGTCCTCGGTCTCCCGACGCTGGCGATGATTGCTAGGATGGACCCGAACGAGGTTGAGGCCCAACCGAGCAAATCCGTATCTTTAAAACAGGCAGGTGAGCTTTCCCGTGTCACGACCGGCAAATAAACGTAACCTCATTACCCACACGAATCCCCGTTCGCCGATTTCGGAAGCTTACCGCTCACTGCGTACCAATGTGGATTTTTCTTCCGTCGATCAAAAAATGCAAGTCATCATGGTGACATCGGCTGGCCCCGGCGAAGGAAAATCGACGACAATCGGCAATTTGGCCGTCGCCTACGCCCAAGCGGAACGTAAAGTGCTGTTAATCGACGCCGATATGCGAAAGCCAATAGAGCATCACACATTCGAGGTTTCCAACAGGCGAGGGTTGTCGTCTATTCTATCGCAGCAGTGCACGGTGGATGAAGCGATTCAGCCTACCAAAATTCCCGGGCTGTCCGTGATCACATCCGGCCCGATTCCGCCTAATCCCGCAGAGATGGTGGCTTCCCAAAGAATGTCGAACTTGATCGACGAGCTGCGCAGACGATTTGATGTCATTCTGATCGACTCTCCTCCTACCTTGGCCGTAACCGATGCCCAGTTGTTGTCGACGCGATGCGACGGGGTTGTTTTGGTTTTGGATCAGGGCAAGGTGAAACGTGAAATTGCTTTAAAAGCCAAAGAAGGGCTTGTTAAAGTGGGTGCCAAGTTGTTGGGTGTAGTCCTGAACAATGTAAAACGCAAAAAAAGCGAAGGTTATTATTATTATTATTACGGCAATACCAATTCATAACGCATTTCGGAGGCATGTCAAAATGGCTGTCAAGAAAAAATTGGTCGTATTGTTCGTTGTCGATCTGCTAATTGTTTGGTTTAGCAGCTTTACGGCGTACCTCTTCAGATTCGATGGTTATGTTCCCGGCAACTACCTTCGCCAATTTTTTGAATACAGCCTGATATCCTCCGTTCTTTGTTTGCTTGTCATGCTGTACCTGGGGATGTACCGCAGCATGTGGCAGTATGCGAGTATAGGAGACCTGCTCTCCATGTGTAAAGCGATTGTGATCAGTTGGGGCGTCTCCTATCTGATCACTCTTTTATACATGGACAATCGAGTTCCGCTTAGCGTTGCGATCCGTACGTTGGAAACGGAACTGCTCTTAATGGGCGGCGTGCGTGTATTCTGGCGTATCTTGGGCAGAAAGAAAAAGGCGGACCGAGATAACAAGATTCCGACACTCATTTTTGGAGCCGGCGATTGCGGTATGTTGGTTGCCAGAGAGTTGATGAGTTCGACCATGAGCGATCGGAAGCTTGTCGGATTTATCGATGACGATCCTCAAAAGCATTTTCTTACCGCTTTTCATCTGCCGGTGTTAGGTGATCGCTATTCAATCGAATCTGTCGTCGTCGAGCATCGGATCAAAGAAATCATTATCGCCATTCCTTCCGCCCCAAAGGCGGTTGTTTCCGAAATTATTAACATTTGTATTTCAACAGGCGCAAAAGTAAAAATCATCCCCGGCATTCATGACATGATCAGTGGCAAAATCTCCTTCAGCACCATGCGCGACGTGGATGTGGAGGATCTGCTTGGGCGCGACCCGATCAAGACCGATCTGGTGGGGATCGCCGAGTATGTCCAGAACAAAGTCGTTCTGGTTACGGGAGCTGGCGGTTCGATCGGATCTGAGCTGTGCCGGCAAATTGCGCCGTTCCGCCCTTCCAAGCTTCTTCTCCTCGGTCATGGGGAGAACAGCATTTACAATATAGAAATGGAATTAAGGCGTGCTCATCCGCATTTACATATAGAACCGATTATAGCCGACATACAAGACCGGAAGAGAATGGATAACGTATTTGCGCAGCATAGACCGCATGTCGTGTTCCATGCGGCTGCGCATAAGCACGTTCCGCTGATGGAGAAGAATCCGTCCGAGGCCGTCAAGAACAACGTGTTCGGCACGCAGAACGTCGCCGATTGCGCGGACAAATACGGCACGGAACGTTTCGTCCTCATCTCTTCCGATAAAGCCGTCAATCCGACCAGCATTATGGGGGCTACCAAGCGTATTGCGGAAATGTATGTGCAAAGCTTAAACGCCCAAAGCAAAACCAAATTCGCATCCGTCCGTTTCGGCAATGTATTAGGCAGCCGCGGAAGCGTCATTCCGCTCTTCAAGAAGCAAATTGCCAGCGGCGGCCCCGTAACCGTCACCCATCCGGACATGGTCCGCTATTTCATGACCATCCCGGAGGCCGTTCAGCTTGTTATCCAGGCAGGCGCCTTGTCGAAGGGCGGAGAAATCTTCATCCTCGACATGGGTGAGCCTGTCCGTATCCTCAAGCTGGCCGAGGACTTGATCCGTCTCTCCGGCTACGAGCCTTATGTGGATATCGATATCCAATTCACGGGCATACGCGAAGGAGAAAAGCTGTACGAAGAGCTGCTCACGGCCGAAGAAGGTGCAACCAAGACCCAGCACGAACGAATTTACATCGGCAAGCCAAGCATCATCAGCCAGAAGGAACTGGACCTGGAGTTCGCCCGGCTGGAAAGGGTACTTGGCGAAGAACCGAAAGCGGTCAAGGATGCGATCGAGAACTTGGTGCCGATTTTGGAGTATGTTTCGTAAGACCATGATAGTAATTGGGGATGCTTTGTGATGATTTCATATATTAAGGTAAAACGTGTTCTTGACTTTGTTCTCTCCTTGTTTCTACTGATACTTACCTCTCCTTTATTACTTATTTTAGCACTACTCATTAAAGTTGATTCAAATGGACCCGTTTTATTTAAGCAAAAAAGAGTGGGGAAAGAAAAGAAAGAATTTAATATCCTTAAATTTAGAACAATGTACATTGATGCTCCGAAAGATACTCCAACAGATATGTTAGTTAATCCAGAATTATATATTACTCGAGTAGGTCGCTTCTTAAGAAAGACAAGCTTAGATGAACTTCCCCAGTTAGTAAACATATTAAGAGGTGAAATGAGTTTTGTAGGTCCACGACCTGCATTATGGAATCAATTCGACTTAATAAATAAAAGAGATCAGTACAATGTCAATAGTATTAACCCGGGGCTTACAGGATGGGCACAGATAAATGGCAGAGATGAGATTTCTATCGATTTAAAGGTTCAATATGATAGTGAGTATTATAATAATTTAAGCTTAAAATTTGACTTGAAAATACTCCTGAAAACCGTATTAGCTGTTGCGAAAAGTGAGGGAATAAAAGAAGGGGCAGACAAGATTTATGAGAATACTCATAACTGGTGAGAAAAGCTATATTGGGTTAAAGTTAAAACAATGGTTAAATCAATGGCCAGATAGATATGAAGTTGACAATATTAGTTTAAAGAATGATGTTTGGAAGCAAAAAGATCTTTCGATATACGATTCTATTATTCATGTTGCTGCCATTGTACATCAAAAGGAGAATTCAAACTCAAGGAATACTTTTTATTTGGTCAACAGAGATTTAACGAAAGCACTTGCATTAAAAGCGAAAAGTTCGGGCGTAAAACATTTTGTTTTTCTAAGTAGTATGTCTGTATATGGACTTGATGGCAAAATAGGAGCAGAAGTTATTATCGATAAAAACACACCATGTAATCCTAACACACTTTACGGCAAAAGCAAGCTTGCTGCAGAGTTTGAACTAAAAAAAATTATGGATGAGCGAGATTTTAAAGTTGCAATAGTAAGACCTCCAATGGTTTATGGTCCAGATTGTCCAGGGAATTATGCGAGACTGAGCAAATTGGTGAAAAGATCATTAGTTTTTCCCGAATATGAAAATAAACGCAGCATGATTTATATTGACAATTTAACGGAGTTTATCAGGCTCATAATTGATACACAGGCGCAAGGTTTATTTTTCCCTCAAAATAAAGAATATGTAAACATTAAAGATTTGATAGATTTGATAGCTAAAGTGAATTCTAAAAGAATTTATTTTTCGACTTTACTTTCCAAGATAATGAATCTTTTTAAAAATAGAATTGAAATTTTCAATAAAGTTTTCGGTAATTTAACTTATAATCAGGAACTATCATCACATCAGAATTTTAATTATTGCATTACAGAATTCAAAGAATCCATTATTAATTCTGAACTCAGAAATATGAATCTAGAGTCAAGGTGGAGCCACAAAAATGAAGATACTGCTATTGGGAAATGATAGCACATATATATATAACTTTCGTAAAGAGATCATTTTGAGATTATTAGAGGAAGGACACGAAATTCATATTTCAACTCCCATAGGTAATAGAATTAATGAGTTGATAAAATGGGGGTGTAGGGTTACAGAAACTCAGGTTGATCGTAGAGGCACTAATCCTGTCAAAGATTTAAAATTACTCCTGCATTATATTCGTTTATTAAATAAGATTAAACCAGATGTTGTTCTTGCGTATACGATAAAACCCAATTTATATGGCGGAATAGCCTGCCGATTACTTAGAATTCCCTATATCAATAATATTACAGGTTTAGGAAGTGGATTTCTTAAAAAAAGTGTTTTATTTAGGAATCTGCTTACCTTTCTATATAAAGTAAGTCTAAAGCGATCATTTTGTATATTTTTTCAAAATAAGTCTGATTTGAATGCTCTGTTAGAAAAAAAAATAATTAAAAATAATTACGAGCTTCTTCCGGGTTCAGGGGTAAATCTAAGCGAATTTGCCTATAAACCATTTCCATCAGATAGAACGCCTACTTTTTTATATATTGGGAGAATAATGAAGGATAAGGGGATAGATGAATACCTAGAAGCTGCTAAAATAATTAAAACCAAATATCCTGAGGCACGATTTAACATTATTGGTTATGTGGAGAAAACACAATCTCATTATAGTGAAATAATTAAAAGATATGAAGACGAAGGTTTCATCTCGTATTATGGGTATCAAAGTAATGTGAAACCTTTTATTGAGGAGACACAATGTGTTATTCAGCCATCGCATGGTGGAGAAGGAATGTCAAATGTTTTGCTTGAGTCTGCAGCAATGGGAAGAGTTCTTATCGCTTCTGATATACCTGGCTGTAGAGAAACAATCAACGAGGACGAGAATGGTTTTTTATTTGAACCCCAAAACACCAGCAGCTTAATTTTGAAAATAGAAAAATTTTTGGAATTACCATACGAAGAGAAAAGACGAATGGGAAAAAATTCAAGATCAAAAGTCGAGAGAGAATTTGATAGAAATATAGTTGTTGATGCTTATTTGAAAAAAATTAAACAAATATGTTGTTGAATTGTTCATGACCAAATTTACGGTGATAAGGGATAAGACATGTAGGGTTGGTGCATGGAGCAATTCTTTCAGATTTTGATCCACACAAAAAGTAGAACGGGAATTTAGACGCATAGACGCATAGTAATTAAATCTTTTTTAGAGGAAATTTATGTGCCTTGTAGCATTAAATAACTTATTTCAGGAGATTAGTTATGAATAGAATTCTTTTTATTACCACGAGAAATATATTTAACACCTGTGGTGAATTGCGGTTAATAAAAAATCGTACAAAAGCATTATATGAAAATTGGAATGTTGTAACCGACTTTATAGCAATTAACAATAGAAAAAAGATTAACTCAAAAAATGAAGAAATAGGGAGTGGTAGCACTATAACAGTTATTCCATGTAATAATTATAATGTTGTAAGTATTTATAATGCCTTTAATAAAAGTAAAAAACTACTTTCCAGATTATTTATAAATAATCATTACAAATGCGTTATTCTTTCAGGAATTGGAACATTTTCACTTGCTCCATTCATAAAAGAAATAAATAACGATATCCCTATAGTAGCAGATATTCACAGTGCAAAAGAAGAGTTATTAGAGTTCAATAAAGGAAATTTAATAAAGAAAATATATAGGACATTGATGTATAGCTATATTAAGTACAGTGAATCAAAATATTTAAACCAATTGGACGGTGCCTTAGTTGTTTCTAATGCATTAGCAGAATATCTTAATAAAGAGTATCATTTAAATAACTTTAAACATTATGTTGTTCCCTGCTATATAGAAAATAATTATAGCTTAGAGAAAAGGTTGTTCAATCGGGAAAAATATAGAACGAAATATAATATAGAACCAGACGAATTATTGTTCATTTATTCTGGTGGTACTTCTCCTTGGCAATGTATTAATGAATCAATTAAAATTTTTTTGAGTATAAAATCGGATATTCCAGAAAAGTCTAAAATGTTGATACTATCCCATAATATAGAAGAAATAAAACCTATGATTAATAATTGCTCTGATATTCTTACAGATAGTGTTAATGCAAATGAAGTAAATCACATATTGTGTGCTGGTGATTTCGCCTTCTTAATTCGCGAAAATTTTGTGACGAATAATGTTGCATACCCAAATAAATTTTTAGAATATGTACAAAGTGGAATGATGATAATCACTACGCCATATGTATTTGATGTAGCCAAACAAGTAGAGGAATTCGGTCTAGGGATAATTATTGATTTTAATAATTATAAAGAAAAAATACTTGATTATATAAGTAGAGGTAAAAAAGAAATTGATGATAAAAGAGAGAACCTTCTAAATAGATTGAATTATAGTGAAACATTACAAAAATTTGTATATGATAATAAACTTCTTTAGTTAAGTTATTTTAGAAAAGGAAGAAGTAAATTTAAATGAACATATCAGAAAAACATAATGGAAACATATTTAATGTAAAATATATAATCATAGCAATTGTAGTTAGTTTGTTAAATAGTTTTTATTATAATAATTTTGCTATCATGTTATTTTTAACTGTTATACAATCGTTAGTCTTAATTAAGTGTTTGATGCTAGGACAAGATGTTAAGTACCTATGCTATTATATTATTTTTCTAAGTACGAGTTTGGAGTCAGCTACATTCGTAGGTACAGATGTATTTTATGGCTTTAAGGCATTTAGAATAGCAGGCGTGAATCTGGGTGCTATTTTTATTTTGTTGCCTTTGATAAAATTGGTTTTAACAGGAAAGCTTCAGCATCCTTTCAGATCAAAAGGATTTATTGGTAAGTTTATTAAAGGTGTATATATAATTACTCCTATTGCATTTATTATGGGATTATTCAACTTACTTATTAACGATAATAATATTCAAGAAAGTATTACAAACATTGGAATGTTTGTAGACGCTAGTTATATATTTCTTTTTGTTGCTGCTGAAGCAATTGTTATTTACACTATAATTAAACTAAATATAAACCGAATTGATGAAATCAAGCAATGTCTATTGGCAATTGTTATTAGTCTTTCAATTAACCTTGTAACATCACTATTATTTCAGAATTATGGGAACCGTGGTGGGTTGGATTCTTTACAAGTAAGCAACATTATTATGTTGTTATTCTGTACGATTCTGCTCCCTTTCTATTCTGACTATAAAAAACATGAAAAAATTATTTTAGCGATAATTACTGGAACGATTTTTCTACTGGGAATAACTTATAACACAAACGGGAAAATGCTGATTGTTGCAATGATAATACCGATTTTGATTTTAACTATCCAACTTAGAAAAAAAATGTATATGATTTCATGGTTCACATTTATGGGGATTTTATTTATTGTCTATTTCACAGTGAATATCATTATTCCAAGCTTATCAAGCAATAATTTTTTATTATCTACAAAATTAGATCAGGCTACTTCTATGTTTTTATTTGGTAATGGTTGGTTAGAAAATATGCCGAGTTCCCCTAAAATTAGAATTTCACAATTTTTAAATATAACTATTGAATATTTTAAAAAGCCTTGGTTTTTTCTGGAGGGGAAAGGTTATCTAGGAACTATAAAAGATCATTTATCTTTATTTACAGATGTAGATGAATTCACATACTCTAAATGGCAAATTGAAAATGGACTATATTATGTTTTACATGAAACATTAAACACCTTGTACCTAACAAATGGTCTAATTGGGCTTATATTCTTTTTTTGGATGTTTAAGATTATCGCCACTAAAATACATAAATCACCCTGGTTAATGATTGGTGGCATTTGGTTTGTCTTTTTTTATGCATATTCGATAACGATTTCAATTATTGGGATAACCTCATTGATTATTGGTTTGATGGATTTAGATATAGAGAGAAATGTTTTCCAGAAAACAAATAATCAAAGTATACTTCAAAAAAATTGAACGTTTACGAGGTAGTTTTAATGAAGATTTTAATATTAGATTATTTATTCCCTCAGAATCATGTTAGTTTATATTGTAAAATTATCGAGTGCTTATCAAGCGTAGGTCAAACAAAAGTGATAACTAAAAAAGATTATTATTCAGGGTATGAAAATAACTTGGCATGTGTTGAGATTGAAGAGATCGTTGCAAGAAATGATGGAAAGAATATGTTGAGTAGAAAATTTCAATCTTTTAATTCTATGCTGAAAACTAGAAAAATAGTTTCTAATAGCAAGGATAGTCTAAAATTTGTTTTGACTTTTGATACAGTAAGTTTTGCCTTTGGACGGTTATTAACAGGATCGAATAGTTTTTTTATTCTACATCATAAAAATATTGATGAGTTAAATAACAAAATAAAAAAAATAATTTTTAAAACCTATATGAACAAGGTAAATCATATAGTTTTTGAGGATTATTTTAAAGAATATTTAATAAAAGAAATAGGAGTTAACGAGAAACTTGTTCATGTTATCCCGCATCCGGTTTTTGATTCCGAAACTTCAAATGGAAATGAAATAATATATGATTGTATCGGATTGAGTAATAGTAATGATGAGAGTTTTATAAAAAAAATAATTGATGAAGAAAGAAAAAATGGTTATTTAAAAAATGCTAATCTGCAAGTTGTTTTACGTTCTAAGAAGTACCAATTTGATAATGGAAATTTGAAAGTAATAAATGGTTTTTTACCAAAAGAAGAGTACGATAGTTATTTTAAAAAGTGCAAAGTGGTTTTTATCCCATTACCTGATAATTTTATTTATCGGGTTAGCGGCGTTATGTATGATGCACTTTCAAATCACAAGATTGTTATAGCAAATAAAGTCCCTATTGTGAATCAATATGAAAAAAAATACCCGAATATATGCATTGGAATTAATAATGTAAATGAATTTTTCGAAAAAGTGCTGGAACTAAAATATAACGAAGAGGTTGAAGATGATTTCTACAATTTTAAGAAATGTCATGAAAAGAATACAATAATAAAAAAATTTATTGATACATTTGAGGGTGTAAAAATTAATGAAAGCAAGAAAAAGTGATATTATATGGAATTATATTGGGACGCTTATATCACTAGGGGCAAATTTTTTTTTGTTACCGTTTATGATTTACTTTCTTGATGGAGAAGAATTAGGGTTATGGTACGTGTTTTTAAGTATTGGAGCGATAGTCACTTTATTTGATTTTGGTTTTAATCCTACTCTCGCAAGAAATGTGACTTACTGCTGGAGTGGTGCCATTAAATTGAATAAAATAGATGTTTCTATTGTTAATAATCATGAACCCAACATAGGGTTATTAAAGAAATTGATTTTTACCTGTAAAAAAATTTATCTAATTATCTCTGTATTAGCGGTATTTGTACTTATAACAATAGGAACTATCTATATACTCAAAGTATCTAGTAATATGAGTGGATACAATTATATTGTCGCATGGGGTATTTATATTTTAGCAGTTTTTCTTAATCTTTATTATGGTTATTATACTGTTTTTTTACGAGGGGTTGGTGCTATTGCACAGAGTAACAAAGCAACAATAATCTCAAGAATATTTCAAATTATTATTTCTATTATACTGTTATTTTTAGAGTTCCATTTGAGTGCTGTTTCCTTAGCATATTTGGGATATGGTTTAATTTACCGTTTCTTGTCAAAAAAGGCGTTTTATGAGTTTGAAAATATCGGTTCGCGTATTAAAAATGATCCTACAATTGTTAAGGCATCAGATATTAAAGAAACTTTTAATATAGTATGGCATAACGCGTGGAGAGATGGAGTAGTTTCTATTTCTAGATATCTTACAAGTCAGGCTTCTGTTATTATTTCTTCCATATACTTTAGTTTAACAACAACAGGAATATATTCAATATCAGTTCAGCTTATTACAGCTATATCAACTATATCTGGTGCATTATATACCACATATCAACCTTCTCTTCAAGCTGCATACATTAATAATCGAAAAGATGATCTAAAAAAATTAATGTCAATCGCCATGACTGTGTATTGTGTCTTATTTTGGGTTTGCATAATTGTCCTTTTAGTAATTGGTATTCCTATACTTAAGTTGTTAAATCCTAATATGTTATTTAGTATACCAATATTACTTGGTATTGCAGTATATGATTTTTTGCTCAAACATCATTCCTTTTATGCATCGTTTATATCTAATACAAATCGAGTGCCGTATATGAAACCTTTTTTAATTTCCAGTTTTGTAGGCATTATTTTTTCAATCCTACTTATTAAAACAACTACTATAGGTATCTGGGGATTGATTGTAGGGCAATTTATCGCTCAAATTGCTTATAATAACTGGATATGGCCATACAAAGTGATGAAATTATTAAATACAAATCCTATAGAAATGTTTAGAATAGGTATAAAGAAGTTATTATAAAGATAGCAAAATCTTGGCTAAACCTAATGTTATCTACTACATTAGACAAAAGTAGAGGCATCCAACATTATTTGATTTATGAACTCAAGTAATAAAAGACGTAGTTAAAAATATTGACTTAAATCAAATTACATAAATAGCACGGTTCTGTACGGGGGTGGAATGAAAATCTAAGACTACATGAGTATTGACAGAAAGATAAAGGAAGTTTAGAAAATGCTGTTATAGTTGCGATAACGGATGTGTCTAAAATTAAAATAAATCCTGCTTAAGGTTGTTTTCCGATTGAGGGTGGTAAATTACTTAGCATAAAGAACTCTTTTTATCTTTATTATTTTGATTGGAGGCATTTCTATGTTCAAAATAGCAGTTGCAGGAACTGGTTATGTTGGTTTGGTTGCAGGTGTGTGCTTTGCCGAAGTTGGCCATCAAGTTATCTGTGTCGATATAGACAAAAAGAAAGTTGATTTAATGAAATCAGGTATCTCCCCAATCTATGAAGCTGATTTGGAAGAGTTGATGCAGAAGAATTATGCTGCTGGAAGAATTGATTATACAACAGATTACAGAACAGCATACAAGGATGCTGACGCCATCTTTATAGGTGTAGGTACCCCTGAACAACCGGATGGTTCGGCTAACCTTTCGTTTATAGCAACAGTTGCTCGGCAAATTGCCGAATCCGTTGAAAAAGACTGCCTCGTGGTAGTAAAATCAACAGTTCCGGTTGGAACAAATGATAAAGTAGAACAGTTTATTAAAGACTTTTTAGTGAACGATGTAAAGGTTGAAGTAGCTTCAAACCCGGAGTTCCTGGCGCAAGGATCAGCCGTTCGTGATACTCTGCAAGCGGAAAGAATTATAATTGGTACTGAAAGTAAGTGGGCAGAAGAGACGCTTATGAGGATTTATGAGCCATTTCATCTGCCTATTGTTTCTGTAAATAGAAGATCAGCAGAGATGATCAAATATGCATCTAATAACTTCCTCGCTCTTAAAATTTCCTATATGAATGACATTGCCAATCTTTGCGAATTAGTTGGGGCAGATATTCAAGACGTTGCAAGAGGAATGGGGTACGATGAGAGGATCGGAAGTAAGTTTTTGAATGCAGGAATTGGCTTTGGAGGTTCGTGCTTTCCTAAAGATACCAAGGCGCTGGAGTACATAGCTAGACAGAACGGTTATGAGCTTAAAACGGTTAAAGCTGCTATTGATGTAAATAAAGAACAAAAGACAATGTTGTATAAAAAGGCTAGCAAAAGGTTGATAACTTTTAACGGGCTTAAGGTCGCAGTGTTGGGACTAACCTTTAAGCCCGGAACAGATGACTTAAGAGAAGCACCATCTCTTGATAATGTGCCATTATTATTGGAACAAGGTGCAGATATATATGCATACGATCCTGTTGGAGTGAATAACTTCGCTAGAGTATACCCAGAAGGTAAAAATGGCAAAGGCAGCATCACCTATGTTTCGAATATAGAACAAGCTTTGGAAGGGGCAAATGTCTGCTTTATTTTTACTGAATGGGGAGAAATAAAAGCAGTAACGCCTGAAACTTATAAAAGGTTAATGAGAACTCCATTAGTGTATGACGGCAGGAACATATATAGCGTTCAAGAAATGCAAGAAGCAGGAGTGGAGTATCACTCGATTGGACGAAAACCTTCGACTAGAGAATCTGTAAAGGAGTCGAGAAATCTTGAACTACAAAACTCTTGATTCCAGTACAACATATCTTGTCACTGGTGCAGCAGGATTCATCGGATATTTCTTATCTAGAAGATTACTAGAACAGGGCTGTCGGGTAATTGGTGTTGATAATCTCAATAACTACTATGATATAAACCTTAAATATGCTCGTTTGGAACAACTGGAACCCTATGAGAAGTTTTCTTTTATTAAAGGTGATATTTCCGATAAGGAAATGCTTATGAACGTCTTTAAAGAATATAAGCCCAATGTAGTAGTAAATCTTGCTGCACAAGCCGGGGTAAGATATTCAATAGAGAATCCTGATGTATATATTCAGAGTAATATCATTGGCTTCTATAACATTCTCGAAGCTTGTAGAAATTATCCGGTTGATCATCTTGTATATGCATCATCAAGTTCTGTTTATGGAGCGAACAAAAAGGTTCCATTTGAGGAAACGGATTTTGTGGACAATCCAGTATCGCTTTATGCTTCTACCAAAAAATCAAATGAATTAATGGCTTATACTTATAGCCATTTATATAAGATTCCAGCAACAGGGCTTCGGTTCTTTACAGTTTATGGGCCAATGGGAAGACCTGATATGGCCTATTTTGGATTTGTTGATAAGTATTTTGCTGGTGAGCCGATTAAGATATTTAACAATGGCGATTTGGATAACGATCAATATCGTGATTTTACTTATATTGACGACATCATTGAGGGAGTCGAACGTCTTTTAGGCAATCCACCTGTGGGCGATGTTCATCATAAAATTTTTAATATTGGAAACAGCAGTCCTGTAAAACTTATGGTATTTATCAAAACACTAGAGAACGCGTTAAGCAAAGCCTTAGGCAGAAAAGTACAATTCGAAAAAATTTTTGAACCGATCAAGCCTGGGGATGTGCCAGCTACTTATGCATCTACTGAACTATTACAAAAAGCAGTGGGATTTAAGCCGGAGACTTCGATCGAAGAAGGATTACAAAAGTTTGCGAATTGGTATGTGGAGTTTTATAAAGTGAAGTAATGATGTTAATTACCCGTGCATACTGTGATTACGGCTGATAATTTTGCAACAGTAAGGTGAAGACCTTTGAAAAAAATAAAACAGATGATCAATTTATTCTATATTATCAATGCAACTTATGAAGTAGAATTGGAGATCATCTTGTGAAGTGCCGAACGGAATTCCCAATAATCTCATGTCGTATATAACTCAGGTGACTAAGGGGAAATTGGAAGATTAAGAATATGAATATTCAGAAATAACTACCTAACAGTGGGCGGCAAGGTGTTCGCGATTATATCCATGTGATGGATCTTGCAGAGGGGCATGTTGCAGAATTGGATCGTCTCGCAGAAGGAATACATATCTAGAATTTGGGGGCTGGTAGAGGTACTAGTGTACTCGAGTTGGTAAAGGCTTTTGAAAAAGCGCATGGCATTATAGTGCCATATGAGATCGTAGAACGCAGACCAGGAGATATTGCTTCATTGCTACTGCTGATGTTTCAAAGGCAAAGAAGGAGCTTGGCTGGATCGCAAAACGAGATATTATCGCATGTGCCGGGATGCTTGGCGGTTTGAGAAGAATTACAAAGAATAAAGGATAAATGTGTAATAAAATGATAAATTAAAAGGCCATAATCACCACTGCACTTAAATCCGTGAAGTCGATGCTCATACGCTTGTAGGAACAAAGAATGATACGGGTGACTGAATACGAGTGAAGCGAAAATGTAGTTATATCGCAACAAACGTTGAATGAAAAGCGTTTAAAGGATAATAAAGGAAGTTTCCTGTGAAAGGGTGAAAATATGAAAAGGAAAAAGAAACTACTTATATGGATAGGTTCCATCGTAGGAGCTCTTGCAATCATTGTCTGCGTCGGGGGATACTTCGCGATCAACTATGCAGCCGATAAAGTGTTGGATTCGCTAGCTGATTCGATAGACTTGGAACCGGCGGAATCTGCTTCCGCTTCGCCTTCGCCATCGGGTACGGCAAGCCTTGAAAGCGGTGCAAGTGCAACTCCGTCAAGCGGGGTTCCTTTGACGCCGAATCCTTCGATCGAAGCATCCGCGTCGCCGTCTTCGACAACGGAAGAAGCGAAGCCGTCTGGTAATTCGTCAGGGGCAGGAGCGAAAGATGCAGGACAAGCTTCGCAGTCTTCGAAGACCGCTGCGAAATCTGGTTCCGGAGAATCGCCATCCCAGTCACTAACGCCTTCGCCTTCTTCTACTTACAATCCGGAAATATCCGTAGAAAAGGCCGAAGAGGTAAAAGAAAGCATCTCGTTTTCCGAGAAAACAAAGGCTATGGCCGTTATGCTGAAAAGGTTGAGCCCAAGCGACATTAAGACGCTTCAGCAGCTTGCGACTGGCGGGCTGACGGTGGAGAAAAAGAAAGAGGCCAAAGAGCTCATTCTCCAGAAGCTGACGGAAGACGAGTATAACGAGCTTATCGCCATTGCCAAGAAGTATGGGTTAAGCCAAGGCAAGAGCTATGAGGAGTCTCTTAAGGAAGATTTAAGCAACTAACCCGAAAAAGTAGGTGCAAATAATGAAAAGACTTAAGATCATGCTGACGATGGCCATGGTCGCGCTGATGGCGGTGGCCTTGCCGTTCTCCGCCTTCGCAGCGGCTTCCACAACGACGGTCAGTACGCTGCAGGTGAAGATGAAGTTCGACGGACAGGAACTTGCTCTGCCTGCTGGGCAGACGGCGTTTACGTATGAGCAGCGCGTATACATACCGATTCGTTTTGTGTCGTATGCGCTGCAGAAGAGTGTGGTGTGGGATGCAAAAACGAGCACGGTAAGGGTGTCGGAGCCGACGTCATCCGAGGCGGTGGTGCTGAAGGAGTATTTGATGAATGCGGCAGCCGCGGCGAAAAGCGGAAGCTCGTCTACAGCTTCTGCCGCGACCGTCAAAGTGACGTTCACGAACGCCAAGTTTGTTTTTGACGGAAAGGAGAAGCAGCTACCGGCCGGCCAGAAGGTTTTCGCGAAGGACGGAACGATTTATGTGCCGGTTCGCTTTATGTCGGAGTCGGTCGGCACGGCCATCAACTGGGATGCCAAGACGAAGACCGTTAGCGGGGAGTCCAAAGCGTACCGCGAAGCGCAGCAGGGATCGAGCGGCGGCAGCGGTTCCGGCAGCAATGGCGGCAACGCCGGCTCGGGCACCGGTTCGACGGGAGGCGGCGCATCCGGAGGCAATACGGGAAAGCAGACGCAGGAGGAGATCGAGGCCCAAGCTTATGCCAGCTTGAGCAAACTGAAGGCATCGTGCCAAGCGACGGCGATGAATCTCGGCTTGCAATATTTGAGCGAGTCCGATCCGGACAAGAAAGCGGCGCTTATCGCCCAAGGGCAAGCGGCGCTCGCCTCCTGCACGGCCCAATTCGAGTCGATCATCAGCAACACCGAGGCGAAGCTCAAGGCGAACGGCTACAGTACCGATGTGATTCAAACGTATCGGGATGAATTCGAAGCTGAATTGAAACGGTATAGGGAAATGGCGGAATCCCTGACGTGACCCTACCGGTGAGACGTGATAAGCTGCCAGGCGGCTATGTTTCTCTGCTGCGGGCAGCTTTTTCTTTTGAACAAAAACAAATGTTTCGTTACAATGGTTCTGATATTCGCCGGAACGACATTCAAATATATATAGGACATAACTAAAAAGGTGTGGTTATGGATATGAAAATCGTACTGCTGTCGGGCGGTTCCGGCAAGAGGCTCTGGCCTTTGTCCAGCGATTCCCGGTCCAAGCAGTTTCTTAAGGTGTTGGGCGGGGCGAATGAACCGAAGAAATCGATGATTCAACGGGTATGGGCGCAGCTGAAAAGCGTGGGTCTCTCGGACGTGACGCACATCGCCACGAGCAAGTCGCAGGTGGAGATGATCCATAACCAGCTTCATGCCGAAGTGCCGCTGATTGTCGAGCCGGAGCGAAGGGATACGTTCCCGGCTATCGCGCTGGCCGCGGCGTATCTTTATTCCGAGCAAAAGGCCGGACTGGACGAGACGGTCATCGTGCTGCCGGTTGATCCTTACGTGGAGGAAGCCTATTTTGAGCGGTTGAAGCTGCTGGACGAAGCGTTGAACCGCTCCGATGCGGACATTGCGCTGATGGGGGTCAGACCGACGTTTCCCTCGGAGAAATACGGCTACATCGTTCCCGGGAGCACGGGTCCGGATGGGCTGTACGCCGATGTCGTCCGGTTTCAGGAGAAGCCGAGCCAGGCCAAAGCGGCTGATCTGATCGAACAAGGCGCTCTCTGGAACTGCGGCGTTTTTGCGTTCAGGCTGGGCAGGCTCGTCTCGATCCTTCGCGGCAAAGGGCTGCCGCTGGATTACGACGAACTGGCCCGGGAATACAAACGTCTTCCGAAAATCAGCTTCGACTACGAAGTCGTGGAGAAGAGCGAGCGGATTGTCGTCGTTCCGTACGAGGGTCAGTGGAAGGATCTCGGCACGTGGAATACGCTCACGGAAGAGCTGTCCGACAACCTGATCGGCAAAGGCAAGATCGATGAGCATAGCCGCAACACGCATATCGTCAACGAACTGGACATCCCGATTGTCGTGCTCGGCTTAAGCAACGCCGTGGTGGCGGCCAGTCCCGACGGCATTCTCGTAGCGGACAAAGAGGCGAGCCCGAGGATCAAAGACAGCATCGATTTCGACCAAAGGCCGATGTACGAGGAGCGGCGCTGGGGCTGGTACAAGATTCTGGACTACGCCGTAACGGAAGAGAAGTATGAAGTATTGACGAAGCGGGTCGGAATCGCGGCCGGCAAAAATCTAAGCTACCACTACCACAACAAGCGCAACGAGGTTTGGACGATTATCAAAGGCGAGGGCGATTTCGTGCTGAACGGCAGCCTGAGCCGGGTGAAATCGGGCGACGTGCTGCATATTCCGGCCGGCGCAAAGCACGGCATTCAGGCGGTCACCGAGCTGGAATTTATCGAAGTGCAGAACGGCAGCGAAATTCTCGACGAGGATATCGTCCGGCTGCATACCGATTGGAACGAAGTGTGCAAGCTTATAGAATAAAAAGAAGGCGGATTCATTTCGAAGCCGTATCGGAGCTGATCCTGGCCGGCGCGTTTTCCCGGTTTTGGACGGCTTTTTTCTTTTGGGCGGTAAAATATTTTTGCTATAAATCTTTTAATCGAATGTAACTTTTCGCCTTCAATAGAGTCTACATTAATAGAGAGAAATGGGCGTTAAGTCCAGGGTCTTTCGAGTAAATTTTACAATATGGGAGAAAGAAATGGCTTTTCAATCGAATTCCAACCTGTATCGCAAGATTTGGATTCCGGTTTTGTCCGGGGCTATCGCGCTGTCCGCAGTGGTCGGACCGGTCGGTACGGCCTGGCCGTTTGCCAAACCGCCGCTCGCAGCGGCCGCGACGGTGACGTACAAGCTGGTCAAGCAGTCGGAGACGATCGTAACCTCCGGAGCGCGCCAAATCGATTACCGATGGGTTCCCTCCGATTCCACCAAAAGCACGGAGCTTGTTCACGTCCTCGCCATCGACCTCACCAATCCGTATGTCCAGTTGAATGCGCTCGGCGGCAAGAACGGCAGCGTCACGGCCCGGCAGTCCGTAGGCGCCATGGCCAAAGAGACGGGAGCGGTAGCCGGCATCAACGGCGACGTCTTCAACACGTCCTCCGGCAGCGAAGGCGCGCCTCTGGGCGCGCAGATTACAAGCGGTCAGCTGGTGACGAGCACGTCCAAGCTGATCGGCATGTATGCTTTCGGCGTGACCAAGGACAAGAAGCCGATCATCGACCAGTTCGCGTTCAGCGGAACGGTCTACGCCGGGGACGGAAGTTCTTTTCCTCTGACCGGCATCAACAAAAGCGCCTACAGAACGGAGCCGGACAACGGCTACAGCCATGTCAACGCGCTATACATGTATACGAGCGCCTGGACCGGGGAAGAGCGTCCGAAGAACAGCGGGACGACGCCGACCGAAGCGCTCGTTGTCGACGGCGTCGTTCAGGAGGTCGCCGTCGATCGGGCGATCGCAACGCCGATTCCGGCGAACGGTTACATATTGCGCGGGCATAAGGACGCGGCGGAATTCATCAAGAAGAGCCTGACCGTAGGGCAGAAGGTGACGGTGACCTCCTCTCTTACCTCGCTGACCAACGGGAAAAGCTACGATCCGACGACGTTCCAGATGATGGTGAGCGGGCACACGATTTTGGTCGATGGCGGCAAGGCGGCTCCGTTCTCGCGCGACATCAGCGGCCTGAGCGGCAACGCCGACCGCGCCCGCACGGCCGTCGGCTATTCGGCGGACGGCAAGACCGTTTACCTGGTCACGGTGGAGGAGAACGGAAGCCGCAAGGGCGTGACGCTGAGCGAACTGCAGCAAATTCTCATTCAGCTCGGCGCCTACAAGGCGGTCAACCTGGACGGGGGCGGCTCGACGACGATGGTGTCGCGGCCTCTCGGGGAATTCGACGTGAAGCTGACGCATCCGACGTCGTACGGGACGACGCAGCGGCTTGTGGCTAACGGCATCGGCGTCTTCACGCTGGCTCCGCAGGGCTCCGTCAAGGGGATCGTGGCTAGCGGGGCCAAGACGCTGTTCATCGGCCAGCAGGCGACATACGCGCTCAAGGCCTACGATACGTATTACAACCCGATCGACCCCGGCGGGCTGACGCCGGTCTGGTCGGCGAGCGGCGGCGTCGGCACGTTCAAGGGCGGGGTGTTCACGGCGTCCAAGCCCGGCGACGGCACGATTACGGTGAAGGCGGGCAGCGCCAGCAACTCGATCGGGATTCACGTCGTCGGAGGCGGCGAGATCAACCGGCTGACCGCATCGCCGAGCACGACGGTGCTTGCAAACGGCGTGACGATTTCGGTGCCGGTAAAGGCGCAGCTTGCGGACGGCAGCGAGGTGACGGTGCCGGCGTCTTCGCTGAAGTGGGAGTTCCGCGGCTTTGCGGCGAATGCGGCAGGCGGCAACATTACGGTGCAGAGCGTCGGCAAGGATACGAAGATCGGCTATGCGATCGCCCGGTACGACGGGTTCTCGACGGTCGTGCCGCTTGCCGTGGGGGCGGAGAAGACACTGGAGAACTTCGAGAACGTCGCGTACAACATCGGCTTCAGCGGGCTGCCGGCCGAGACGCAGGGAACGGCTTCGCTTGTGACCGGAATGGCGGGCCGCGAGTCCTCGCAGGTGCTCGATCTGAAATACGATTTTACAAACGGAACGGGCGACCGCTTCGCCTACGCGGTGCTGAACGGCGGCGCGGGCATTACCGTCGACGGCAATCCGAGTACGTTATCGCTGGACGTGCTGGGCGATAACAGCTACAACTGGCTACGGGCCGAATTCCTGAACGCAAGCGGCAAGCAGGTCTATGTCACGCTCGCTTCGAAGATCGACTGGACGGGCTGGAAAACGTTGAAGGTCGATTTGGCGTCGGCGGGACTGACGTATCCGGCGAAGCTGACGAAACTGTACGTCGTCAACCTGGCCAAAGACCAGGACGAACGGGCTCTGCAGGGCGAGGTCGCGTTCGACGATCTGAAGCTGCAGACGGCGGCCGGAACGTCCTTCGGCAGCGCGGCAAGCATCAAGCTGACGCTGAACAGCAAGCAGGCGACCGTTAACGGCAAGGCCGTTACGCTGGACACCGCCCCGATCGCGATTGACGGAGCGACGTATTTGCCGCTTCGCTTTGTCTCCGAATCGCTTGGCGGCAGCGCCGACTGGGAGGCTACGCTCAAGCGGGTGACGGTGCTGCGCGGCGACCGGATGCTCGAATTGTGGCCCGGAAAACCCGACTTGATCGCAAACGGCGTCCGCATCGCGACCAAGACGTCCCCGATCATCCGCAACGGACGCGTGCTCGTTCCGATCCGGGTCGTTTCGGAGCAACTGGGCCAGAAAGTCGACTGGAACGCGGCGGACAAAAGCATTACAATTCGTTAATCTTTCGGTCCAAAGTCCCATATCCGGCTTTCTAACCCCATAAAATATGATATGATGGAAGCGAGCCCCTTTTCCAAGTCAGGGAGCGGGCGGTCGCTGCGCGGGCATAAGTTGGCGCGCGGGCAGTTGCCAGGGATGGCGCAGGGGGAAATGGATTCGTGGAAGATACTGTGGACCAGATTGACCGTGTCATCCAGAATGCCGTCAAGGTAATGGAAGACAGCAAAATGCAAGTGTTTGAAATAGGCGAATCGGCCAGGATGGAGCTGGAATCGCTGGAGCGGGAGCTCGAACAGGTGCTGGAGGAGACGACCCGGGTCATCGATACGGTCGACCGGCTGGAACGGGATTACCGGCTGGCCCGGGTTCGGCTTGCGGAAGTAAGCCGCGACTTTGTGCGCTACACCGAGAAGGACATCAAATCCGCATACGAAAAGGCGACCAACCTGCTGCTGGATCTAATGGTTTACCGGGAGAAAGAGAACTACCTGAAGAAGCGGCGCGGCGAGCTGCAGAGCCGCGTCCGCAAAGTCGAGCGTTCCATCGAGCGGGCCGAGGCGATCGGCTCGCAGATGAACGTGGTTCTGGACTATCTGTCGGGGGATCTGTCGCAGGTGACGCGCATTTTGGAATCGAGCAAAAACCGTCAGCTGATCGGACTCAAGATCATTTTGGCCCAGGAGGAAGAACGCAAGAGGATCGCGAGGGAAATCCACGACGGACCCGCCCAGTCGCTCGCCAATCTCGTCCTGCGCACCGAAATCGCGGAACGCATGCTCGGGATGCAGGATATGGAAGTCGTGCGCGGCGAGTTAATCGACCTGAAGCATCAGCTCCGCAACGATCTCGGCGAGATTCGCAAAATCATTTTTAACCTACGCCCCATGACGCTGGACGATCTCGGTCTGATTCCTACGCTGCGCAAGTTCGTCCAGGATTACGAGGAACGGACGTCCATTCGGACGAAGTTCGACGTAATCGGCAGAGAGAAACGCATGCCATCCGCGTTCGAGGCGGCGATGTTCCGCCTGGTTCAGGAGGCGTTCAATAACGCATACAAGCATGCGGAGGCGTCTCTTGTGACGCTCGAAATTGTGTTTTCGGAGGAGATGATTCGGCTTACCATTCGAGACAACGGCGTCGGTTTCCATGTCGACGTTGCAGAGTCGAGGGCGCGAACCCATTCCAAGTTCGGTCTGATCGGAATGAAGGAGCGAGTCGACCTGCTTCAGGGGAAGATTTCTTTCGAATCCGGCGTCGGACAAGGTACCACGATTACGATTGAAGTTCCGATTCAAGCAGAGCTGCGAAAGGAGTTGGGCTATGATGGAAAATAAAACGCAAAACCGCAAAATCAAAGTGTTGCTTGCCGATGACCACCAGTTGTTTCGGGAAGGCTTGAAACGAATTCTGAATATGGAATCCGACCTGGAGGTAATCGGCGAGTGCAGCGACGGCATTCAGGTGTTGGAGTTCTGCAACCGGACGAAGCCGGATGTGGTGCTGCTCGACATCAACATGCCGGTCGAAAACGGCGTAGTGGCGACGGAACGGCTGCGGGACATTTTCCCCGATATCAAGGTCATCATTCTGTCCATTCACGACGACGAAAGCTACGTGTTCGAGACGCTGCGCAAGGGAGCTTCGGGCTATCTGCTCAAGGACATGGAGGCCGAAGCGCTCGTCAATGCCATTCGCACCGTGGCGGAGGGGCATGCCTACATCCATCCGAAGGTGACGGGCAAGCTGATCAACCAACTGCGCCGAATGACGTACCTCGACGAGATCGGAGCGGCATCGGGCGCTGCGGCAAGCCGGGAGACGGTGACGAAGTTCGCGATGAACGGCAACAATCCGCTGACGCGGCGTGAAACGGAAGTGCTGAAGCTGATGGCAGAAGGCAAGAGCAACAAGTCCATCGGGGAAAACCTGTTCATCAGCGAAAAGACGGTCAAAAATCACGTCAGCAGCATTTTGCAGAAAATGGAAGTCGACGATCGCACGCAGGCGGTCATCAATTCGATCAAATACGGTTGGGTAACGCTGTAAGTTTACATAATCTGGTTGGGATGCCCGCCGTATGCGATAGCGTTCGAAGATCCGTTCGAAAGGCGCCGGTTAACCGGTTAGCGACGAAACAGGCCGCCTTCGGGCGGTTTATTTTTGGTTGTGAAAGCCGCGGATTCGGGTCGGCAGATTTGCAAACGCTTTCTGAGGTTCTCCGCCATTGCGGCATTGCTTCGCCTTCCGGCGGCGAACGGAACCTGACTTTTCCCGACAGCATATGCTGTATCACAAAGAATGATCAGGCTTCGGACATGAGCCGTTATTCTGCGGGGAGGCGAGCGTGATGATGGTCGATCTGATATGGATTGTCGCCGCCTATGCGGCAGCGGCCTGCTGCGTCCGTTGGTGGAGCGCCCGCAAGGGCGGGGCCGGGGAGAAGGAAAGCCATTTTGTACTCGTTGCCGGCAATCATCAGATGCAGATAGAGGGATATGTGAGGGCGTTGCGGCATTTTGCGTGGAGAACCGGCCGCGAGGTCGGGATTACGATCGTGCTGGAGCCGTCTTCGGTTGACGACACGGGCAAAATCGCTTCGCTTCTGGCCTCGCGCACGGACGGCGGGGTCGGCGTTGTTCGCGGATGGTCCTCCTCCGTCGAAAAGGGCGGTCAGGCAGGGGGGGCGGCTATGGAGCGCCTGCCGCTTGGAATTCCGCCGCAGCGCCGGCTGGTGTGGGTGAACCTGTCGAACGAAGAGCACCTGCGGCTGCTTCCGCGCTGAACTTGGCTTTTGGGGTGCGCAAGGCAGGCGCGTGGATTTGCGCGTTGGGAGGCGCGTCGGTTGGCACGCAGGTTGGCACGCAGGTTGGCACGTAGGTTGGTACGGGGCCAGGGCGTGAGGGCAGGCCGGATTGTGTTTTGGCGCAAATGGGAGTATACTGTTTTTAACAATTGCATCAGTTCGGGTGAAGCACACCTTGCGGGCCAGGTTGGCCGCGCGCGGGTGTGCTTTTTTTGTCGATGGTCCGGGCGCCGGTGATCCGGTTATTTCGAAAAACGAGGGGGACTGGGCGGTGAAAGCGGTCGTTTATGTCGCGATAACGGATGAAGGGCGCGCCTATCCGTTCTGGACGGTTTCTTGGGAGACGGATCTGATGTTCTGGATGCACGAGTGGTTCCGGTTGGCGGAAAGGGCGCCCATTCCGCATGCGGGAGCGCAATGGCTGTGCCGTCTGCGCCCGATGCTGCCGCTGGGGGCGGCGGAAGCGGTGTACGAGCGCTTGAAGGAGCGGATGGAGCGGATGGGCGCGCAGCGGGTGAGCCCGGAAGAAGCGAGCCGGCTTCTGCAGGAAGCGGCGGGACCGGGACAGGGAAACGATTCTTTGCGGAAAAAGAGGGGGCGGTTGGCTCTCTGGGGTTTCCGAACGCGCGCGAATGCCGGCCACCGCACCCATTCTGTTGCGGTCGACGCGCTGAGGGTTGCGGATTGGAGACGCTTGAACGGCGGTGGATGCGGCGGCGGGAACGGGGACGCCGACGGAAATGGATGCGGAGGCGGAAACGCGAAAGCAGGCGGGGATGGAGGCGAAAGCGGGTTCAGCGGCGGATATGCACCCGGATGCGGCAACGGAGGTGTCGGGGCCGGGGCGGATTGGCATCGGGACGAAGCGGCTAAGCTGCTACGGGCCGCAAGGCAGGCGGGAAGGCAGCTTGAAGGACGTTCGCTGCTGCTGGACGAAGCGCTCGGCCTGCTGTCCCAGGCGGATAGCGGCGACGCGCTGCGCCATCTGCAGCTCGCCGCCTTGTTGGGCGAGGCAAGGCTTGCCGCTGCAATCGAGCCGCCCCGCGGGCGGCGAGGGCTTCGCTGCCGCCGCTGCGGGAGCGGCGAGAACCGCATGCGCCGCTCGGCGTGCGCTTCGTGCGGCAGCGATTCGTGCGCCGTCTGCGAGGCGTGCATCACGATGGGGCGCAGCCGGGCGTGCGGCTTGCTTGTCGCAGGCCCGGCACAGATGGCGTCTTTGGGTCATCCGCCCCATGACGCCGGCGATTCCGGGTCCCCGCTGTTTGTGGACCGCTGGGGACTCAGTCAGCCGCAGCTGCGCGCTTCCGAAGCCGCCGTACGATTCCTTCGCGAAGTCGGCGATCGCGGCGGGCGGGGGCGCGACGAGCGCAGGCAAGCCAAACGCGCTTCTGCCGGCGAGCAGCACGGCTTGTCGGGCCGATTGTCGCGCGCGTGGGGGCGACGGCTGCCGGATCGCATTCGCCGGCGGCTGCCGGCTTGCTTGCTTCGCCTGGTGCCGCATGCGAACCGGGAGCTTGGCAAGCCGCCTTCGCGGAGATTTCTCCTCTGGGCGGTGACGGGCGCCGGCAAAACCGAGATGATTTTCCCGCTGCTGGAGGAAGTGCTGAGCCGGGGAGGAAGGGCGCTGGTCGCGACGCCCCGGCGGGATGTCGTGCTGGAGCTGGCGCCCCGGCTTGCCAAGGCTTTTCCCGGCACGAAGCTGGCCGTTCTGTACGGCGGCAGCGAAGATCGCTGGTCGAACGCGCCGTTGACGCTGGCGACCACGCACCAGTTGCTCCGTTTCCAGGAAGCGTTCGATCTGGTGCTCATCGACGAGCTGGATGCGTTTCCGTACCATAACGATCCGATGCTGCATTATGCCGCGATGAAGGCGCAGCGGCGGATGGGGGCGACCGTTTTTCTAAGCGCTACCCCTCCGCATGCGATGCAGCGGGAAGCCAGAAGCGGGCGCCTGCCGTGCGCGCGGGTGCCGGTCCGCTTCCATCGCCGCCCTCTTCCGGTGCCGGCCCGTTTGACGGTTCCGCCCATTGCCAAATGGGTGAACCGGGGCCGCGTTCCGGCGGCGCTCCGCAAGCTGGCGCACGAGTCGGTGCGCCGGGGCGCGCAGTTGTTCATTTTTGTCCCGTACATACGGCACGTCGAACCGATCGTCGCTTTGCTCAGGCGGCACGCGGGCGATTGGGGACTTTCCCGGGAGGCGATCGGCGGCACGTCGTCCAAGGACCCGGATCGGGGGAATAAGGTGACGGATTTCCGCAATCGCAGGCTGCGGGTTCTCGTCACAACGACGATTCTGGAAAGAGGCGTGACGATACCGCGCAGCGACGTTTGCATTCTCGATGCGCACCATGCGATGTTCGACGATGCGGCGCTCGTTCAGATGGCGGGGCGGGCCGGCCGGTCGGCGGAGGACCCGAAGGGGCGCGTCTTTTTCTGCTCCGCATATGTCACCCGCTCTCAAAAGCGCGCGAAAATGCAGATCCGTTCGATGAACCGTTTGGCCCGCAAACTTGGGTTTTTGGAGGAGACGCCGGGATGAAAGGGGAATGGCTTGAACGCATGTACCGCTGGTTTAGCCCGCACAACGGCAGCTGCCCGGTCTGCGGGCGGGACCGCCGCGACGGGGCGCCTCCGCTGCCCGTTCCCATTCGGCATGCCGCCGCACGGCAAGCCTTATCGTCCTTATGCGGCGACTGCATGCGCGCCATCCCCTGGATCGACATTGCGGCCTGCTCCATTTGCGGCCGTCCCGACCGCTGCGGCGATTGTCTGCGCCGCTCCGTCCGGCATTTTCAATGCTGCCGTGCCGCTGTTCGTTACGACGCGGTCATGCGGGACTGGCTGGCGCTGTACAAATATCGGGGCCTTGAACGGCTGGAGCCTGTCCTGGCGGCGATGCTGGCGCTGCCGGCGGAACGGCTGTTGAGCCGGGTAACGGCCTTCGCGGTGGCCGCCGTTCCGCTTGCCGACGAGCGCCTTCGGGAACGGGGATTCAACCAGGCGGAACGCATGGCTTTGCGGATCGCCCGGTGGTACCGAATCCCCTATTTGCCGCTCCTCCGGCGCGTCCGCCATACGGACAAGCAAAGCTTTAAAGGCCGGGGCGACCGGCTTGAAAACATGAGAGGCAGCTTTGCCGCAGCCGGTCCGGTCGCTTTGCTGGACGACGGCAAGGAACGGAATATTATATTAGTCGACGATATTTATACGACCGGAAGCACGATAAACGAATGCGCGTACGTCATACGAAAAGCCTACCCTTCCTGTAAAATTTACGGATTGTTGTGGGCCCGTTCTTGACATCATGGCATTTTCTTGTAAATATTAGTATAAGCATTGTCGAGAGGTGGCCTATGCGATCGCGTCGCTGTCGCCGAGACTGGAGGGGTCATTGAAATGGAACTGGCGAATTGCCCCCGCTGCGGAAAATTGTTTGCCCGCCATTTTCGAGATATATGTCCCAGCTGCGTAAAGGTCATTGAGAAAGAATACGAGGCTTGCGCAGAATATCTGCGCAAACATAGAGGCGCCACGATCACGGAATTGTCCGATGCGACGGGAGTCACGATCAGGCAGATTACCAAGTTCATCAAGGAAGGGCGCATATCGCTTTACAACGCTCCGAACATGTCCTATCCGTGTGAAGTATGCGGCGTGCTGATTCGGGAAGGGAATATGTGTGATAACTGCCGGACCCGACTGAGCAAACAGGTTCGCCTGGCCAGCGAGGGGAAATCGTCGGACCGCCAGAGCGATCATGCACGATCCGAGAGCGCCTACCAGATCAACAACTGGCCCAAAGACCGCTGACCGTTCGTCCTGCCGTACGAGATTTGCAAGGCTTTTCATGCATCTATTAAAATTTAAGAATGCCCAACCGATAATACTTCTATAAGATTATCGGTTTTTTTATTTTTCGGATCCGCACTTGAGGTGATCGATTTGAAAGTCAACGAATCGCAGCGCATTGCGTTGTTCAACCATTATCATACGACCTACGACGCCCGTACCCGCAGCGCTTCGGGAGGAAGCCGCAAGGACGAGGTGCAGATCTCCGAAGAAGCGAAAGAATTGTTGGGAGCGCAAGGGAACCTGAAAGAGATCGACCGCGCCAAGCGGATCGAGATGCTGAAGAAGGAGGTTTCCTCCGGAACGTACTATTTGGACGCAGGCAAAATCGCCGAGAAGCTGCTTCCGTTTCTGAGGGGACAATGACAGGGGGATGCGCGTGAGCCTACGGGAGCTTCAGGAATCTCTTCAACTGACGCACGAGCTGTATGAAGCGTTGATCGACTTGGCCAAGCAAAAGAAAGACTGCATCGTTCAGAATCAATTGAACGAGCTGACCTTGGTAATGGCGAAGGAGTCAAGGCTGCTCAAAAAAATGTCCGAAGCGGAGCACGCCCGGACGCAGGCGATTCTCGCGTTTCAGCGCGCTTTAGGCATCAGCCGCGGAGAGCCTCTTACGCTGACCGAGGTGGCAAGGATGGTCACCAGTCCGGAAGACAAAACCGCCATTGAAGGTTGGATCGACCGATTGCTGGAGCAGGCCGCAAAGCTGAGGGAGCTCAACGATCTGAACCAGGCGTTGACGAGGCAAGCGCTCGACTTCGTTGAACTGTCGCTGGACTTGCTGACGGGCGTTCCGGAACAGGCCGTCTACCAGGCCCCCTCCCAGACGCCCGCGCCGACGAGCCGGAACGGGCTGTACGACTTCAAGGCATGACGCATAACGAAAGGCATAACAAAACTTGATCATCGAATGCTAACCATCCTATTCGGGGAAAGGACGTTGCCCAATGCCATCTTCATTTCTGGGTCTTGAGACGACCAAGCGCGCTCTGCTGACGCAAACGTTGGCAATGCAGACCGCAGGGCACAACATCGCCAACGCCAGTACGGTCGGCTATACGAGACAGCGCGTGAACCTGTCGGCTACCCGTCCTCAGGAAGCGGTCGGCATGCAGCGCAGCACGACGGTCGGGCAAATCGGCACCGGCGTGCAGGCGGACAGCATTACCCGCATCCGCGAAAATTATTTGGACACGCAGTATCGGCGCGAAAACCAGGGACTGGGCTACTGGAAGATCCGCAACGCCAACCTGGACTCCATTCAGGCGATTTTGAACGAGCCGTCGGACGACGGGATTCGCGGCGTTATAGATGATTTCTGGAACTCCTGGGAAGTGCTGAACCGGGACCCGACGCTGCTCAGCGCCAGGGTCGACGTCATCGCCAAAGCGACCAACATGGTCGATACGTTCAAGCAAGTCGACGAGTCGCTTACCGCCCTGGAACGGGACATCGACAGCAGCATCGCCACCAAGGTATCCGCGGTCAATACGATGCTGGCCAATATCGCGCAGTTGAACGACTACATCCGCAGAGCCGAGTCGCTCGGCGCCAACGCGAACGACTATCGCGACCAACGCGACGTGCTGCTGGATCAATTGTCTTCGATCGTAAACATCGAATATGCCGAAACGCCGGCGGGCGACTTTACGTTGAGCATCGCCGGGACGCAGGTCGTGGCCAACGACCAGGCCGCCACGGTAACGGCGGACATCGCGGCGAACGCGACTTCCGGAGAGCTGGCCGGATACGTGCAGGCGAAGGCGGATATCGCGCAAATCCGTGACGAGCTGAACGCGCTGGTCAAGACCCTGGTTGGCGGAGCCGTCACGGTAACGCTGGCCAACGGCTATACGACCTCCCAACCGTTGACGGCGAATAACGACGTAACGCTGGACGACGGAACGGTCATTCCCGCCGGAACGATCATTCCCGCCGGTTCCAAAATCGTCTCCTCCGTCGAGCTGACCGTAAACGGCATTAATGGCCTTCATAGACTCGGTTATGGAACCTCCGATCCGACGCCCGCAGGCATCGACTTCTTCACGACTTCGGACGGCAGCACCGATTTCAATATGAGCAACATCCGGCTGAATCCCGTCATTGCCGACGACACAAGCAAAATCGCCGCTTCCGGCAGATACGAGACCTTGGCCGACGGAACGAAAAGGACGATCAAGGGCAACGGGGATATCGCCTACGCGATTACGACTTTGCGGGACAAGTCGTTCGCCTACTCCGCCAGCATTACGAATCTGACCTCGGGGACGATCGACGACTACTTCCGCGCCGTAACCAGCCAATTGGGATCGACCGCGGATAATGCGCTTCGAAACATGAATAACCAGCAGGAACTGGTGGACGCGGCGGATACCCGCAGGCAGGAAGTGAGCGGAGTTTCGCTGGACGAGGAAATGACCGATGTCATCAAGTTTCAGCACGCATACAACGCGGCTGCCCGGGCGATGACGACCATCGACGAAATGCTCGACCGGATCATTAACCAAACGGGCCGCGTCGGTTTGTAGGAGGGTGGATAAATGCGTATTACGGGTACGATGCAGTACACGCAGCTGCTGACGAATTTGCGCAATACCCAGACGGGAATCTACGATTGGCAAAACAAGCTGGCGACCGGCCAGCGGATCAGCAAACCGAGCGACGATCCCGTCGGAATCGCTTATGTCATGCGGTACGATACGGAACTTAACCGCAGCGACCAGTATTTAACCAATGCACAAACCGGCAGCGGCATTCTGAATACGATGGATTCGCTTATGCAACAGGCGGACGATCTGCTGAAGCGGGCGCATACGCTGACGCTGCAGGCGCGCAACGACACGATAACTCCCGAGGAACGGAAGACGATCGCGGCGGAAATCAGGCAGCTACGGGAACAGATGGTTTTGATCGGCAACAGCACGTATAATGGACGATACCTGTTTAACGGGCAAAAAACCGATCAGCCTCCCTATACTTCGGCTAACGCGGCGAACGAGTCGACGGATCCCGGTGTGTTCCAGTTAAACGTCAGCCCCCTGGTCCAAGTGCCGGTCAGCATTACCGGAGAGAAAATTTTCGGCGAGGCCGGAAGCGACGACAATGTCTTCAAAATCTTCGACAATCTGATCGATCATTTGGAAACCAACAACACGAGCGCTCTGGACGACGATGTCGACAAAATTCTGGCCGCATCCGACCGCTTCTCCGTACAGCGCGCCGAAATCGGCGCCAGGGCCAACCGTTTTACCTTAATGGAGAGCCGCATCGAGTCGAACATCGTGAACTTGCAAACGCTTCGGTCCAATGTGGCCGACGTCGACTATGCGGACGCCATTACGCAACTGCAGTTGAAGCAGAACGTCTTCCAGGCGGCGCTGGCGACCGGCGCGCAAATTATGAGAGTGTCGCTGGTTGACTATATCAAATAATTCCGCAGAAGAAGGGGGGAGACGAGGCGATGGATAAAATTGCGGGAATCCGGGTGAGCGACGAATTTGTAAGTCGTGTCCAAGCCCGCGTGCGGCAGGTATCCAGACCGTCGGAGTCCAACGTTCGGTATACCCCTCCCGATTTGAAAATCCGGTTTCATACGGCCGAAATGGATATCGATATGACGCGGGTGTGGGAGGACCTGGGAGTGCTGCGTCCTTCCACCTTCCTTCGGGAAATCAAGGACAGAGCGGAAAAGACTTATGCCCAGGGAATCAGCGACAAGGTCCATAACGGCCGGCGCATTCGGGACATTCACAAGGAGCCGGGCAATGTCTACGGCCGAATCGCTTTTGAGACCTACATGCGCAACTCGAACCGGGAAGTCGTTCTTGCGGCTTTGCCGCGGCAGCCGGCGAAAATCGACATTCGCGTACATCCGCCGGAAATCGACTTTAACATGAGAACGATCGTAATTGGCGTTCCGCAAGGAAAATGAGTTTTACGGGAGGAAGCGGAAAGCGTGACACAAGGCCGACAATCCTTGACTTTTCATAGCGAAAGATACGGAACGCTGGAAATAAGCGAGGAGCAGATTTACAGGTTTGAAAAAGGGATTATCGGTCTTCAGGAGATCCGGCGCTATGCGCTCATCCAGCTTGACAATTTCCCTTTTTCGATTTTACATGCTCTCGATGCCCAGATCAGCTTCATCGTCATTCCTGCGGCGCAAGTTGTGGACAATTACGGCTTTCACATTGACGACGAAACGGCCGAACTGTTGGGGGTGGAGCGCCCCGAGGAAGTCGAGACTTGGCTGATTGTCAATGTGATCGAGGACCAGGTTTATGTCAATTTGAAGGCCCCGGTTTTGCTGTCCCCGGCGCATCGGTCGGGCGTTCAATTTATCATTCACGATCAGGAGCTGCCTATCCGGCATCCTCTTATTCGCGCCAGTAAGGAGGGGGCGGCGGATGCTGGTTCTTAAACGAAAAGTGGGAGAGATCGTGAAGCTGGGGGATCAGATCGAGGTGCAGGTTTTGGCCGTCGAAGGCGAGACGGTCAAGCTTGGATTCACGGCTCCTGCCAACGTTCAGATTTTGCGCAAGGAATTGTACGAAAGCATCCGTCAGGAAAATATGCTCGCGGGGCAACCGGCCGTACAAGGCCAGCAACTGATTCACTTTTTGGAAAAGTTCGACAAATTCAATAAAAAGGATTAGGTGGGATCTACATGAGCGGGGTTCAACCGGCAGATGGAATTTCCGCTTTCGAACTGCATACAGCCAGATCCGCATCCCAGGAAACGTTCAAATCGATCGAAAGCGCCAAAAAACAGGGCGAAGATTGGACTGTCGACAACAAAAAGGAAAACAAGTTCGATTTCAAAAGCCTTTCGGATGAAGACAAGGAACGTTTGGAAAAAGAACTCAAAAAGGTAAACGAATCGCTGGTACCCTATGAGAAGCAAATCCGCTTCCGGTATAACGAAGAAGCCAAACAAACCTATGTCGAAGTGATCGACTTAGAATCGCAAGAGGTGGTGGCGAGCATGCCGCCGGAATTCCTGATCGATTTGTCCATTAAGATGCGGGACATGATCGGCTTGTTCATGGATAAGAAATTGTAAGATCCGTCAGGGTCAAAAGAGGAGGTAATCTAGATGGCAGTCAGCAGCGTCAACACCAGTTCGGTTTCTTTGACGGGCTTGTTCTCCAAATTGGATACGGACACGTTGATTTCGGCTTTAATGGCTTCCGACAAAACCAATTATACCACCTTGGAAAATCGCAAGAACGATTACGGCAAAATCCAGTCGCTGTTCCGCACCTTGAACACGAAAGTAAGCGCGCTGCGTACGGCGGCGAGCGATTTGCTGTACATGTCCAACCTGACCAAGACGGCGGCGACCAGTTCGGATACGAAGGTGCTGAACGTCTCTAGCTCAGCCGGCGCAGCTAAGGGAACGTATCAAGTGGTCGTGAACAATATTGCGCAAAACCACATTATTCGGACGGATTCGGTCAACAGCAGCGGTACGAGCGTGAAAGCCGGAATCGCCTCGGATGCGACGATTACGATCGATGACGTTACGATTAATGTGGGCCAACTTGCTGCGGACGCTGCCACGGATAAGGACTTTTTGACGAGTCTTAAAAATGCGATTAATGCCGGCAGCGCCAACTTGACAGCATCCCTTTTGCAGACAAGCGATACTGAAGTCAGTCTCGTTTTGTCATCTAAAAATACGGGCGCGGGAAATTCGATTAAAGTAGGATCCGGGGCATATGGCATAACCGGAGATTCCATTGCTTTGCAGAAGCTGGGATTAGTGGATGCTGGCAATAATCTAAAGAATGTTGTTCAAGAGGCGGCGGATGCAAACTTTACGGTGAACGGCGTCACTGTCACTTCCAGCAGCAATACGGTCGCAGGCGTCATTGAGAACGTCTCCTTTTCTTTGGTTGCGCCGGGCACCACAACCGTGTCCGTCGATACCGATACGGAAGCTGTCGCAGGCTTGATATCCGCCTTTGTCGATGCCTATAATGCCGTTATTGATGCAGTGAATTCGGCCAAGTCGTTTACGGATTCCAATTATCGGACCCCGCTTTCGGCCGATTCCACATTAAATAGTCTTCTGTCCAGTCTGGGGAACTGGGTCAATCTTCAGGCGGGTACGAAAGCCGACGGGAAATCCGATCTTAGTCTGAAGTACTTATTCCAAATCGGTCTGGAAGTCGATAAAGGGGCTACGTCGGCCAGCGAAATGACGGGCAAGATGTCTTTTGATAAAAACAAGTTCATCGAAGCTCTAAAAAAAGACCCGGATGCCGTTTACAAGCTGTTGGCCAATGACGAAGCCGATACATCGAAAGGGATCGCGCGCGTTTTTAGCGACAACTTGTTTAATTGGTCCAGTGCTTCAAACGGCATTCTAAAAACGAAAATCGAAGGCTATGATTCCGAAATTTCGTTTATAACCGATCAAATGGAACAAATGCAAATTCGTCTGGACGTCAAGGAAGCTGCGCTGAAACAAAAGTTTGCCCAAATGGAAACGGCCCTTTCAACGCTTCAAAGCCAGCAAAGCTGGATGAATGGCGTCGTTTCCGCAATGTACTCGAAAAATTCGTAGTCATTTATTTTAGGGTAAGGAGCGAAAACTTTGATCAATCAGACGGGGTATCAAACTTATCGCAGAAACAAATATGAAACGGCCTCGCCTCACCGGCTGATCCAAATGCTTTATGAAGGCGCCATTCAAAATCTGACCGGAGCCATAACGTCGTTGGACAACGGCGACTTAGGCCAAGCGCATCAACGGATTGTGCGGGCTCAGGATATTGTCTCCGAGCTGTTGGCCTGCTTGAACGAGGAACAAGGCGGGGCCATTGCGTCTAACCTGAAAAGCCTCTATTTGTATATGCTGAATCGTCTGGTGCAGGCAAATGTGAAAAAACAAAAAGAGCCTCTCGCCGAAGTGGCGGATCTGCTGAGAGAGATCAAGTCCGCCTGGGATCAGATCGGCCGGGAGGTTTCGGTCGGACATGGCTGAGCTGCAATCATTGATCCGGGAGTGGGAAGAGCATTATGCGAAGCTTCTTCAAATCGCCCGCGATCAGCATCGTCTGCTGCAGCAGACGGATGTGGACTGGGACGACTTTGCGGAGCTCGCCAGTCAATGGGATCAGCGGCAACGCCTCGCGACGGAGGATGGAGAACGTTTGAAATCGCTCGTCGGAGTCGAGCGATTTCAGGAAATATGCCGCGAGCATATTCAATCTTTGGCAGAACAGGCCCTCGAAGCGAATCGAATGAGCACGGAAATCATTCGGCAGCAGTACTCGTCCGTGGGGACGGAGCTTCGCCAAACCCGGGATCAGATCAAGATCATGCAGTCTTATTATCATATGGGAAAGGACCCGGGGATTTCGTACTATTTCGACGAAAAAAAATAGAAAAAATTTTTCCGAAAGTATTTAATTTGTCGTAGCGTCTGCCGATATATGGAATAGACCGCAAGGAAGCGGTACTCAATACGATCATGGAGGATGAACAGTATGGGAATGTTCATTAACACGAACGTCAGTGCGATCAACACGAACCGCAACCTGAGCTACAACAACACGCAACTGGCCAAAACGGCTGAGAAGCTGTCTTCCGGTCTCCGCATCAATCGTGCGGCTGACGACGCCGCAGGACTTGCGATTTCCGAGAAGCTGCGCTACCAAATCAACGGCTACAACCAAGCGTTGGCTAACGCACAAGACGGCATCTCGCTGATCCAAACGGCTGAAGGCGCACTGACGGAAGTTCACTCGATGCTGCAACGTCTGAACACGCTTGCTACGCAAGCGGCGAACGACACGCTGCAGGATGCAGACCGTTCTCAAATCCAGCTTGAAGTGGATCAACTTAAGGCGGAAATTAGCAACATTACTAAAACGACGAAGTTTAATGGAATTGCAGTGTTGAACGGAAGTGGCACCGGTAGTAAATCTTTGACTTTCCAAGTTGGGTGGGAGAAAGGCACTACGATTACTGCGGATTTGGGTAGCGCCCTGAGCCTTGCCAACCTCGCTCTTGATAAGGTTGGTGTAGGTACGCGCGGAAGTGCGGCATCTGCATTGTCTATCCTGCAGTCTGCGATTTCCACAGTCTCCTCTCGCCGTGCTAAGTTGGGTGCTGTACAAAATCGTCTGGAACACACGATCAACAATGTTGGCGTAAACGTTGAAAACCTGTCCGCTTCCGAATCCCGCATTCGTGATGCTGATATGGCAAAAGAAATGACGAACTTCACGAAACAACAAATTCTGGTTCAGGCGGGTACGGCAATGCTGGCGCAAGCAAACTCTTTGCCGCAAAACGTACTCAAACTGCTGGGCTAAGAATAACAGGATATAATTCCTACTCCTCATCCGGTTGGATGAGGAGTTTTTCTATTCAATTATTATCGAATTTTGCCGATATTTAAGCTATAGAAGTGTAAATTAGAGGACAGGTGCTGATTTCATGATTGTTACCTATTTAGGCAATGTTTCCGATTTTAGCGCATTGGACGTTCATGACCGCGAGCAGAAGATAAATCAAATTTTTTCTTCCTTGTATGCGGAAAATGAAATTGTTCAAGAAGTGATTATCGATGGAAATTCATATCGAGATCATTACGAGACGGTACTTAAGCAAAACCTTGCCGAGATTCGGGAGGTCAGAATCGAAACTATTAACGGAGACGTTTTTGTGAAGGATATGATTCAGGAGTTATATAAGTATTTGCCGCGCGTCAATCGGGCCATTGAATCGATATCCGATTTGTTTTACGGAGATATGGAGAAGCAAGATTGGAATTTGTTTTCACAATTGCTTGAAGGCATTGGATGGGTTAACCAAGCAGCGAATATTATATTGTTGCAGTTACGAAGAGCGCAAGAAATCAACCCTCTTTTTCATGATATTTCCTTATTTGTTGAGCATCTGCCCAACCTTTTATCCGAGTTGGAACAGGTTTTAGCGGAGGAAGAACACGTAGCAGCCGGAGACCTGATTAAGTATGAGATCGGCGAGCTATTCCAGCAATTCGAACGATCTATTCAGTCAAAGGTGAACATATGAGAAAATTCGCCGCCGATAATCTGTTGTTTTTGCGAGAACAATATCCCGAAATCTACAAACTAGTACTTAATCGTTCTTATAATCGGGAACGTTATGTAACGGAGTCATCCAAACATGGAGATGCAATTGTTTCAATACGTGCAGAAGATGGAAAGCTTCGCTCTGTATATAGCCGATATGATCCAAAGCTGGAGGCCGAACGTTGGGCCCTTTCTATATCTAAGCAAGTGAATGAAATGCAAGATGTCATATTATATGGATTTGGTTTCGGTTATCATCTTGAAGCATTCTTAAAAGCCTATCCTGATAAACGAGTCTTTGTGCATGAGCCCCATATCGATATGTTTCTTTGTGCATTGGAGTATCGTGACTTAAGAGATATTCTTGGAAATAAACGTATTGCAATTTTTGGCATTGGCGAAGAATCTATCGTACAATATGAATCTTTAGCTCAGTTTTTTGCCCAATCCGATGAGCAGGTCGCTGTGTTGGAAATGCCTGCATACCGGAATCTATTTCCGGATACGATTCTGAATTACCGTCAAGTGCTTAAAGAAGTGACGAAATCTTTTGCTAGCTCTTTGAGGACATTAACCCATTTTCGGCATGACTGGGCAAGAAACAAAATTTTAAATTTACCGGTTAATATTGAGACGCCTTCAATAAAGGAATTACGGGACTGCTGCAGTGAAATGCCTGCGATCATTGTTGGATCGGGACCTTCGCTTGGCATGGAAGCGGAAACGTTGAGGCGCTTGAAAAATCGTGCGCTGATTATCGCTGCGGGAACAAGCGTGCAAGCGTTGTTAAAATATAAGATCGAACCGGATATAGTAGTGGTGATGGACCCATCGGAAAATAACTTCAAAGCATTTGAACCACTGGATTTGGAAAACGTTCCTTTACTGTATATTCCAGATGTTCATTCATCCATTCTGCGTAAAAAATATAATTATTTAATGCATGCGTTTTTTAATACGGATACGCCGACTGCATATTTTATGCAATTGACTGAAATCGATCCTGTCTTTCAATCTACAGGAACGGTTAGCGGTACGGCTATTCAAGCGGCCATCTATTTGGGATGCAGAGAATTAGTGCTGATTGGGCAAGACTTTTCATTTCCGGGTGATCAATACTATGCAGACGGGGTCGTTCATCGTGACCCAGAGGCACTTGCTTTGGAAATGCAGCAATTCACAGAATGGGTTGACAATGTTTCAGGTTCGCAAAATCGGACAAATCAATCGATGAACGTCCTCAGAGAGGGAATTGAGCGGTTGATTGATGAATATTCCGATTACGCTTTCTATAATGCTTCGCGCGTCGGGGCTGCGATTAAAGGAACCAAGCTAAAAACCTTGGAGCAATTGCTTGAAGAACGGAAGGAGGTAGACTTAGGTGATGGCTGGTTTATCCAAAAGATCAATCGGCTTCTTAAGCCTTATCCGGAAGAACGCCGTAGCCGTATAATAAATCGAGTAGTTAAGTTTTATGAAGAATTGCCAAGGTTTGATGAGCAATTTGAGCAATTAGAGAAACATGTAAACGCCGTTAGAGGAAAATTGGATAACTATAACGATGAGGAACTTCGCCAATGGCTCATCAATTTTGAGGATATATGGAAAACAATCATTGATGATGAGTCGTTTAAATACGTTCATGGATTCTTTTTGCAGCGTGAATTGAACTACATGGAAAGACATTGGTATCAAATGAAGGAGGATATTCATTTGCCATCCAAGGTGTCAAAGCTATTGGAACTTTTCGAGCCTTTGATGCGCTCATGGGAGGAAGTAACCTCGTTACTTATAACAAGATTCCAAGAATTAATGGAGGACCCAATATTTCGTGAGAAACGTCTTCAAGATAACCAAATTGGGAGTTTGAGCAATGGCTAAATTTCGCAAGGTTTTATTAACGGGAGCCGACGGCTTTATTGGCTCTCATCTGACGGAGGCGCTTGTGCGCCGCGGCTACGATGTGCGCGCCTTCGTACTGTATAATTCCTTTAATTCATGGGGCTGGTTGGATCGTTGCGCGGAGGATGTGCGCGGTCATTTCGAGGTGTTTGCGGGCGACGTTCGCGATCCGCATGGCGTGCGCAGTGCCATGCAGGGGTGCGATGCGGTGCTGCATCTCGCTTCGCTTATCGCGATACCTTATTCCTATCATTCTCCCGATACATATGTGGACACGAATATAAAGGGAACTTTAAATGTCTTGCAAGCGGCCAAGGAATTGGGCGTAGCCAAGATCGTTCATACTTCCACAAGCGAGGTATACGGGACGGCTCAATATGTGCCGATCGATGAACGGCATCCGCTGCAAGGGCAGTCCCCTTATTCCGCGTCCAAGATTGGCGCCGACCAAATGGCGCTGGCCTTTTATCGTTCATTCGGCCTGCCTGTCGGCATTATTCGTCCTTTTAACACTTACGGTCCGCGTCAGTCGGCGCGGGCGGTCATTCCGACCATTATTACGCAATTGGCGCAGGGAAATCGGAAGATTAAATTAGGCGCCATTCATCCAACGCGGGATTTCAATTATGTCGAGGATACGGTTCAAGGCTTCATTTCTTTCCTGGAGTCGAGCCGCTCCATCGGCGAAGAGATTAATATAGGAAGCAATTTTGAAATCTCGATCGGCGATACCGCGCGCTTGATTGCCAGATTGATGAATGCGGAACTGGAGATTGAAACGGATGAAGTCCGGCTGCGTCCCGAGAAAAGCGAAGTCGAGCGCCTGTGGGCGGACAACCGTAAAGCCCGTGAATTATTGAACTGGCAGCCGGCATATGGCGGGGAAAAAGGATTCGAGGCAGGATTGGCCAAGACGATCGAATGGTTCACGAATCCGGCCAATCTGGCCGGATATAAATCGGATCGGTACAACATTTAATGATGAATGCTTCAGAGGAGCCAAGCCTTATGAAGACGGAAAAACGCTCATTGGGAGCGGAAATTGCCGAGATTGTCAAACAAGTGACGGGAAATAGCGGACACACGTTGCCGTTGCACGAACCTGAGTTTTCAGGGAACGAATGGGCTTATGTTAAAGAATGCCTGGATACGGGATGGGTTTCATCCGTAGGACGTTTTGTCGAGCGTTTGGAAAACGATCTGGCTGCTTACACAGGCTCCGGTTATGCGGTAGCGGTCGTGAACGGAACTGCCGCGCTGCATATTTCTTTGTTGCTTTCAGGCGTTGAACCGGGAGAAGAAGTGCTGATCCCTTCCCTGACGTTTGTGGCAACCGCCAACGCGGTGTCTTACTGCCAAGCCGTCCCTCACTTTGTGGATGTGGATCGCTTAACGTTAGGGCTGGATCCTATACGTCTTCATGATTATTTGCAAGAAATCGGAGAGCGCAGAGGAGACAAGGGGCTCTATAATCGGAAAACGGGCCGACGCATCCGGGCCGTTGTGCCGATGCACACTTTTGGCCATCCCGTCGATATGGATGCGCTGCTGGATGTGTGTCAGCAATATGGCCTGGAGGTCGTCGAGGATGCGGCCGAATCTCTGGGCTCCAAGTATAAAGGCAGACATACGGGCACCTTCGGCCGGTTTGGCGCGTTAAGCTTTAACGGCAACAAGGTGGTGACGACCGGAGGCGGCGGAGCCATTCTGACTCAGGACAAGAAGCTGGCCGAAATGGCTAAGCATCTGACGACCACGGCGAAGCTCCCGCACCCATGGGTGTACAAGCATGATCGGATCGGGTATAACTACCGGATGCCGAATATCAATGCGGCATTAGGTTGTGCGCAATTGGAGAAGCTTCCCGAGTTTCTGGCTCGCAAGCGCAAGCTTGCAGAGAAATACAGGGAAGGATTTAAAGCCGTGAGCGGCATTTCCTTCTTTAGCGAGCCTGAACATGCGGAGAGCAACTACTGGCTGAATGCGATTATCCTGAATGAGCCTGATATGCAGTTGCGGGATGAGATTTTGCAAGAGACCAATAAACATGGTTTTTTGACAAGGCCGATTTGGACTCCGCTTCATCTTCTTCCCATGTACGCCGATTGCCCTCGAATGGAGTTGACCGTGACGATGGAGCTTGAAGGAAAAGTGATCAACTTGCCGAGCGGACCTTCGATCATTCGGGAGGAGCTATGAGGAAAATATGTGTCGTGACCGGTTCACGAGCTGAATACGGTCTGTTGTATTGGCTTCTGAAAGAGATACAAGAGGACGCCGATTTGGTTCTGCAGCTTGTGGTCACCGGCATGCACCTGTCGCCGGAATTCGGTCTTACCTATCAGCAAATCGAAAAAGACGGGTTCCCTATCGATGCGAAAGTAGAGATGCTGCTTTCCAGCGATACGCCGGCCGGCATCACCAAATCGATGGGGGTTGGCCTGATCGGCTTTGCGGATGTATTCGAACGCCTACGCCCGGATATTGTGGTTGTGCTTGGCGATCGTTATGAGATTATGGTAGCGGCTCAAGCGGCAATGGTTGCGCGTATTCCCATCGCTCATCTGCATGGAGGAGAAAGCACGGAAGGAGCCATCGATGAGGCGATTCGGCATTCTATAACCAAAATGTCGCATTTGCATTTTACGGCAACGGAAACCTATCGCCAGAGAGTGATTCAATTGGGCGAGCATCCCGACCGCGTATTTCATGTCGGCGCTATCGGGCTTGATCATATCCGCAAATTACCGTTACTGAATAGAGAACAATTCGAGAAATCGATTTCCTTTGAATTGGGAGAGCGCTGCTTTCTCGTTACGTATCATCCGCTAACGCTGTCAAGCGTTTCATCCGTTGAATATATGCAGCAGCTTCTGGATGCTCTTGATCAATTTCCGGATGCGCACCTTATTTTCACCAAACCGAATTCCGATCCGGATGGCCGCAATATGGCTCGCATGATTGACGAGTATGTGGCAGCAAACCGGGAACGGGCTGTTGCTTTTGTTTCATTGGGACAGGTCAGATATTTAAGCGCCCTCCAACATGTCGACGTGGTCGTGGGCAATTCATCAAGCGGCATTATCGAAGCGCCAATGTTCAAAAAGCCGACTGTAAATATCGGGTCGCGCCAGCAGGGAAGGGTTAAAGGGCCTTCTATTATTGACTGCGGAGAATCCAGCGAAGAAATCGTAAACGCGATAAAAAAGGGGCTGTCTCCCGCTTTTCAAGACGTTCTTGCGAATTGCGAATCGTTATACGGACAAGGAAATACCGCGCCTGCGATTAAGCGTATTTTAAAAACGGCGCGCCTGGATGGGATATTGATCAAATCCTTTTACGAGACAGACATGTGTACGTATTCGAAGGAGGCGGAACAATGACTTCCTCCGTCTACATCATTGCCGAAGCGGGAGTCAACCATAACGGCTCGCTGGACCTGGCGTTGCAACTCGTCGAAAAGGCGGCCGAAGCAGGCGCGAATGCGGTGAAATTTCAAACGTTCAAAGCCGAACGGCTGGTAACCCCTGAGGCCGGCAAAGCGGACTATCAAAAGCTGACGACCTCGTCGGCTGAAAGCCAGTTTGACATGTTGAAACGGTTGGAGCTGGACGAAGAAGCTCATTTCGCTTTGTTGCGGCACTGCCGGAAATATGGAATTGAATTTTTGTCGACTCCGTTCGACACGGACAGTCTATCGTTTCTTGCCGAACGCTGCGGCGTTCGGCGTTTGAAGCTGCCGTCAGGCGAGATTACGAACGGTCCGCTTCTTTTGGCATCGGCACGAACAGGGCTGCCTATTCTTCTATCTACCGGGATGGCGACATTGAGCGAGATTGAAGAAGCGTTGATGATTCTTGCTTACGGGTATCTGCATGCTGACGGTTATCCCAATCGGGAGTCGCTGTTAAACGCCTTTGTTTCTCCGGCTGGACAAGCCGTTCTGCGGGATCGGGTAACGTTGCTGCACTGCACTTCCGAATATCCTGCCCCTTTAGAAGAGGTTCACCTGCGCAGCATGGACTCGATGGCGGCTGCGTTCGGGTTGCCTGTCGGTTATTCGGATCATACCGAAGGAATCGCTGTCCCGTTAGCGGCGGTTGCGCGCGGAGCTGTCGTCATCGAGAAGCACTTTACGCTGGATCGGCGACTGCCCGGACCGGATCATACCAGTTCGCTGGAGCCGCATGAACTTGCGGCCATGGTCAAAGGGATCCGTGAAGTCGAGACCGCATTGGGAATGCCGGTGAAACTGCCGACTCCTTCCGAAATTCGCAACCGGCTTCCGGCTCGCAAAAGCATCGTGGCCAAGACCCCTATTCGGCAAGGAGAGCTTTATTCCGAAGACAATCTGGCGGTTATGCGGCCCGGCGACGGTTTATCCGCCATGCGATATTGGGAACTGATTGGCAAACCGGCAAATCGCCCGTATCGGCAATACGAGAAAATTGAGCCTTAAGGGAGCGGTCGTTACGGTGAAGAATCGATCGGTTGTCATTTTGGGAGGCGGAGGCCACGCCTCCGTCGTTGCAGATTGCTTGAGGCTGCTCCATTACAACATCGAAGGCTACGTTTCCTGTGAATCGCAAAGCCTTGTGGAAAATTTGCGATGGCTGGGAAATGATGACGTCTTTTGTCAAACCTACAAGCCGGATGAGGTTCGGCTGGTGAATGGCCTCGGCATGACCAGATCGGATCGCCGCAGAAGCTCCCTGTTTCAAAACTATCGGGACTTGGGTTACCGCTTTATCAATTTGATTCATCCAAGCGCCATTATTGCCGGAAATGTTCGGATCAGCCCCGACAGCGGCGTGCAGATAATGGCAGGATCGATTATTCAGACGGGCGCCTCGATTGGTCCCAATGTGTTGATTAATACGGGGGCTATTATTGAACACCATGCGGAAATCGCCGGCGGTGCCCATATTGCTCCCGGAGCCGTCATTTGCGGAGGGGCCCGGATCGGGAAAAACGCATTTATCGGCGCAAGGTCAACGGTTATTCAGGGGGTCAACATCGGCGAAGACGTTACGGTCGGCGCGGGCGCTGTCGTCATAAGCGACGTTATGGACCGAATGACGGTCGTTGGCGTTCCAGCAAAGGGGGGACAGTCGTGAAAAATTGGGAATCGCTGCTGGTTACAGCCGAAACCACCATTTTAAAGACGATGGAGGTTATGGACAAGGGCGCCAAGCAGATTGTGCTGGTGGTCGATTCAAACCGGGTCTTGATCGGGACGATTACGGACGGCGATATTCGCAGAGGAATTCTGAGAGGGGAAAAGCTCGATGTCCCGGTTTCGTTGATCATGAATCGAAATCCGGTTGTGGCCACCATCGGAGAAAGCCGCGATACATTAATCGCGCTCATGAAAGCTCGAAAATTGCACCAGCTTCCGATCGTTGATGAAAACGGCGTTGTGGTGGATGTTGTTTTTCTGGATGATTATCTGCAAGTAAAGAAAAACGACAACTGGGTCGTCTTGATGGCCGGCGGACTTGGAACAAGGCTGGCTCCGTTAACCCACAATTGCCCGAAACCGCTGCTCAAAGTCGGCTCCAAACCGATTCTGGAACTTATTCTCGAGAACTTTATCGCTCAAGGCTTTTACCGTTTTTATATTTCCGTCAATTATAAAGCGGAAATGATCATCGAACATTTTGGCAATGGGAGCCGGTGGGGAGTCGAAATCCGTTACTTGCATGAAAATATGCGGTTGGGAACCGCAGGGGCGCTAAGCTTGCTGCCCGAGAAGCCGAGCGATCCGTTTATCGTGATGAACGGCGATTTAATGACCAAGATCAACTTTGTCCAGGCGCTTCAGTTTCATCATGAGAATAACGCCAAGGCCACAATGTGCGTAAGGGAGTACGAGTACCAGATTCCGTATGGGGTTGTAAAAGTAAACCAGAACCGTCTCTGTGCGATTGAGGAGAAGCCTGTCCAACGGTTTTTTATAAGCGGGGGAATCTATATTCTCAACCCGGAAGTGCTGGATTTGATCCCTAAAGCCTCTTATTATGATATGCCTTCGTTATTTGAAACGTTAATTAACCGCCAAGAGCCGACAACGGCATATCCGATTCGGGAATATTGGATGGATATCGGCCGAATGGATGACTACGAGCGGGCGGTCAACGATTATGAGGAGGCCAAGCTGTGATCGATGGACGTACAGTGCTGGCGGTAGTACCGGCAAGAGGTGGTTCCAAAGGGGTTCCGGACAAAAATATCCGAATGCTGGGAGGGAAGCCGCTGCTGGCATGGACGCTCGAAGCCGCCGGCCAGTCTCGCTACATCGACGCCTGCGTCGTATCGACGGATAGCCCCAGAATCGCGGAGGTCGCCCGGCAATGGGGCGGGAACGTTCCGTTTATGCGCCCTTCGGAGCTGGCCAAGGACGATACGCCGGGCATTGAGCCCGTTATTCATGCCATCCAAGAAATGGGCGAATACGACCTGGTCGTACTGCTGCAGCCGACCTCTCCTTTTCGTTCGGCGGAGGATATCGACCGTTGTCTTGAAGCCTATGTGTCTTCCGGTGCAACGAGCGTGGTTTCCTTGGTGGAAGCGGATAAACCATTGTCCTGGATGTTTACGCTCGGGGAGAGGGGGGCCATTCAATCCGTCCTTGCGGAAACGGAAATCGCGCTGAGCAGACAAGAGGCTTCCAAAGTATTTGTATTAAACGGCGCGGTTTATGTATCCTCATGCGCAACGGTCATGGAAACCAGGTCCTTTTTCCATACCGATACGCACGGTTACGTTATGCCCAAGGATCGTTCGCTCGATATCGACACTCCGCTGGACTTCATGTGGGCTGAATTTTTGAGCCGTCAGATGAAACAGCAGACAAGCTGACACCGCTTTCAACAAATCCATTGACACCATACTTTTCCTGTTGTATATTCGGGGTGTGGGCTAGGCCAAATCGCCATTGTCAAATGAATATGAAGGGAATGTTATGCGAATGCAAGGTAAAGTAAAATGGTTTAACGCGGAAAAAGGTTACGGTTTTATCGAAACGGAACAAGGCGGCGACGTATTCGTTCATTTCTCCGCTATCCAAATGGACGGATACAAGTCCCTTGAAGAAGGCCAATCCGTCGAATTTGACATTGTGCAAGGCGCCAGAGGCCCGCAAGCAGCAAACGTCGTTAAACTGTAATCATGGGGCGTTTTAAGCGCCGCTAACAATAGTATTGTCGGCTGACTTTTAACGATTTGCCGGCCACCCGAAACCCTGGAGAAATCCGGGGTTTTGTGCGCAGATGAACAATATATTCCAGTTAATGGATGAAGAGGGTTCTATCGTTATATCAATTGTGAAGATTATGAGCCAAGTTTTCAAAAAATTCAAAAATGTAAGCGGTTATTCTTTGAAATGGGACTCCATCATATGGTATGATATAGGCATCCAAAGGAGGGGTGCCGAATGAAATACAACATTCGCGGTCAGCGCATGGAAGTCACCGAAGCTCTCAAGGATTACGTCGAGAAGAAGCTGAGTCGCCTTGAACGGTATTTTGAAACGCCTCCCCAAACCGCTGTCAACGTTACGTTGAGCGTCACGAAAGGCCGCCATGTCATCGAGGTCACCATTCCGCTCGCCAATGTGCTGCTTCGGGCGGAAGAGAGAAGCGACGACATGTACGCTTCGATCGACATGGTCGTGGACAAACTCGAACGCCAGATCCGCAAGCATAAGACCAAGGTGAACCGCAAGCTGCGCCAGTCCGGCTCGGCTCGTGCGATGTTCCGGGAAGAGGATATCAACGGCGGCGTTTCCACGATGGCGCCCGACGACGAGGAAGAATACGAGCTCGTTCGCACGAAGGCCTTTACCTTTAAGCCGATGGACGTGGAGGAAGCCATTCTCCAGATGAATATGATCGGTCACAACTTTTATGTATTCTCCAATGTCGATACCAAGGAAGTAAACGTCGTCTACCGGCGCAATGACGGCAAGTACGGATTGATTCAAGCCGAAGCCTGACCATATAGGATGCGGGTCCCCCGGATGGCCGGGGGGCTCTTTTTGATTGCCCTGTTTTCGGTCTTGCACGCAAGCGTTCGTCTGCCGCCCCCGGGCTGCCAACCGCCTGCGGTTTAACCAGCAACTGCCTTACTTCCTTTCTTGCCCCATTTCTTTGGAACTGCTAAAATTATAAGATACGCCATACCCTAAAATGGGAAGGGGTTTATTATGCTCGGATTGGTAAAAAAGATTTTCGGAGACGCCAACGAAAGAGAAATCAAACGGTTGTCCAAAACCGTTGACCAAATCAACGCCCTCGAGCCGACCATTTCGGCTTTGTCGGACGAGCAGCTCCGCGCCAAGACGCAGGAGTTCCGCAACCGTCTGGCCACGGAGGAAGAAGATCTCGACGATCTGCTGCCCGAGGCTTTCGCGGTCGTCCGCGAAGCGTCCAAGCGCGTGCTGGGCATGCGGCATTTCGACGTCCAGTTGATCGGGGGGATGGTGCTGCACGCCGGCAAGATTGCGGAGATGAAGACCGGCGAAGGGAAAACGCTCGTCGCCACGCTGCCGGTGTATTTGAACGCGCTGCTCGGCAAAGGCGTGCACGTCGTTACCGTCAACGATTATCTCGCCCAGCGCGATAGCCAGACGATGGGGCAAATCTACGAGTTCCTCGGCCTGACGGTCGGCTGCAATCTGCACGGCCTGTCGCACGAGGAGAAGCAGCGGGCTTACGCCTGCGACATTACCTACGGGACGAACAATGAATTCGGCTTCGACTATTTGCGCGACAACATGGTCCTCTACAAAGAGCAGATGGTGCAGCGTCCGCTTCATTTCGCCATCATCGACGAAGTGGACTCCATCCTCATTGACGAGGCGCGCACACCGCTGATCATTTCCGGCCAGGCGCAGAAGTCGACGCAATTGTATTATGCCGCGGACCGTTTCGCAAGCCGGCTGAAAGAGAACGAAGACTATACGATCGACCTGAAAATGCGCAGCATCGCGCTCACCGATGCCGGCGTTACGAAAGCCGAAGAGGCGTTCGGCATCGACAACCTGTTCTCGCACGAGCACGTGCTGCTGAACCATCATATCAGCCAGGCGCTGCGCGCGCGCTACATCATGAAGCGGGACGTCGACTATGTCGTGCAGGACGGCGAAGTGATTATCGTCGACGAATTCACCGGGCGTCTGATGGCGGGACGCCGCTACAGCGACGGGCTGCATCAGGCGATCGAAGCGAAGGAAGGCCTGCAGGTCCAGAACGAGAGCATGACGCTCGCGACGATTACGTTCCAGAACTACTTCCGGATGTACCGCAAGCTTGCCGGGATGACCGGTACGGCGAAGACGGAGGAGGAAGAGTTCAAGCGGATTTACAACCTGGAAGTCGTGCAAATCCCGACGAACCGCCCGATGATCCGCAACGACTTGCCGGACGTCGTCTACAAGTCGGAGAACGGCAAATTCCGCGCTGTCGTCGACGAGATCGTAAGGCGTCATGAGACGGGACAGCCCGTGCTCGTCGGCACCGTCTCGATCGAAAATTCCGAGCGCATCTCGGAAATGCTCAAGAAGAAGGGCATCAAGCACCAGGTGCTGAACGCCAAATACCATGCCGAGGAAGCGGCCATTATCGCGCAAGCCGGACAGCGCGGAGCCGTGACGATCGCCACCAACATGGCGGGCCGCGGTACGGACATCCTGCTCGGCGAAGGCGTGGCGGAGCTCGGCGGACTGCACATCATCGGCACCGAGCGGCATGAGAGCCGGCGGATCGACAACCAGCTGCGCGGCCGGGCGGGGCGTCAGGGGGACCCCGGTTCGTCCCAGTTCTACCTGTCCATGGAGGACGAACTCATGCGCCGTTTCGGCGCCGACAACATCATGGGCATGATGGAGCGGCTCGGCTTCGACGAGGATTCCCCGATCGAAAGCAAGCTGATCACCCGCGCCATCGAATCCGCCCAGAAGCGGGTTGAGGGCAGCAACTTCGATGCCCGCCGCATCGTCCTGCAGTACGACGACGTGATCAACCTGCAGCGCGAGAAAATTTACGGCGATCGCAGGCAGATTCTGTTCTCCGACAATATCCGCGACATCGTGACCGGCATGATCAAGTCGGTCGTGGAGCGCGCGGTCGAGAATCATTGTCCCGACGACGCGGTTCCCGAAGACTGGGATTTCGACGGTCTCGTATCCTATGTCCATAAGACGCTTCTGCCGGAAGACCGCCTGAACAAGGACGATCTGTGGGGCAAGGAAAAGGACGAGATGGTCGAAATCCTGATGGAGAAAATCGAAAAGCTCTACGACGAGCGCGAGGAGCAGATCGGCCCCGAGACGATGCGCGAATTCGAAAAGGTCGTCGTCCTGCGCGCCGTCGACAGCAAGTGGATGGACCATATCGACGCGATGGATCAACTGCGTCAGGGTATCCATCTTCGCGCGTACGGCGGCAACGATCCGCTGCGTGAGTATCAATTCGAAGGCCACAACATGTTCCTGGCCATGATCGAGCGGATCGAGGAAGAAGTCGCGCTGTATATCATGAAAGCGACCGTCGAAAACAACGTGAAGCGCGAGGCCGTCGCCGAAGGACAGGCGGTCGACACCAAAGCCGAGCAGGCTCCGAAGCGCCCGAAGGTCAAGAGCGCCGCGGAACGGGTCGGACGCAACGATCCGTGCCCGTGCGGAAGCGGGAAGAAATACAAAATGTGCCACGGGCGAATAGAATAACTTCTGAGGTGATTCAACATGTCTACGATCGACGCATCCGTTAAGCAAGATCTTCGCGAAGCCGCGAAGCGACTCCAAACGCTCAGGGGGTCTCTTTGACTTAGATCTGAAGCTGGAAATCATCGCGAACTACGAAGAGAAGATGTCGGCTCCCGATTTCTGGGACGACAATGAGAAGGCGCAGAAGATCATCGGCGAATTGAACGCCGTCAAAAGCGTAGTGGAGCAGTTCCAGGCGCTTACGTCCGAGCAGGAGGACCTTGAAGCGATGCTGGAGATCCTGGAGGAGGAGTCCGACGAGGCGATGGAGGCGGAATTCACCGCCAGCGTAAAACAGCTCGTGTCCAAAGTCGACTCCTTCGAGCTTCAGCTGCTGCTGAACCAACCGTACGACAAGGCGAACGCCATTCTGGAACTGCACCCCGGCGCCGGCGGCACCGAGTCGCAGGATTGGGCGCAGATGCTGTACCGCATGTATACGCGCTGGGCGGAGAAGCGCGGCTTCAAGGTCGAGGTGCTCGACTATCTGCCGGGCGACGAAGCGGGGATTAAAAGCGTCACGATCATGGTCCGCGGCCATAATGCCTATGGGTACTTGAAAGCGGAAAAGGGCGTCCATCGCCTCGTCCGCATTTCCCCGTTCGACGCTTCGGGCCGGCGGCACACTTCGTTTGTCTCCTGCGACGTCGTGCCGGAAATTCCGGACGATCTCGAGGTTGAAATCCGCCCGGAGGATCTGAAGGTCGACACCTACCGTTCCAGCGGCGCGGGTGGACAGCACATCAACAAGACGGAGTCCGCCGTCCGGATTACGCATATTCCGACCGGCATCGTCGTCGCTTGCCAGACGGAGCGCTCGCAAATTCAGAACCGCGACCGCGCCATGAAGATGCTCCAGTCGAAGCTGTACGAGATGAAGATTCAGGAGCAGCAGAAGGAGCTGGCCGCCATTCGCGGCGAGCAGATGGATATCGCCTGGGGCAGCCAAATTCGCTCTTACGTTTTTCACCCGTACAGCATGGTCAAGGACCATCGCACCAATGTCGAGACCGGGAACGTCCAGGCTGTCATGGACGGCGAGATCGACGCCTTCATCGATGGCTACCTGCGCAGCCAGATTCAAAAGCCTGTGGAATAAAGGGTGCAAATAGAAAGCTTCCGCCGCTAAGCGGCGGAAGCTTTCCGTTTAACCGACTTGCATAATTATATTTGCTGCAAAAACTGATTAACGGCTTTAAGAATATCAACAGCCCGATTTTCCCAGCGGTGTTGAGTCTCTGCTAGTGTTTGGCCGGCCATTGCTATTTTTTCGAGATACGCATCTTGCTCCAGTGTTTTAGCAACCAAGTCCGGAAGCGCAACAGACGAGTCATATCCTAAATAGTGGGTACCGCTTATAAAGGTCTGCTCCATGTATTCGCTCTTGTCCGCCAAGCTAACCGCCCCGGATAACATCGTTGAAAATACACGCTCGTGAGAACCTTTTGTAAAAGTGGGAACAATGGACAAAAAGAGTTTGGTATTGCCCATGATGTGCAAAATATCGGAATAGGATTTGGGAGGCATGATCTGTAGCTTGGTTTTTCTACTTTTTAGTTGTTCCCAACCGTTTCCGCACACGATAAGCCCGACCTCTTCCAGTGAAAGGATTATTAGTTTTCGTTTAACTAAACGAAAATAATAATCCGCTACTTGTATTAATGGGAAATAATCAGTTGTCAGTTCAACTCCAATTGTGTTGCAATATAATTCCAATGCGGTTTGAATATTGCATTTTTCGTTGGCAAGCATGATTTCCGCAATGGATCGAATAAATAGGGCAATATCCTCGGAAATATTCAACGATTGGAGATACTCATCGGGATCTCGATACGATCCCGCAAAAAATAAAGGCACCGTGCGTTTGCTCAACGGTAAAATCGAGTTTTTGTCCGTTGCTGCGACTGACCCGCCATGAGGGATGAAGACGGTAAACAATTTAGGAGATATGTATTTTTTGACAAAATCCAAATGTCCTTTATCAACAAATGAAGATATCTTATATCTCATGGAATACTGAATTCGAGGGATTTGATACACCGGATGGTCGACGTAAAACGCGACATAGGGTACCTTCATCAGGTCATATAGCGGTTTCCCCTCTACTTGCAGTTCTTGACCGACAGCATTAAACCCTAGAGCGAAAAGTAAGTTCCCTTCTTGCAGAACAGATAACAGCTGTTGATTAAAATTCGGGGAAAGTAGATCGATCACTACGGTAGGTAATCCTAACTTTTGAAACGCGGAATTCAATTCGTCGGTAAAAAAGCGAAGAACATCGTATTGACTTTGCCCTTTAAATAGCAGAACCCTTCTTTTATCCATTTTTGTCTCCCTTTATTAGCGTACCATGGCTATTCAAGCTGAATACAAGCTTGTCATATTCTTAGTGTAACATATTGGTACAGAGCTGTAACCGAAACAAATCAGCCATATTTCGAGAAAGTCAAGCATTTTCAAGGACTCCGCATATTTACCCACATTTCTCCACAATATCCACAGAAGAATCCTCAGCTCCATTTGGGACGCTCAGGCGTTCATCCACAACATCCACATTGTCCACAAAAAAACAGCGAAAATTGTGAGCAATCGCTCTGATTTTTCACGCAATTCAGTTTACCGAAATCAAAATGGTTAGATTTATCCCCAATACCCACAGTATTCACAGGGGATATTGACTGCCAATCGGTTTGTCAACAATTCATTCACAGGACTGTCCACAACGTTCACATCTATCTTTTGGCTTCCGATCGTCCTTTTGAAGCGCCGTCTTTTGATCTTGCAATTCGATGGATTCACGCGAAACCATTCCGAATCGGGCCGTGAATGCGCAACCGTTTGCTTAAATGTCGGCAATTCAGTATTTGCCATTCCACCATAAAAGCGCAGTACAAATAAAAAAATGAAGGTGGATACAAAAGAGGACAATGGAATCCATTGACATCAAAGGAAAATGGATGATAGGATGAGAAGTGAAGTAAGCGCTTTATTTCACGGATTTTTCGTCTGCTTGTGCAAACGTTTGCTCAACCGGGTGTTCGTATGCGGCAACATCATCAAAACGAGGGAGGACGGGTATGAAATCAGGACGGGGAAACGAGAGGTCCGGATGGCGGAGTCGGCAAATGTGGAGCGTTCTGCTCAGTTTGGCGCTGGTTATTCAGTTGTGGACAACCGCCGGTGCGGGGGCGGCTTATGCCGAGGCGGAAGATGCCGCCTTGGATGCCGAAGCCGCCGGGAGCGCGGTTACGCAGGTAAATGCGGATCGCAGCGTGACTTTTGCTTTGCCGCTTGATCGGTTGAACGTGACCGCGAACGGAACGTTTAACGAATGGGGCGGAGCGAGCGTTCATCAGAGCGTTTATGTAAGCGATTCCAATGAAGCGTTTGTCCGAATTGACGGTTTGACGGCAGGCTTCGAATACGAATATAAGCTGCTCGTCGGCGGGAATTGGATGGATGGAAACAATCTGACCGCACGGGCGGACGCGCTGGGGACGCTGCTGCTTCCCTTTAAGGTGCTCGTGGCCGGCAGCTTCGAGCCCGGCTGGAATCCGAAGCGGGAGATGGTGCCGACGGACGGCGCGTTCCGGTATGCGACGGGCGCGCTGCCGGACGGAACGTACGAATACAAATACGTCGTCCGCGTAGCGTATCCGGACGCTTCCGTGCAGGAGTATTATTTTAACGATCCTACCAACGGCCAATTGGCTTCGAACGGCAACAACAAAATAACGGTGGGCGAAGCGGATCAAGGCTTGACGCCGGACGTTTTCGAGGAGCAGCCCGGGGGCGGGGCCAAATGGGTCATTGCCGGCAGCTTTCAGCAAGCGCTTGGCGAATCCGGCAACTGGGTTCCGGACGGGACGGCGACTCGGATGAAGCATTTGGCCGGCGAGTTTTATGCCTTTTCCGCCGTGCTGGACGCGGGCAGCTACGAATTCAAGCTGACCAAGAACGGCAGCTACGCGTTCGGCATTCCGGGAGACGGGGAAAATTTGAAGCTGACGCTCAGCCAGGCCGCCAAGGTGAATTTTTATGTAAACGGGGACACGCAAGAAGCCAGAATATCGCCGCTGCCGGAGGGATCGACCGCGAGCGGTATCCGGACGTACAACCCGATTTTGTCCGCGGATAAGTGGCCGCGTCTGGTCGGTTCGTTGCAGCCGCTGTTCGGCGAGCCCGAATGGTCGCCGGGAGAGGCCAAGCAGTTTTTTGTCGATTATAACTTCAACAATACCGTGTATAAGCTTCAGCGCTCGCTTCCGGCAGGCTCGTACGAGGCGAAGGTCGTGCTGGGCGCGGATTGGGCGGACGGCAACAACTTCGGAAACGGAAACGCCAACGCCGCGTTCAGACTCCCGGACGCCGCGGATGTGACCTTTTCCTTCGACAATTCGGCGGCTGAGAGGAAACTCACGGTCGATTACGCGGTCGGAGACGGCAAGTATGACGGCAAAATCGATGCGGGCGCGATTGCGTTCGACAGCCGGCAGGCAACGTTCAAAAAGCCGTTCGGCGCCATCAAGCAAGGCGAGCAGGACTTGACGCTGCGCATCGCCGTCAAACGCGACGACGTGCAGATGGCCCGGGTGGAGCTGACCGACGCCCATGGCGCGGCGACCAACTATGTGATGCGTAAAACGACGACGGTCGGGGATCGCGATTATTACGAAGCGGTCATTCCGAAAAGCGTTTTTGCCGGCATTGGCATCTGGGGTTATAAATTCGTGCTGATCGACGGGGCGGCGAAGGTCGAATACGGCGACGACAGTCTCAGCGGCGGCTCGGGCGAGGCGGTGGCGGACGGCGCGGTTCCGTTTAACCTGACGGTGTACGCGGCGGACTACAAAACGCCGGATTGGATGAAAACGGCCGTCGTGTATCAGATTTTTCCCGACCGCTTCTTTGACGGCAATCCGGACAACAACCGCGCGAAGCTGGCCGACGGATACCGGGGCGTTCGCAGCGAGACCGGGGAACAATCCGGGCGCATCGGCAAACAGGAGCTGCAATATTTCGACGGGGGCGTAGCGAACGATCCGGCTCCTTCGCAGGTATGGGGCGATTGGAACGACCCGCCGGAGAACCCGGACCGCACCAAGCCGGAAAACAAGCCTTATTATCCGGACGCCAAATCGGACGGCATCTGGACGAACGAGTTTTACGGCGGGGACATTCAGGGCATCGAGCAGAAGCTCGACTATCTGAAGCAGCTTGGCGTCACGGCGATTTACCTCAATCCCGTCGCCTGGGCGGCTTCCAACCATAAATACGATGCGACCGACTACAAGCATCTCGATCCGATGTTCGGCGAACCGGTATACAACACGCCCGGCGACCCGTCTTCCGGATTGAATTACGAGGAGACCCGGAAAAAGTCGGACGAAGTGTACCGGAAATTCGCCAAGGCGGCAGCCGAGGCCGGGATTCGGATCATCAACGACGGCGTGTTCAACCATGTCGGGGACGACTCCATTTATTTCGACCGTTACGAGAAATATCCGGAAATCGGCGCCTACGAGTATTGGTCGAAGGTGTGGAAGACGAAGGCCGAACATCCGGGCATGACCCGCGAGGAGGCCGAGCAGCGCGTCATCGCTTCGTACACGAGCCAAATCAATCCGGCAACCGGGCGGCATTACCAATATCCGGACGATTTCGGCTTCACCACGTGGTTTACGATCGGCGAAAATATGGCGGACAATACCCGTTACAGCTACGACGCCTGGTGGGGATTCGACTCGCTGCCCGCCATGGACGCCAAGGAACCGCAGCCGGGCGATAAAGACGCGCTCGAAGGCGTTCACGAATGGAACAATATCGACTACCGCAATCATGTTATCGGGTACGATCTGCGCGGCAAATCGGAGGCCGAAGCGTCCGCAGCGATGCAAAACACGGCGTCGCAGCGATGGCTGTGGATGGGCTCGAGCGGCTGGCGTCTCGACGTGGCGCCGGACGTGTCGGCAGGCACATGGCGGAAATTCCGCGAGGCGGTCAAATCCGCGGCGGGACGAACGGACGCAAACGGCAAGCCGATCGACGATCCGGTCATTCTCGGCGAAGAGTGGGGCGTGGCAACGCATTATTTGCTCGGGGACCAGTTTGACTCGGTCATGAACTACCGGTTCCGCGAAGCCGTGCAAAACTTCATCATCGGCGGCGGCAAGGGCGGGAACAACGCGCAGGCGTTCCACGAAGCCCTCGAACGGATCCGCGAGGATTATCCGGAGGAAGCGTGGAAGGTCATGCTGAACCTCGTCGATTCCCACGATACCGTTCGCTCGCTGACGAAGCTGGATTATCCGTCGTGGGAAGAAGAGAAACTGAAGATCGCGCCGGAAGCGAGCGACAAGGCGTTGAAGCAGCAGGCGCTAATCGCGATATTCCAAATGGGTTATCCGGGCGCCCCGACGATTTATTACGGCGACGAAGTCGGCGTAACCGGCACGAAGGACCCGGATTCGCGCAGGACGTTCCCGTGGGAGCGGATCGAAAGCTCCGGCGGCTCCTACAAGGCGGCCGGACGTTATGCGGAATTGTATGAGACGTACAAAAAGGCCGCAGCCACGCGGGCCGCAAACGACGTCTTCGCGACCGGGGAGCTCAAGCTCGTCTACGCGCAGGGAGACACGATCGCTTACGCCCGGAAAAATGCGGCGAAAGGCGCGCTTGTCGTCATCAACAGCGGCGGCGAGACGGCCGAGATGACGGCGGATGTGGCCGGATTTTTGCCGGACGGGACGAAGCTGAGCGACCAGCTTGGCAGCGGCATTTCCGGCACCGTCGAGAACGGCCGCATTGCCCTGTCCGTCCCGGCGCTGACCGGACTCATGATGCTGTCCGACGGCGCGCTGATTTCGGTCGATTCGCCGGACGGCTTGAAGGCGCAAGCCGGAAACGGCAGCGTGGCGCTTAGCTGGAACGGGGTGGCGGATGCACAGGCGTACCGCGTTTACCGGTCGCTGGTGGAGGGCGGCGAAGCGACGCTGCTCGGAACGGTTGCGGAAACGCAGTTCACGGATACTTCGGTCACCAACGGCGTGAAGTATTATTATGGGGTAACGGCGGTCCGTACGACGGCGGACGGGGCCGGCGAAAGCCCGCTGCAGGAGATGGTCGCGGCGATCCCCGCTTTTCCGGTAACGGCCGTCGGGAACCCGACCCAGGCGGAAAACATGACGATCGGCGTCGGCAACTCGGCCGACATCGGCGTGGCGGTCACGGTTGCGGGCTTGACGGACGACCCTTCGCTTGCCGGGCGGGAAGCGCCGCGATTGAGCGTGAAGCTGATCGTGGCCAAGTCGGACGCTTCGGAACCTGTTGCCGAGCTTTCGATGGCGTACAAGGCGGACGAAGGAGACGCCAAGCGGTACGCGGCCAAGTTCGAGCCGACCGAAGCGGGCGTATACAACTATTTCGTCCGGGTGTCGACGGATAACGAAGAGACGTTTACGGATTCGGCGACGGCTTCGTTCGAGGCGTTTGCGGACCCGAACGATACGTCGGGACCCGAGGCGCCTATCTTAAGCGAAATCACGGTCGAATCCGGCCAGGCGGCGCTGAACTGGACGCCGGCGGGAGAAGAGACGTCGGGCTACGAGGTGTACCGGAAGGCGGCGGGGGAAGCGACGTTCCGCAAGCTGGCCACGCTGCGGACGGCCACTTCCTATATCGATTACACGGTGACGAACGGCACTTCCTACACGTACAAAATCGCGGCCTTCGACGCGGCTTACAACCGGGGCTGGTCGAACGAGCAGACCGTTACGCCGCAACTGGTGATGGTCGACGTGACGCTGCGGCTGCATTTGCCGGATTACACGCCAGCGACGGACTCGATTTATATTGCGGGAACCTTGAACAACTGGAACGCGAGCGGCGGCAAGCTGACCGTGCCGAGCGGCGCGACCGGCCGCAGCGTCGTCCAATATGCCTTCAAGATGATGGCCGGCAAGACGATCGAATACAAGTACACGCGCGGCACATGGGCGACGGAGGCGCTGACCAGCCATGCGCGGGTCCCGAACGATACGACGGATGTGAGCAACTACGCGTACAGCGACGAAAAAACCAATATGAAGCTGACGATCCGCAATCAGGGCGGCGGCAAAATGATCGTCGACGACTACGTGCTGCGCTGGGCGGATATGCCGATGATCGTCACGATGCCGCGGATTTCGTACGGCGAGGATATCGCGTTCGCCACGTCCGACAGCGCCTTCGATCTGAAGGCGAACGTTCCGTACGGCGTCGCGTTCACGATCAACGGCCAGCCGCTGCCGAAAGGCGCCATGGACGACCGGGGCAACGTCTACGTGGAAAAAATTCCGCTGAAGCCGGGCGAGAATACGTTCATCCTCCATATCGAACCGACGGCGGAGACGCTGGCGCAGGAATGGTATAAGGATCAAGGCCGCAAAGGCCAGGCGACCAAGTCGATTGCGCTACGCATTACGAGAACCGCCGGAGACGGCGGCGGTGGGGACGACGGAGATGGCGGTAACGGTGGTGGCGGCGGAGACGGCGGTAACGGAGGAGATGGCGGTAATGGCGGTGACGGCGGCAATGGGGGCGACGGTCCCGGCACTCCGGTTGTCATCGTTCCTTTGCCCTCCGCTCCTTCCGGATCGCTTGTGGCCCGACGGGACACCGAAACGGATGGGCAGGGCAACACGGTTACCGTCGCGACAGTGGACGGCGAGAAGCTGGCGGCGGCCATCGCCGCTTTGAAGGACGGCAAAGGCGAGGTCGAGATCCGGCTTCCGGATACGAAGGACAGCGTCCGGTTCGCGATTCCGCTGAAAGCGGCGGCTGCGGGGAAAGCCGCGTCTCCGGCCGCAGCCGTTCGCTTGGCGACCGCAGACGGCAGCTATGCGTTGCCGCTGTCCGTCCTCGACCCGGAGGAGCTTGCGAAAAAGCTGGGCGTTTCCGTCGAAGACGTCACGCTTACGGTGAGCATAAGCGTGCTAACAGGAGCGGAAGCCGAGCGGGCGCAAGCGCTCGTCGAGGCGGCGGGCGCGAAAGTGCTGGGCGGTCCGATCGCGTATACGGTCGTCGCCTCGGCCGGCGAACGCGAAACGGAGCTGGCGAGCTTCGGTTCCGTTTACGCGGAGCGGAGCATGACGCTGAAGGGCGTCGTCGATCCGCGGCATGCCTCGGTGTTCCGGGTTGACGACGAGGCGAACAAGCTGAGCTTCGTGCCCGCTTTGTTTACGGCGGCCGGCAACGGGCAAACCGCCGTCGCGTTCAAGCGGCCGGGCAACAGCGTCTACATTGTCGCTTCCTCGGAACGCGACTTTGCGGATGTCGCGGATCATTGGGCGCGGCCGGATATCCTGCTCCTTGCCAACAAGGGCATCGTCCAAGGCGTCCAGGACGGCTTGTTCGCTCCCGACCGGCGCATCACGCGCGCGGAGTTCGCGTCGCTGCTTGTCCGCTCGCTCGGCATGGCCGAAGCGGACGGAACCGGCGGATTCCGCGACGTCCGGCCGGACGATTGGTTTGCAGGCGCCGTGGCGGCAGCGGCGAAAGCGGGGCTTGTGAACGGAACGGAAGACGGCTCGTTCCGTCCCGGCGACGGCATCACGCGGGAGCAGATGGCCGTCATGACCGCGAAGGCGCTCGCCTTCGCCGGCAAACCAGCTGCGGGCGGAGCGCCGCAGGCGGGCGAAACGCTTGCCGCGTTCGCCGACGGCGCGGCCGTCAGCGCCTGGGCGCGGGATGCCGTCGCCCGGACCGTGCAGGCCGGCCTCATGCAGGGCGGCAGCGGCGGCCGGCTCGCGCCGTCCGAAGGCGCGACGCGAGCGCAGGCGGTCGTGATGCTGAAGCGCCTGCTGGAGACGTTGGCGTTTATCGACAAGTGAACGGATTTTCGCGGAAAGGGGCCCGTCGAGGGCCCTTTTCGGGCTTTACGGGCGAGCTGCTCTCTTCGCCTTCTTCGGCGCGTTTTCATGAAACGAAAATAGCGGAGCCGTCTTCTGGACTGAGCCAGCGATAGAATTGCTTTTTTGGCAATTGCAACGTCATCTTCTGTGAGCAGCCGCGAGGAAGTGCTGTAAAAGCAATTAAAACCGTTGTGCGTGCAAATTTCTCCGTGGTTTGGCCTTTTAATTGCTGTAAATGCAACTGCATGTACGAAAAAACGGTAGGACAACAAAATAATTGCTTTTGAGGCAACTAGCCGAAACGTACCGCCGGGATCGCAATGAGCGAGCATGCTGCCGGAAGGAGCAAGGAACAAGCCTGCCTGCTTTTTTTGCAACCGCGGGATTCCGATTCCGTTGTTCGTTTCTACAGCCAATTGAATTTTCGCTCCGGATTCGGCCGCCAGAAGTGCGTGCGCGTTTTCCCCGTGCCGTCGGGAATGAGCCAGCCCTTCTCCTGCAAGCGCTGCAGATGCGATCGGGCGCTGCGATACTGGCAATGAAGAAGCGTCTTTACGTCCGATAGCTTGATCGGCCTGTCCATGCGAAGCGACAGCTTTACGCTCCCGTTCCCGGACCGTGAGCGAGGAAGACTGCGAGTCATCGTTGCCGAACAACGTTCCGATCATCTGCTGAAGCAACTGCTGCCACATGCGCGGACGCTCGATCACGTCGTCATAACCGATCCGGACCACGATCCAGTTGTCATTGATCAGATGCATCTGGCGAACCCATTGATCGCAAAATTCTTTTCGCGACAAGCTGCGATAGTGAGGGCCGTAGCCGTCCACTTCGATCGCGATGCGGATGCCGGAGCGAATATACGCGAAATCCAAGTAGCGGCGTCCCTCCAGAAAATCGGTTACCTCGTATTCGGGATGCAAATGCCGAAAATGCCCGAACGCCGGCCACCAAATATGCTTGAGCATCGCCTGTTCCGCATGGGCGTGGCCGACTTTCAGTCTGCGCAGCGCCTCGCCTTGCCGCCGGGACAAGTGCCGTTCCAGCCACTCGGCATGTTTGAATTCGAACCCTGTCGTCATGTCCTGCATCCTCCTTAGGGAAAAAATAAAAAGCGCCGCCCAACCGGCTTATCCGGAAGAACGGCGCATGCTTTGCGTCGGCAGTTCAGCTTCAAGCTGCAATCGCGTTTTCATTTTTCGTGCGCGCCTCATCTGCGGGTCTCAATCGCGGTTCGCACCTCAATTGCAGTCATACCGCCATTTTCAGCTTACGCCTCAATAACGGATCAAATGCAGTTCGCGCTTCAAGTCGCGGTTCTGTGACAAGTTGCGGTTTGGCGGCAAATTCATTCATGATTTCCATTTTCACCTATTTCGGTTTATTCGCCACCGGTCTAGGAAAGCTTGTACAGGAAAAAGCTTGAGGACAGAAAAAATGAGCATAGGAAATATTTAATGCAGCAAATGGAAGCAGGAAATGGCTTCGGAGAAATCCCCCGCATACGAAGCTTTTTACGCGAAAATAGGAGCGGCGAAGGAGGGCTTAACGAATGCCGATTATTTGGCTGAGCCCGCGCAATTATTCGGCGGAAACCATTGAATAAAAACTCATTTCTATGTATAATAATTCAGGAATGAAAAGCAGGCACGGAAAGAGCGGTTTTGCTTTTACATCCCTTCCTGAATTAGGTACAATGGGGATGGTTTTTGAGTTGGACGAACGGGTCCGCAAAAGACGGGTGCAAAGGTGCTGGAGCTTTGCGTTTCCGAGCGCACATGCCGGTGTCGCCTTCGGGTATCGGTTGCGAGTAAAGCTGGCACTGTGCCGGCCCTAAGGTTAGCTTTCGACGCTCCTGCCGTCAAATGCCGGCTTTCGGCATGCTGAACCGTTAGCGCAGCTTTCAGGCGCCCCGGATTCGGTACGGACTGACCGCGTTTCGTCGCAATTGTCGGATTGAAGTGACATTTTTGCAATTGGAACGGCTTTCTCCGTTAGAGGCTTCTGTTTAAGTGCTTTTTTGGCAACTAACGTTCGCTTTCGATTCGAAATCGGCGTCATCCGGCTTTTTAATTGCGATAAAGGCAACTAGATCCCCTCTTGTGAAGACTAAGGGCAAAATAAGTGCTTTTTAGGCAACTCCTCAGTCGGGGCGGCGCATTAAGGAAGCGGTATTGCGGCACTTGAGAACACGCCATTGCGAAAAACGAGAAAACGCCATTGCGAAGATGAAAAAACGCCATTTGGAAAACGTCGCTTCGAAATCGGCACTTGGGAGTCGGCGCGCAGGAACCGGCCTTCGGGATTCGGCTTCGGCATTTCCGCACCGGCGTTTCGAATCCGCTTTTCCGAGCATGACGTGCATGATTTTTACTTTATACAAGGAAAAAGGGAGATTTTCGCCATGTCACAATCTGTAGCGGTCCGCGCCGCCATCGTCGGTTCGACGGGCTACGGCGGCGTCGAGCTGATCCGTCTTCTGGCTGCGCATCCGAAGGTGTCCGTGTCCTCGGTCGTTTCGTCGTCCAGCGCCGGGACTTCGTTTGCGGAAGGTTTTCCGCATTTGACGGAAATCGTGACCGACAAGCTCGACGCGGTCGATCCCGCGCTCATCCGCGGCAAGGCGGATGTCGTATTTCTCGCCACGCCGCACGGCGTCAGCGCGAAGCTCGCGCCCCAGTTTCTCGAGGCGGGCTTGAAGGTCATCGACCTGTCCGGCGATTTCCGGCTGAAGAACCCGGAGGTTTACCGGCAGTGGTATAAAAAGGAAGCGCCCGATCAAGCTTATCTGGACCGCGCGGTGTACGGCATGTGCGAGCTGTTCGGGCAGGAAGCGGCGGGAGCGGATTTCATTTCCAACCCGGGCTGCTTTCCGACGGCGACGGCGCTCGGCCTTTACCCGGCGGTGCAGGCGGGCTGGATCGATCCGGATACGATCGTGATCGACGCGAAGACGGGCGTTTCCGGAGCGGGGCGCGGCCTCAGCCTGGGCTCGCATTTTTCAGAAGTGAACGAAAATTTAAAGGCGTACAAGGTCAACCAGCATCAGCATACGCCCGAAATCGAGATGGTGCTGGAGCGCGCGGCCGGGCGGCCGGTAGCGGTGACGTTCACGACCCATCTTGCGCCGATGACGCGGGGAATTATGAGCACGATGTACGCGAAGCTGACGGATCGAAGCCGGACGAGCGCGGATTTTACGCGGCTGTACCGCGAGTTCTACGAGGGGCGGAAATTCGTGCGGGTGCGGGAGACCGGCATTTATCCGGCGACCAAGGAAGTGTACGGCTCGAACTACTGCGATATCGGCGTTTCGGTGGACGAGCGGACGGGCCGGATTACGATCATTTCGGTCATCGACAACCTGGTCAAGGGAGCGGCCGGGCAAGCGATCCAAAACTTGAATCTCATCATGGGCTGGGACGAAACGCTGGGGCTTGAATTCACCCCGGTATATCCGTAACGGTATTCGGAGGCGCAAGAAGCGACATGGGGAAAACGTATGAGATTGTTCCGGAAGGCGGCATTACGGCGCCGAAAGGATTCAAGGCCGGCGGCCTTCATTGCGGGCTGAAGAAAACGGACCGCCACGATTTGGGAGCGATCGTGTGCGAGGTTCCGGCGGCGGCTGCGGCGGTGTACACGACGAATCTGTTTCAGGCGGCGCCGCTTCAGGTGACCCGCGAGAGCCTTGCCGAGGAGAGCGTGCTGCGCGCGGTGCTGGTCAACAGCGGCAACGCCAACGCATGCACCGGGAAGCAGGGCGAAGAAGACGCCCGCACGATGCGTGCGGAGCTGGCGGAGGCGCTCGGCGTTCCGAAGCATCAGGTCGCGGTGGCGTCGACGGGCGTAATCGGGGAATTGCTCAAAATGGACCGGGTGTCCTCCGGCATTGCGCAGCTTCCCGCGAAGCTGCGCGGCGACGCGCAGGGCTCGGACGATTTCTGCCAGGCGATTTTGACGACGGACCTGGTGAAGAAGACGGCTTGCGTGCGTCTGGACGTCGACGGGAAGACCGTGACGATCGCCGGAGCGGCCAAGGGCTCCGGGATGATTCACCCGAACATGGCGACGATGCTCGGCTTTATCACGACGGATGCCGCGATTTCCGCCGCGCTGCTGCAGGAGCTGCTGCGGGAAGCGACGGACGTCACGTTTAATATGATTACGGTGGACGGCGATACGTCTACGAACGACATGGTGATCGCGATGGCGAGCGGGCTTGCGGGCAACCGCGAGCTGTCACGCGATCATGCGGATTGGACCGCGTTTGCGGACGGGTTCCGCTACGTGTGCCGGGAACTGGCGAAGGCGATCGCCCGCGACGGGGAAGGGGCGACGAAGCTGATCGAGACGACGGTCACCGGCGCGGAGAGCGACGAAGCGGCCCGGGCGATCGCCAAGACGATCATCGGCTCCAGCCTTGTGAAATCGGCGATGTTCGGCGCCGACGCCAACTGGGGGCGGATTATCGCCGCCGCCGGACGCGCGGGCGTGCCGCTCAACGTGCATACGGTCGACATCCGGCTCGGCGACATTTCCGTTCTGGAGCAGTCGCGGCCGGTTGCGTTTGACGAAGAGGCCGCGTTGGAATATTTGAAGGGCGACACGGTCGCCATTCATGTCGACCTCAACATGGGCAGCGGCCGGGCCGTCGCCTGGGGCTGCGATCTGACCTACGACTACGTGCGGATCAACGCGGCGTACCGGACGTAATCCGTTCCGGGACGGCTTCGCGGCGGAAGCCGGTTGCGGTGGGCGCATCTCGCCTGGCCCGGGCGGAATCGGCCGGCGGCTGAAAAATTCGCCGGTTTTGCGGGAGGACGGATATGGCGCGGTTTGTGATGAAGTGCGGAGGCAGCACGCTTGCGGCGCTGCCGGACGCTTTTTTTCAGGATTTGCGGGAATTGCAGGAAAGCGGAACGCAGCCGGTTATCGTGCACGGAGGCGGGCCGGCCATCAATGAAACGCTGGGCAAGCTCGGCATCGAGAGCCGGTTCGCAAACGGCCTGAGAGTGACGGACGAAGCGACGCTGGACGTCGTGGAGATGGTGCTTGCCGGCCGCATCAACAAGGAGATCGTGCGCAAGCTGCAGCAAAGCGGCGCCAAGGCGCTCGGCCTGTCCGGCACGGACGGGCTGCTGATTCGGGCCGAGCCGGTTGCCAATGCGGACGAGATCGGCTTTGTCGGCGACGTGACCGACGTGAACGCCGAACTGATCGAGGGCGTGATCGCGCTCGGATATGTGCCCGTGATCGCCCCGATCGGCATCAACGATCAAGGCCAGCGGTTCAACATCAACGCGGATACGGCGGCCGGCGCGGTGGCGTCGAAGCTGGGCGTCGAGACGATGATTGTCGTCACCGACGTGCCCGGCATTATGCGGACGCGGGACGGCGTGAAGCAGGTGATGCCGCAGGCGACGTTCGCGGACATCGAGGAGATGATCGCGAGCGGGGAGATTTACGGCGGCATGATTCCGAAGGTGCGCGCAGCCATGAAATGCCTGCACGGCAACGTGCGGGAAGTGCTGATCGTCGACGGCGCGGAGCCCCGCGTGCTGAGCAGGGCGGTCCGCGAGGGCGGCATCGGCACCCGGATCGTGCGCGAATAACCATAGAAGCGAAGGGAGTGTTCTGCATGAGCCATTTGTTCCCGACATACGGGCGTTACCCGATCACGATCGTGAAGGGCAAGGGAAGCCGCCTGTGGGACGATCAGGGCAAGGAGTATCTCGATTTTATGAGCGGCCTTGCCGTCACCAACCTCGGACACGTTCCGGATCGGGTCAAGTCGGCGCTGGTGGCCCAGCTCGACCAGCTGTGGCATGTGTCGAACCTGTTTCAGATACCGGGTCAGGAGAAAGCGGCCAAGCTGCTGACGGATAACAGTTGCGCCGACGCCGTCTTTTTCTGCAACAGCGGCGCGGAGGCGAACGAAGCGGCGATCAAGCTGGCCCGCCGCTATCATCAGAAGGTGCTCGGGAACGGGCGCCATGAGATCATTACCTTTACGCAATCGTTCCACGGCCGGACGCTCGCGACGCTGACCGCGACCGGACAGGACAAGGTCAAGGAAGGCTTCCTGCCCTTGCCGCAAGGCTTCGTACACGTGCCGCTGCATGATTTGCCGGCGCTGGAGGCCGCCGTTAACGAGCGGACCGCCGCCGTCATGCTCGAGACGGTGCAGGCGGAAGGCGGCGTCATTCCGGTCGATCCGGCGTTTCTGCGCGCCGTGCGGGAGCTTTGCGACCGCCACGGGCTGCTGCTGATCATCGACGAAATCCAGACCGGCATGGGCCGCACGGGCAAGCTGTTCTCGTACCAGCATTACGACGTGGAACCGGATATTTTCACGCTGGCCAAAGGCCTGGGCAGCGGCTTTCCGGTCGGCGCGATGCTGGCCAAGGCGCCGCTTGTGCCGGCGTTCTCCGCCGGCTCGCACGGCTCCACGTTCGGCGGCACGCCGATCGCGATGGCGGCGGTCGCCGCGACGATCGAGACGCTGCTGATCGAGCAGGCCCCGGAGCGTGCCGCCGAAGCGGGCGAGCGGCTGATCGGCAAGCTGCGCGAAGCGCTTGACGGCGTGCCCGGCGTGCTCGAAGTCCGCGGCAAAGGCCTGCTGGTCGGCATCGTCTGCGACGAACCCGTCGCCGACGCCGTTGCCGAGCTGTACCGCCGCGGCCTGCTCGTCGTGGTGGCCGGGCCGAATGTCATTCGCCTGCTGCCGAATCTGCTCGTCACCGGCGAGGAGATCGACGAAGCGGTCGGCCTGATCGCTGCCGTGCTGAAGGAGCGGGCGGCGGTTCGAACGCCGGCGGAATAACCGTCGGAGTAACGTCGGAATAACGTCGGAATCCGAAAGCACGGAACCCGACAGATGTTAAGATAAAGCCCGGGAGAGGCTTTCCGGGACGGAATTTTACGATCGTGAAGGAGGGGTTGTCGTGCAACCAGCCGCAAAAGCGGAAGAATTGGCCGCAAGACTGAAGGGCCGGGATTTTCTGGGGCTTGTCGATTACTCGTCCGAAGAGATTCGCTACTTGATCGATCTGGCCATCGAATTGAAGCGCAAGCTCAAAGCCGGGGAAGTGTATCAGCCGCTCAAAGGCAAGTCGCTCGGCATGATTTTTGAAAAATCGTCGACCCGCACCCGCGTTTCGTTCGAGGTCGGCATGTACCAATTGGGCGGCCAAGCGCTGTTTCTGAGCCGCAACGATATCCAGATGGGACGCGGCGAGACGATCCGCGATACGGCGATGACGCTGTCCCGCTACCTAGACGGCATCATCATTCGGACGTTCGGCCACCGCAATGTCGTGGAGCTGGCCCGCAGCGCGACCGTGCCGGTCATCAACGCGCTGTCGGATCAATCCCATCCGTGTCAGGCGCTGGCGGACTATCAGACGATTTTGGAGAAAAAAGGACGTCTCGAAGGCTTGAAGGTCGCCTACATCGGCGACGGCAACAACATGCTGCATTCGCTGATGATCGGCGCGAGCAAGCTCGGGATTCACTTTGCGAGCGCGTCCCCGGAAGGCTACGAGCCGGACGCGGAGCAGGTCAAGCTGGCGCGCGACTTCGCAAGGGAAAGCGGCAGCCGGATCGACATTTTGCGCGACCCCCGCGAAGCGATCGAAGGCGCGGACGTCGTCTATACCGACGTATGGGCAAGCATGGGCTTTGAAGAAGAGCAGAAGGAACGGGAGCGCGCCTTCCAAAATTACCAGGTCAACGAGCAGCTCGTTCAATACGCCAAGCCGGATTTCCTGTTCATGCACTGTTTGCCGGCTCACCGCGGAGAAGAAGTGACCGAGGGCGTGATCGACGGTCCGCATTCCGTCATTTTCGACGAGGCGGAAAACCGGCTGCACGCGCAAAAAGCGATCATGGCCGCCATCATGTAACCTGAAACGCGGACGCCGTCGGGTTCGGGCGATACGGCCGAGTCCGGCGGCTTCCATTGTGCGGAATGATGTTCAGAAAAAAAGAAGGAGCGTTGCCCATCATGGCCAAAGAAAAAATCGTGTTGGCATATTCCGGCGGGCTCGATACGTCCGTCATCCTGACCTGGCTGAAAGAGACGTACGATGCCGAAATCATCACCTTCACCGCCGACATCGGCCAGAAGGAAGAACTCGACGGACTCGAGGAAAAAGCGATCAAAACCGGCGCGTCCAAAGTTTACATCGACGACCTCCGGGAAGAGTTCGCCAAAGATTTTATTTTCCCGATGTTCCAGGCGGGAGCGCTGTACGAAGGGCAGTACCTGCTCGGCACGAGCATCGCGCGTCCGCTGATCGCCAAACGCATGGTCGAAATCGCCCGCGCCGAAGGCGCGACGGCGATCGCGCACGGCGCCACCGGCAAAGGCAACGACCAGGTGCGCTTTGAGCTGACGGCCGCGGCGCTGGCGCCGGACATCAAGGTGATCGCGCCCTGGCGCGACGAGGCGTTCCGCAAAGCGTTCCCGGGCCGCGCCGAAATGATCGCCTACGCCGAGAAGCACGGCATCCCGGTTCAGGCGTCGGCGGCCAAGCCGTATTCGATGGACCGCAATTTGCTGCACATCAGCTTCGAGAGCGGCGTGCTGGAGGACCCGTGGTACGATTCGAGCGCGCCGGAGGCGCAGGACATGTACGTGCTGAGCGTATCGCCGGAGCAGGCGCCGGATCAGCCCGAATACGTGGAGCTTGAGTTCGAAGCCGGCAACTGCGTGGCGGTGAACGGCGAGAAGCTGAGCCCGCTGGGCGTGATGGAAAAGCTGAACGAGCTCGGCGGCAAGCACGGCATCGGCCGCGTCGACATGGTCGAGAACCGTTTTGTCGGCATGAAGAGCCGCGGCGTATACGAGACGCCGGGCGGCACCATCCTGTTCACGGCGCACCGCAAAATGGAGTCGCTGACGATGGACCGCGACGTCATGCACCTGCGCGACTCGCTCATTCCGAAGTACGCTTCGCTCGTATACAACGGCTTCTGGTTCGCGCCGGAGCGCCTCGCCATTCAAGCGCTCGTCACCGAAAGCCAGAAGAACGTGACCGGCACCGTTCGCCTGAAGCTGTATAAAGGCAACGTGATGGCGGCGGGGCTGAAAAGTCCGGTCAGCCTGTACAACCCGCACATCGCGACGATGGAGGCGGACCCGACGCAGGCTTACGATCAAAGCGACGCGACCGGCTTCATCCGCCTGAACGCGCTGCGCCTGAAAGTTTCGGCCGGCGTAAACGGCGCTTCCGGCCTGAACAACGGGTAAACGGGAGGGGCACGAACGCATCGGAAAGGGAGCGGCGCACGGTCTTTGGACGCCGGCGGCGCTCCCGGGCCCTTTTTCCCGATCTGTACCGATGAACTGCGCACCGCAGTTCTTTTTCTTGTGCAACGGGCCCGGTTGGCTTGTATCATGTATAATGGGAAAGTGCTTGCACGGAACATGGACGCCATGCGTTCCGGCAGTTTCAGCTTGCAGCCGGCGTTTTTTGGCGGTTTTGCCTTCGGGATCGGAGCGGTGCGCTTTCGCAGCGGCGCGGAACGGGACCGGGCCGATCGCCGGCTGAAGATACGAAGGGAGTCACGAAGGATATGAGCAAGCTTTGGGGAGGCCGGTTTACGAAAAAAACCGACCAACTGGTGGAGGAATACACGGCGTCGATTACGTTCGACAAAGAGCTGGCCGAAGAGGATATCCAGGGCAGCCTCGCGCATGTCTCGATGTTGGGCCATTGCGGCGTCCTGCCTGCGGACGACGTCGAAAAAATCAAGGAAGGCTTGCTGAAGGTGCGCAACCGCATCCAGCGGGGCGAGCAGGAGTTCTCGATCGCCGACGAAGACATTCACATGAACATCGAAAAGGCGCTCATCGACGAGATCGGGCCGGTCGGGGGCAAGCTGCATACGGGACGCAGCCGCAACGACCAGGTGGCGACGGACATGCACCTGTACTTGCGCAAAAGGGTCGTCGAATTCGTCGATCTGCTCGCGAAGCTGCAGGAGGCGCTGATCGGGCAGGCCAAAGCCAACCTGGACACGATCGTGCCGGGCTACACGCATCTTCAGCGGGCGCAGCCGATTTTGTTCGCGCATCATCTGATGGCCTACGTCTCCATGTTCGGACGCGATATCGAGCGTCTGCAGGACAGCTACAAGCGCATCGACACGCTGCCGCTCGGCGCGGGCGCGCTGGCCGGCACGACGTTTGCGATCGACCGCCTGTACACGGCGAAGCTGCTCAATTTCGGGCGGGTGTACGAAAACAGTCTGGACGCCGTCAGCGACCGCGATTTTATCGTCGAGTTTCTGGCCAACGCCTCGCTGATTATGACGCATTTGTCGCGGCTTAGCGAAGAGCTGGTGCTGTGGTCCAGCACGGAGTTCCAATTTATCGAGCTGGACGACGCGTTCTGCACCGGATCGAGCATCATGCCGCAGAAGAAGAACCCGGACGTGCCCGAGCTTGTGCGCGGCAAAACGGGGCGGGTGTACGGCCATCTCGTCGGCCTGCTGACGGTGCTGAAGTCGCTGCCGCTCGCGTACAACAAGGACATGCAGGAAGACAAGGAAGGCATGTTCGATACGGTCAAGACGCTCCAGGGCGCTCTGCAGCTGTTTGCGCCGATGATCGCGACGATGAAGGTCCGCAAGGAGCAAATGCGCCGGGCCGTCGACCGCGACTTCTCCAACGCGACGGACATCGCCGACTTCCTGGTCGGCAAAGGGATGCCGTTCCGCCAGGCGCACGAAGTGATCGGCAAGACGGTGCTGTACTGCATCCAGAACAACAAGTTCCTGCTGGACCTGACGCTGGACGAATTCAAGCAATTCTCGTCGCTGTTCGACGACCGGATCTACGAAGTGCTGAAGCCGGAAAACGTCGTCAACGCGCGCAACGTTTACGGCGGCACGGCGACGGAACAGGTAGCCGCCGCGATCGAACGGGCGGAAGCCGAGCTCGCGCGCGTTCACGCCTGGACGGCGGAGTACGCCGAAAAGTGCAAATAAGCGAAGGGCCGCAAGCGCGGAGTTCATCAGGCTCCGTTTTGTGCAACGCCGCCGGGCGCGATGCCCGGCGGTTTGCTGCATTTTTAGCCTCCCGGAATCCGAAGCTCCGCCGTACCTTTTTGCCTGCCTGCCGCTCAATCGCCGTTATTGGCTCCTTGCATGCAGGACGTTCATCCGGGAGTGCGCCTGCATTGGCTTCCGCATGTTCTCCAAATTCCGCTTCATCCCCCAGGGCGCCTTTACCGCCACCTACATCCATCGAGCAGATCGTTTGCCCTCGCAACATTATCTACGCAACATTGCGGCTGCCTGCCGTTTCCGTTCCGCAGCCCGCGTTCATCCCCGAGGGCTCACGCTTGAGCAGCGGGTCGCCTTACGAGGTGTCGGGCCGTCGAATTGCCGTAATAGCAATTGCAAACGCGAAAAAACGGAAAACAGCCGTGCAATTGCTATTTGTGCAACTACAGTTTCGATTTCGGTCTCCGAACGAGGTGTCGGGCCGTCGAATTGCCGTAATAGCAACTGCAAACGCGAAAAAGCGGAAAACAGTCGTGCAATTGCTATTTGTGCAACTACAGTTTCGTTTCGGGGCCACCGTACAGGAGAACGAATTTAGGGGGCAAAGGAGTGGAGGGCGATCCGGTACCCGAAAGGCAAGGATGAGGCTGTTACCGGAAAGCAGAGGATGTGGAAAGGGCGAGCCCGAGGGACGGGATACCGGGAAAAGGCGGGGCTCCAACCCCGCTTTTACAACGGTTCGACCGGCACGCCGCCGTGAAGAGGGACCGGAGCGTGCGATTCCGGCGCAGAGGAATCCGAAGAGGGAAGCCCATGCGGAGCCGGCTGTTTGGCAGCAGAAGGCTCCAGACGCGGATCGTCCGGATGGACGGCGACGAGCGCATCCTGCGAGCGGTACGTGTCGTGCGAAATACGGACCCGTTTCGCGAATTCCCCGTTGACCAGCTTCACGCGGTATGTGTCGACGACGTAGCCTTCCGCGCCTGGACGCAGCGTCTTGCTTTGGCCTTCGGCCAGATGCGGGTCCGCCACGTAAACGATTTTGGGCGCGATGATGTATTGCATCACCGTTTCGATCCGGTACTCCACGTTTTCGTTCATGGCTCCGAGCAGTTTGACGGTCACGGTTTTGTTCCGGACTTCCGTCTTGATCCGAAGCGGTTTGCCCGTGGCGTTGCGAAAGCGGAAGTTGATGAAGCCGTCCGCGAAGGTGGCGTCCAGGCCGACAGGCAAATAGCCGACCGGGAGCGAATGGTTCCGCCGCTCCACGATGTCGATGCCGTCCGCGCGCAGCACGGCGTTGTAAAGGGTGCTGCTGACCTGGCAAATGCCGCCGCCGATCCCGGGCTTCAGCTTGCCGCTCACGATGACAGGCGCTTCCTTGAAGCCGCGTTCCCGTTCCGCCTTGGCGACGATGCTGCCGAAATCGAACACGTCGCCCGGCATCAGCAGCGTGTTGTCAAGCGCTTGTGCCACAGCCTCGATGTTATGTGAGCGGCCTTCGTCGCTTGCCGAAAAGGAGGTGGAAAACGCCGCGATTTTGCGCGGGCGTTCTTCGTCCCGATGCTTCTGCTCCGGAGCACTGGTGGCGGCCGCTGCCGAAGACAGATCGGCCGGTAGCTTCTCCGCCGCGCCTGGTACTACCGCCGCCAGAGGTAGACCGGCTGGCATCGTCTTCGCCGCGTCCGGTACGGCTGCCGCCAGAGACAGACCGGCCGGCAGCATCTCCGCCGCCCCCGCCAGGGGCCGCGCGTCCGGCCGCTCGCCGCCCGCTGCGAGGGTCGCCTGCCGGCGCACCGCTGCAAGCAGCGCGTCCGCCGCACCCGCAGCGACGGGCGTCTGCCTCGTCTCCGCCCCGCCCGGGACGGCCGCCGCTAGAGGCAGCGCCTCCGCCGTCTCGCCCCATCGCTCTCGATGCCCGCCTGCGGACAAGCTCAGCGCCCATTTCCCGTCTCCGTCATGCATAGCACAGCCAAGCGCCGTACCGGCGCCGATTCCCAGAGCCGCCGCGATGGCGACCGGCCCCATCCAACCTTTTCGCACCGCACTTCCTCCCTAAATTGTTTCTGGAAATCCTGAACATTCCATCGCGCGAGCGCGGACCCGACAGATTAAAAAACTTTTAAAAATTTCCCAAGTCCCATGGCGGCCAACGCTTTGCGGCGACAAAAATTCGTGCGCTTTACCCAAGACGAGTCGACAAATAAAGGATTTTTAGGCACAATGTCGAAGTATCAAAAGTCCGAATTCAAACAAGGTGTGATTCCAAGTGATTGAAATGCACGATGTAGCCAAGACATACCCGGACGGAACTACCGCCCTAAGCGGAATCAACGTTGTGATCGACCGCAACGAGTTCGTATATATCGTCGGTCCTTCCGGGGCCGGCAAATCGACGTTCATGAAGCTGATCTATCGGGAGGAAGTCCCGACCAAAGGGCAACTGTTCGTCAACGGGTTCAATATCGGCAAGCTGAAACAGCGCAAAATTCCGTTCATCCGCCGCAACATCGGCGTCATCTTCCAAGATTTCCGTCTGCTCCCGAAATTATCCGCATACGAGAATGTCGCTTTTGCGATGGAAGTCATCGAGGCGCCGAAAAAGGTCATCCGCCGCCGGACGATGGAAGCGCTCGAACTGGTCGGCCTGAAGCATAAGGCAAGCAGCCTGCCGGCCCAGCTTTCGGGCGGGGAGCAACAGCGGGTCGCCATCGCCCGCGCAATCGTCAACAATCCCGCCGTCATCGTCGCCGACGAGCCGACGGGCAATCTCGACCCCGAAACGTCCTGGGGGATCATGAAGCTGCTGGAGGAAATCAATTTTCGCGGTACGACCATCGTCATGGCTACCCACAACAAGGACATCGTGAACACCCTGCGCAAGCGCGTCATCGCAATCGAACGGGGAACCATCGTTCGCGACGAGCCGAAAGGGGAATACGGCTATGACAGTTAGAACCTACGTGCGCCATCTGCGTGAAGGAGTCAAAAACGTCTTCCGCAACGGCTGGATGTCGTTCGCGTCGATGGGCTCCATCGTCGTATCGCTGTTTATCCTCGGCGTGTTCATGCTGCTTGCGCTCAATGTCAACAAGCTGGCGGACCAGATCGAAAGCCAGGTCGAAATCCGCGTTTATATGGATTTGAACGCCGACAAGGCGAAGATCGAAGAGGTCAACCGGAAGATCGGCCGCATCCCGGAAGTGAAAAAGGTCACCTTTGTATCCAAGGAAGAAGGACTCGAGCGGCTGCGCCAAAGCTTGGACGACGACGCCAGAAGCGCGCTCGACGGCTACGAGAACGAGCACAATCCGCTGCCGGACGGCTTCGATGTCGAGGTGTTCGATCCCCAGAAGGTCGCGTATGTGGCCAAGCAAATTAAGGCGTTTAACGAAACCGACCCGGACAAGCCCATTTACGGGGTCTATTACGGCCAGGGCACCGTCGAGAAGCTGTTCCGCATCACCAACGCGGTGCGGAATATCGGCCTGGTCATCGTGGCGGGGCTTGCCGTCATGGCCATGTTCCTGATCTCGACGACGATCAAGATGACGATTTTGGCCCGCCGCCGCGAAATCGCGATTATGAAGCTGGTAGGGGCCACAAACAGCTTCATTCGGTGGCCGTTTTTTGTGGAAGGCGTTCTGATCGGGCTAGGCGGCTCGGCCATCACGACCGCGATCCTGCTTTACGGTTATTCGCAGCTCCTGAAGACGACGCAATACGATCTCGGGCTGATGATGATTCAGCTCTCCAGCGTGGACGAAGTATCCGGCTTTATCGCCGCGACGCTGCTGTCGCTGGGCGCGCTGCTCGGCATTTGGGGCAGCACCGTCTCCGTCCGGAAATATCTAAAGGTCTGAAATAAGGAGGACGACCGTGAGAAAGAAGCTGCTACCGGTCCTCGCGATATTTGTCGTCATTATGTTTCTCGGGCAGCCTTACGATAGTCGCGCGGAAACCGAAGTCCAGAAAATCGAGAAAGAGATCCGAAAGATTCAGCAGCAAATGAACAAGGCGGCGCAGGAAAAGAAGCAGGCCGAGCAAAACGTCCGGCAGTTGTCCGCGCAAAAAGCGGCGACGAAGGAGGACATCGTCCGGCTGATGAACGAAATCGCCAAAGCCGGCGAGGAACTGGTTGCCACCCAGGCGAAAATCGACGCCGCCGAGGAGCGGCTGATGAGGACGACCAAAGAGCTGGAAGCCGCCGAGGAGCAGCGCGAAAGCCGCGACGAGCTTTTGCAAAAGCGCATCCGCATGATCTATATGAACGGCGCGGTCTCTTACCTTGACGTGCTGCTCAGCTCGACCAGCTTCGACGATTTTCTGACGCGCTTCAACGCCATGAAGCTCATTATGCAGCAGGACAAGTCCGTGCTGGAGCAGAGCAAGCAATACGAGGCGTTCGTCGCCGAGAAAAAAGCGCAGGTCGAAGCCGAGCTCGGAGAGGTGCGGAACCTCTACGCCGAGATGGCCACCCGCAAAGCGAATCTGGAGCTTAAGGAGCGGCAAAAGGAAGTTCTGATCGCGCAGCTTAACGAGAAGATCGAGGAAACCGAGGAGATCAGCGAGGAAGCCGAGAAGGCGCTCATGGAGTTCGGCCAGAAATATTCCGAGCTTTTGGAGAAGAAGAAAAAGATCCGCAATTATTATACGGGCGGCAAGCTCGGGCTTCCGCTCAAGCGGGAATACCGGCTGTCCTCGCCGTTCGGCTACCGGATACACCCGGTTACGGGAAAGAGGAAGCTGCACACCGGAATCGATATGGCCGTTCCTGAGGGCACGCCCGTTTACGCGGCCGAATCCGGCGTCGTGATCGTCGCCCAGACGTGGAGCGGGTACGGCAATACGATCGTCATCAACCACGGGAACGGGCTGTGGACGCTGTACGGCCATTTGAAACCGGGCGGCATCCTGGTCGAAAAAGGCCAAACGGTCAAACGCGGCGAAAAAATCGGGCTTGTCGGCAAGACCGGAACCGCGACCGGCTACCATCTGCACTTTGAAGTGCGCAAGAACGGCAATCCGGTCGATCCGGCGCCTTACCTGAAATAAGAAAGACGGCGCAGCCGTCGTCATCCGGCCGGTTCCTCCGGCCTCTTTCTTCTGTTTTTGACGGAAGAGGCGCGGAGGGGCGGCTGTTTTTGGCTTTTCGGGAGCGGCGGGCGGCTTCGCGCCGGGATAAGCCGAACGTTCAGGTCATAGGAATATGAAGATGAACGAAAGAGGGTGGGGACGATGGTGTTTCGGGGCCGCACGGTGTTGGCCATTGCCGCATGCACGGCGCTGCTGGCGTGCGTCGCGACGATCGGCATTCTGAACGCTTCCGGAAAAACCTTCCGTCCGTCCTCTTCCGGTCTCGCCGCAGGCGCTTCCGAGGGCGGCGTTTCAGGCGGTTTCACGGAGAAGGAGCTCGACAAGCTGCGTCGCGTTTATGCGTTGATCGAGCAGCAATATATGCGCCCGGTAAACCGGGAAGAGCTGCTGGACGGAGCGATCCGGGGAATGGTGGGGGCGCTTGGCGACCCGTATTCCGTCTACATGACGCGGGATGAAGCCGACCGATTTACCGACGCTGTCGAAGGGACGTTCACCGGCATCGGCGCAAGGCTCGAGGTTCAGGACGGCGAGGTTGTCGTCCGTCAGGTTCTGGAAGGCACTCCGGCGGAGCGGGCCGGCCTTCAGGCGAAGGATATTTTGCTGTCCGTGAACGGAACTTCTCTGGAGGGACTGAGCCTGCGCGAAGCCGTCGCCAAGATCCGCGGGCCCAAAGGCACGAAAGCCAAGCTGCGGGTGCAGCGTCCGGGTGCGGACAAGACGCTCGAGCTGGAGCTTGTCCGCGACCGCATTGCGGAGGCGACGGCGGTCGGGGAACTCGGCGGCGACGGCGTCGGCAAGCTGCGGATTGTCCAGTTCTCGTTCGATACCGCGAAAAAAGCGGTCGAAGCCTTGACGGAGATGGAAGGCCGGGGGATGAAGGCGCTGGTCGTCGATCTGCGCGGCAATCCGGGCGGGGTTATGCAGACGGCGGTTGAAGTGGCCGAGCTGTTCGTTCCGAGCGGAAAGCCGGTCGTTATCACGGAGGACGGGAACGGAAACCGGAAGACCGAGCTTTCGGAAGGAAGCTTGCGGACGGTGAAGCCGTATCCGATTGTCGTGCTCATCGACAAGGGAAGCGCCAGCGCTGCGGAAATCCTGGCCGGCGCGCTCAAGCAGTCGGCCGGGGCGGCGCTTCTCGGGGAGACGACCTACGGGAAAGGAACGGTGCAGATCAGCTTCGAAAAAGGGCTGGACGACGGGAGCCTGGTGAAGCTGACCGTATCCAAGTGGCTGCTGCCCGACGGCAGCTGGATCGACGCCAAGGGCCTCGCGCCGGACGTCGCCGTGAGCCAGCCGGACTATTTTTCCGCTTCCCGCCTGCCCCGAGACCGCGTCCTGAAGCCGGACGAGACGGGCGAAGACGTTCGGAACCTGCAACTGATGCTCGAAGGCGTCGGCGTTGCGGCCGACCGGACGGACGGCTATTACAGCAAGGCGACGGAGGAGGCCGTCAAACGGTTTCAGCAAGCGGCTAAGCTGCCGGAAACCGGAATAGTCGACGAGCGGACGGCGGAACGGCTGGAGGAGGCGTTTTTCATGGCGCTTCAGGATCCGGCTCGGGATGCGCAGTGGTCGGCGGCGCATGACATTGCGCTGCGGATGGCGGAAAAAATCGGCTAAAGGAATTTCGTCTCCCCCGTCGAATGTAGATACGGATACCGTGCGAAAGGGGACGGAAAGGGATGGACCCTTATCTTGACTGGCTGCGGGAAGCGGGACGCGCCGCAGCGGGCTTGTTTACGTTGCCTTATTTCTATATAGCGGTTCTGTTTGCCTGGTGGCATGCGCGGAACAGCGTCGTGCTCCAGCGCCAAATGTTTCATGTCCGGATGTACGGATCGCTTTCGCTGCTGATCAGCCGGACGCTGGCCGGTTTGGGCGCGGGTCTTTGCCTTTCCCTGATCGGATTGGGCGCGGGGGCGCAACTGACGAACGAGACGCTGCTGTGCGTCTGGCTCGCGATGGCGGTTCTTGCGCTGTTTCGGCTTCGATATATTTGCCTGGCCTATGCCGCGGGCGCGCTCGGCCTCGTTCAGGCCGTTCTGTCCTGGACGGGGTGGAGCGGCGATGCGGCGGGTGCGGCGGGCCCAGCTATTCGGGCGCTGCTTCAAATCGACGTGCCGGGCTTGCTGTTTTTGGCCGGCCTGCTGCATGTGGCGGAAGGCGCGCTCGTTCGGCTGCAAGGAGCGAAGCAGGCGGTGCCGTTGTTTCTCGAAGGAAAAAGAGGCAAGCCGATCGGCGCTTACTCGCTGTCCGGCCTATGGCCGGTTCCGCTGCTGTGGCTGGTTCCGGCGGGAGGGACGGACGGATTGGCGCTGCCCTGGACCCCGCTGTTCTCGAGTTCGGACGCGGCCGGATGGAGTCTGCTGGCTTTCCCGGTGTTGATCGGCTTTACCGATCGGACGAAGACGCGGTGGCCCGAAGACAAGGCTCGCGAATCCGGCAATACGCTCATGCTGTATGGCCTCGCGGTGGCCGTGCTGGCGGCGGGAGCCGCCTTCTGGGAGCCGCTCGCGCCCGTTGCGGCGCTCGGCGCCTTCGCGATGCACGAAGGCGTGCTGCTGCTCGGCCGCTGGCGGGAAAGCGGCCGTCAGCCGGTCTACGCGCAGGACGGCCGAGGGCTGACGGTGCTGGCGACGCTTCCGGGCACCCCGGCTGCGGAGATGGGACTGCAGGCGGGCGAGCGGATCACGCGGGTGAACGGCATGAAGGTCCGGACGAAAGAACAGTTGCACGATGCGCTGCAGCTGCAGTCGGCGTTCTCGAAGCTGGAAGTCGTCAACCGCGAAGGCCATGTGAAATTCGTTCAGCGCGCCCGTTACGCCGGGGAACATTATCAGCTCGGGATCATTTTGGCCCCGGACGAGGACGCCGACGTCGTCGCCGCTCCCCGCTCGGCCTCGATTTGGCGGGGGCTTCGGCAGGCGGGCGCGAGGCGCCGCAGGGGCGCGGAACCGGCGCACGCCGCGCGCCCAGACGAAGCGCTGAGAGAAGCTTCCGGCGCGTCCGGGGAATTGGCTGCGGCTGCGGCGGGCATCGAAGCCGCGGAGCCGGAGGCGGGCCGCTTGGCCGAAGAACGCGCGGCGGCATCGTCCGGCTTGGGCACAAGCGCCAATCCGGCGCCGGAAGAAGCCGGTTTGCCGCCGAGGCGGTCAAGAAAGCCGTTGTCCTGATATCCTTCTCATGTACCCGGGAGTTTCGCGTGCATCACCGAAAGGCTGCGGCGGCGCAAGCCGCCGGTTCTTCGGACGCCATGCGCGCGCTCCCGGTTTTTTTGCGCTTTTTCGAATGGAACGGCATACGGCGACAAAGTCTAGACTCGAATTGAAGGAGGACATTGGATATGAATCGATACTGGCTGTTGCTCGTAGGAGCCGGGATTTGCGAGGTCGGCTGGGTAACGGGCCTTAAGTATGCCGACGGCTGGCTGACGTGGCTGCTGACCGTGATCGCGATCGGGCTGAGCTTCGCAGGCCTGATGGCCGTATCCCGCGCCTTGCCTGTCGGCACGGCTTATGCGGTCTTCACCGGCATCGGGGCGGCCGGAACGGTGCTATGCGAATCGATCTTCTTTGGCGTGGAGCTGGATGCCGGGAAGCTAGCGCTTGTCATCCTGATGGTGATCGGGATCGCCGGCTTGAAGATGACGACTGGACATCCGGAGCAGGAGAAGGAGGCGGATTCGTAATGGCATGGGTATGGCTGATTCTGGCGGGTCTCGGCGAGGTGGTCGGCGTCACCGGGCTTAACCTGCTGAACAAGCGGCGCGACACGAGGTCGTTTCTGATCATGATTCTCGGCTTTGCCGCCAGCTTTATGTTGCTCAGCATGGCGATGAAGTCCCTTTCCATGGGCACGGCCTATGCGGTCTGGACCGCGATCGGATCGGTCGGCGCGACGCTGATCGGAATGATCTTCTACGGGGAGTCGCGCCAGCTTCGCCGGATCTTTTTCCTGGCTCTCGTCATTTCCGCCGCGGTCGGTTTAAAGCTGCTCGGCCATTAAGGGTTCGCGCGCCGATGCAGAAGGTAGGAGTAAACCACCGGCACGATCGAGCTGCCCAGTACGCAAACCAAAATGAGAACGGTAACCCAGGTCCCGGTCGCAAACCAGGCCATGACGAACATGATCAATCCCGCGAGCACCCACAGCTTGGCAGCCAGCCGGTGCGTCCGGTTCCAGTTGTTTTCGTCGACGAGCGTCCAAGGGGTGCGGATGCCGATAAAGAAGTTGCTGCGCACTTGCCCCATCCGGTTACCGATGACAACCCACAGCACCCCGAGCGCGCCTGCGATCACTTTGTGGACGGGGATGGAATGGCCCAGGCCGTGAAGGATGATCGTGATGAACAAACCTTGCAGAAACAGGCTGATCACCCAGCGCAACAGCTTGTAGAAGCCTTCGAAACGGGCATAGTTCTCTTTGCGGGGATCGATAAAGCGCATGGCGGCGACCGCGGGCGGGAGCAGTACGCCCAAGCCGCCGTAGAAAAGCCAGAATTGCCACTTCGGCATCGACCCGTCCTGATTGCCGTTCATGTCGAAGTGGGAAGGCATGACGTCGGGCAATTGACGGTCGAAGACCAGAAAGGCGGCTGCGAAAATGGCGAAATTGACGATGAGCAATGCCCATATGTCTTTGGTCCATTTCTTGTTGGTTTCGTTTTGCGGCTGTTGCGTCATGTTTCATCGTCTCCTTTCGTGCCGATCAGGTTGAGAAACCAGTTCAGCGTTTCCTGCACGACGGTCAGGTTGAGTGAATAAATGATGTTTTGTCCGTGCCGGACATCCTGAATGAGATGCGCGTGTTTCAGAATGTTCAGGTGGTGCGAGATGCTTGGCTTGGAAATGTTGAAATGCTCGGCAATCTCCCCGGCGGACAAATCGCGTTCCTTCAGCAGCTGGATGATCTGCCGGCGAGTGGGATCGGACAGCGCCTTAAACGCGTCGTTCACAGGGAAGAACCTCCTTCTTTCCGTTCAATGCCGGGTTTAATTTTGATATTTAGTCAATTGTCTAAATAAAGAATAACCGATTCCGGCGCCAAAAGCAAGAGATCGGACATTCGGCTCGTCGGACCGGCCGGGCGGAGTTGCAGTTGCTTATTGCCCTCAACAAAAAAGCGCCCCGCAGTTGTTTTGGCTACTTGTGGGACAGCATCTTTCCTCTTCCTGCGGCGCGGCGGCGCTACTCGGTCGATCCCAATAGATATAAAGCCAAAAGCGCGATCGTCAGGCAGAACAGAACAAACAGGGCGATTTTGACGGGGCTGCGGGGGACGCGGCCCGTGACGAGCCCGGTTTGTCCGTTGACCATGTAGCGGTAAAGCTTGTTTTTGTACGTATAGCTGGCATTCCAGACCGGGAGCAGAATGTGTTTGTACGTTACGGAGGAATAGGCGGTATAGATGCTTAAATTCCGCACCTCGTCCCCGCCGATTTCCCGGATGATTTCGCGCCGAAGCTGATCGTCCATCCGTTCCTGCGCCGATCTCCAGCCTTCGCTGCGGGAAACGGTGTAGCGCTCCGCGATAAAGCCGCTCAAATATTCCGGCCGATAGCCGACAAGCCGGCTCAGATCGAAGCGGGAGAGGCGTTCCAGCAGTTTGCCCTCATGCTGTTTCGATGCCGGAACGAGGATGTCGTCAAACGCGCGGCCGTAAGTGCCGCGGGTCCATCGCCACACCGTATAGCGAACGGTCTCGGTATAGGTCTCCGTCTTCCCGTCGACGACGCGCGTGCGCGTTTCCGTCCGGTAGTGATAGTCTCCCCGTTCCGCGCGGTACGCGGAAACCGTATCGGCATCGTACGTCCAGAAGGGGATGTAAATGCCGGTCAGCTCGGAGCGGACGTCCCGCCGTTTGAACGCGTTCGGCACGAACCAGCGCTTGCGCTTCCACTTTTTGAACGAGGCGGCGGCTTCTTCCTTGGAGATTTGGAAGGGGATGACCGATTCGGGGCGTATGCTTCTCGCATCGTCTTGCGCGAGGACCTTCGGCGATCCGCAAAACGCGCATTCCCCCGCGGTCCGGTGCGCCGGAATGAGGGTTTCGCCGCCGCAGCTTTCGCAGCGGATCGCTTGCTGCGCAAGTCCCCAGTCCAGTCGCTCGTCGTCTTGCCCGTCGTTTAGATCAAGCGCATGCTCGGCCGGCGTTTCCAGCAAATGCTCGATCGTTTCTTCCCGCCCGCAATACCGGCACTTCAGATTTTGGCTTTCCGAATCGAAGGCCAACGACCCGCCGCATGCCGGGCAGGGGAACCCGGTCGGCTCCGCTTTTGCTTTCGCTTCCACTGTCATCGCCGGCTACACCTTCGTTCCGCAGGCGGAGCAGAATTTGGCGCTTGCGGCGACCGGCTCGCCGCATTCCGAACAGAAGCGGGCGTAGGGACGCGCCGTACCGCACTGCGGGCAAAATTTCTCCGCCGGCTTCAGCCGGTGCCCGCATTCGCCGCAGGCGGCGTCGGGCTCCACGCCGGCGGCATCCGCCGCGCCGGAATGGTGCGGCTGAGGCGACGGGTTCAGCGCTTGCTGCAGCATTTGCCCCATGGCCATCCCGGCTCCGAGCCCGGCGCCGGCGGCCATCGCCGATTCCGCGCCGCCCGCGGCTTCGCGAATCGCTTCCGCCGCCTGGTACCGGGTATACCGCTCGAGATTGCCGGCAATGCTCATCGACGAGCGGCGGTCAATCGCTTTTTCCACTTCTTCGGGGAGCGAGATGTTTTCGATCGTCAGCGACGACAGCGCCAGTCCCATCGCTTCGAAATGCTTTTGCAGCCGTTCGGCGGCGCTAAGCCCAAGCTCCTCGTAGCTGGAAGCAAGGTCGGCCACCGGAATGTTCGATTCGGCCAGCAAGTCGCTGATGCCGGAGACGATCGCCGATTTCAGGTGCGCGGTTATTCCTTCGGCCGTAAACTCTTCTCTCATGCCGAAAATCTCGCGGAGGAACAGCGCCGGATCTTTCACCCGGAACGAGTAGCTGCCGAAGCCGCGAATCCGGACGAGCCCGAATTCCGCATCCCGCATGATGACCGGATTGGCCGTGCCCCATTTCTGGTTGGTATAGTTCGTCATATTGACGAAGTAGACGTCCGCCTTGAAAGGGGAGTCGAACTTGTGCTTCCAGGACTTCAGGGCGGTCAACAGCGGCATGTTTTGCGTATTCAGCGTATAGGTGCCCGGCCCGTACACGTCCGCCAGCTGCCCCTCGTTGACGAAGACGGCGGCCTGCCCTTCGCGAACGATCAGCTTCGCCCCCATCTTGATCGCGCTATCGTATGCGGGGAAACGGTACACCATCGCGTTCGTGTCTTCCCGCCATTCAACGACTTCGACAAATTGACCCCGAAAAAACGAAAAAAGCCCCATGCTCCGGCCTCCTTTATTCCCATAAACCTATTATACTTTACAATTCCTGATCCTGAATACCGGATTTGCCTATCGTCCTTCGATTGGCGAAACCGGCGGCGAACGAACCAAGGGAGGGCGGTTTTGACGGGGGAAAACGAAACCTTTATAATGGTACGGGAACACATATTCTGTTTCGGAACATATGGGGGTGTACCTGCGATGGCGGATTCTTCGCCGAAAGACGGGCGGTTCCGGGTCGTGTCCGAATACGAGCCGCAAGGGGATCAGCCGGAAGCGATCCGGAAGCTTGTGGAGGGTCTCGAAGCCGGCGTCAAGCATCAGACGCTGCTGGGTGCGACAGGAACAGGCAAGACGTTTACGATTGCCCATACGATTGCCCGGGCGAACCGGCCCACGCTGGTCATCGCCCACAACAAAACGCTGGCCGCCCAGCTGTGCAGCGAGTTTAAAGAGTTTTTTCCGGACAATGCGGTCGAATATTTTGTCAGCTATTACGATTACTATCAGCCGGAAGCGTATATTCCGTCTACCGACACGTACATCGAGAAGGACTCGAGCATCAACGACGAGATCGACAAGCTGCGCCACTCAGCGACCTCGGCGCTGTTCGAGCGCAGGGACGTCATTATCGTGGCGAGCGTTTCCTGCATTTACGGCTTGGGTTCGCCGGAGGAATACCGCGATTTGCGGCTGAGCCTGCGGGTCGGCATGGAGCGGCCGCGGAACGAAATTCTCCGCAAGCTGGTCGACATTCAGTATCAGCGCAACGATATCAACTTCGTCCGCGGGACGTTCCGGGTGCGGGGAGACGTCATCGAGATTTTCCCGGTTTCGCGAAGCGACCGGGCGATCCGGGTCGAGCTGTTCGGCGACGAGATCGAGCGGATTACCGAGATCGATACGCTGACGGGCGAGATCGTGGGCGAACGCGAGCACGTCGCGATTTTCCCGGCGACCCACTTTGTGACCGCCGAGGAGAAGATGAAGCTGGCGCTCGTCAACATCGAGCGGGAGCTGGAGGAGAGGCTGGCCGAACTGCGCGCGGCCGGCAAGCTGCTGGAAGCGCAGCGGCTCGAGCAGCGGACGCGCTACGATCTGGAGATGATGGCGGAGATGGGCTTCTGCTCCGGGATCGAGAACTACTCGGGGCCGCTGACGTTCCGCGAGCGGGGGTCTACGCCCTATACGCTGCTGGACTTTTTCCCCAAGGACTTCCTCATCGTCATCGACGAATCCCACGTGACGCTGCCGCAGATCCGGGCCATGTACAACGGGGACCAGGCGCGCAAAGACGTTCTCGTCGAACACGGCTTCCGTCTTCCGTCGGCCAAGGACAACCGGCCGCTTAAATTCGAGGAGTTCGAGCAAAAGGCGAATCAGCTGATCTACGTATCCGCGACGCCCGGGCCGTACGAGCTGGAGAAGTGTCCGACGGTGGTCGAGCAGATCATTCGTCCTACGGGGCTTGTCGACCCGGTCATCGAGGTTCGTCCGACCAAGGGGCAGATCGACGATTTGCTGGGCGAGATCCGGGCGCGCATCGCCAAGGACGAACGCGTGCTGGTGACGACGCTGACGAAGAAGATGGCGGAGGATTTGACCGACTATTTGAAGGAAGTCGGCATCAAGGTGCGCTATCTGCACTCCGACATCAAAACGCTGGAGCGGATGGCGATTTTGCGCGATCTGCGGCTCGGCGAGTTCGACGTGCTGGTCGGCATCAACCTGCTGCGGGAGGGCCTTGACCTGCCGGAGGTTTCGCTGGTGGCGATATTGGACGCGGACAAAGAAGGCTTTCTGCGGGCGGAGCGGTCGCTCATCCAGACGATCGGGCGCGCGGCGCGCAATGCCGAGGGACGCGTCATCATGTACGCCGACAAGATTACGGAATCGATGGAAAAGGCCATTTCCGAAACCGAGCGCCGCCGCAAAATCCAGTTGGCTTACAACGAGAAGCACGGCATCACGCCGCAAACGATCCGCAAGAAAGTGCGCGACGTGATCGAGGCGACCAAAGTGGCGGAGCAGAAGAGCTCCTATCTGGCCGGCGTCAAGGGCGTGGACAAGATGTCGAAGAAAGAGCGCCAGGCGGTGATTCAGCGACTGGAAGCGGAGATGAAGGAGGCGGCCAAAAACCTGCAGTTCGAGCGCGCCGCGGAGCTGCGCGACGCCTTGCTGGAACTGAAGGCCGAGATGTAGGCCGAAAGGGAACGCAGCGGGGAAAGGCAAAGCGAATAGGGAGGGACTGCGAATCGCCCCGGTTATCGGGGCGGATTCGGGGCGGATTCGAGGCGTCCATACAGGCCGAAATTCCAGGTAAGCCTTCGGTCCATCCACTAACCGATTGCCGGCGGGACCGGTCCCCCCAAGCGCTTGCCCAGCACCGTCAGATCGCGCTCGACCCCGTCGAGCACGGCTACCTTCGGATAATGGCCCCAGGCTTCGAAGCCGAACTTGCGCAGCAAGCGCAGGCTGGGCTCGTTGTGCGCGAAGACGAAGCCGAGCAGCGTGTTCACGCCAAGCCTCGGGCACTCCGCGATCGCATGCTCCACCAGCAGGCTGCCCACCCCGGAGCCGCGGCAGGCCTCGCTTACGTAAATGCTGATTTCCGCCGTTCCGTTATAAGCGGGGCGGCCGTAGAAGTCGCTCAGACTCGCCCAACCGACGACGGTTTCCCCTTGCTTGGCCACCCACAGCGGCCGGCGGTCCGGCGTATGCGCCTTGAACCATGGCAGCCGGCTTTCCACCGTAACCGGCTCCAGATCGGCGGTTGCTCTTCTTCCCGCGATCGTGCTGTTGTAAATGTCGACAATGGCCGGCAAATCTTCCAGCCGGGCAAACGCAATCTCCAACGTTCCGGGATTCTCCACGTTTCCACGTCCCTTCCGTCCGACTCCAATCAACCTGTTCTGATTGTACCGCGCTCCCCCGCGCCGGACAACCGGCGGCATTTTCCGAAGCGATAATGGCAAAAAAACAGACGCGGCAAGGTTTTCATTTCCATTTGCATCCTAATTCCGGCTTCGCTATAATAAATGGGAACACATATTCTTATGTACGGACAACTGTGGGCGATTGCGAAGCCCCGCCTTGCCCGTAAAGCGAAAGGGGCTAAATCGTTGGCCAACGAGAATATCGTCATTAAGGGCGCTCGCGCCCACAATTTAAAAAATATTGACGTGACCATTCCCAGGGACAAGTTTGTCGTGCTGACGGGGCTTAGCGGCTCCGGCAAATCCTCGCTGGCGTTCGACACCATCTACGCGGAAGGACAGCGGCGCTACGTGGAATCCCTGTCCGCGTACGCCCGCCAGTTTTTGGGCCAGATGGACAAACCGGACGTCGATTCGATCGAAGGGCTGTCGCCGGCCATTTCCATCGACCAGAAGACAACCAGCCGCAACCCGCGTTCGACGGTCGGGACCGTCACCGAGATTTACGACTATTTGCGGTTGTTGTACGCGCGGATCGGCCGGCCGCATTGCCCGACGCACGGCGTGGAGATCGCCTCGCAAACGGTGGAGCAAATGGTCGACCGCATTATGGAATATCCCGAGCGCACCCGCCTGCAGATTCTCGCGCCTGTCGTATCCGGGCGCAAAGGCGAGCACAGCAAGCTGCTGGCCGACGTGCAGAAGCAGGGTTTTGTCCGCGTGCGCGTAAACGGGGAAATCCGCGATCTGGCCGAGAAGATCGAACTGGAGAAAAACAAGAAGCATTCCATCGAAGTGGTCGTCGACCGCATCGTCATCAAGGAGGATGTGGCGGCCCGGCTGGCGGATTCGCTGGAGACGGCGCTGAAGCTGGCGGACGGCAAGGTCATCGTGGACGTCATCGACAAGGAGGAGCTGATGTTCAGCTCCAAGCTCGCTTGCCCGATTTGCGGGTTCTCCATGGACGAGCTGACGCCGCGGATGTTCTCGTTCAACTCGCCCTTCGGGGCTTGTCCCGATTGCGACGGCTTGGGCGTCAAGATGGTCGTCGACCCGGACCTGCTCGTGCCCGACCGCACCAAGAGCATCGAAGAGGGCGCGTTCGACGCCTGGGCGGGCGGCGCCTCCACGTACTACCCGCAATTTCTGGCGGCGGTCTGCGCGCATTACGGCATTCCGATGGACGTTCCCGTCTCCGAGCTCAGCGACCGGCAGATGAACATGATCCTGTACGGAACCGGCGGGGAGAAGATCCGTTTCCGCTACGAGAACGAGTTCGGCCATACGCGCGACGCCATGGTTCCCTTCGAAGGGATCGTCAACAATCTGGAGCGGCGTTACCGCGAGACGGCGTCCGATTTCATCCGCGAGTTCGTCGAGCAGTATATGAGCTCCAGGCCTTGCGAAACCTGCAAAGGCCACCGTTTGCGGAAGGAGTCGCTCGCGGTTACGGTCGGCGGGAAAAACATCTCCTACGTGACTTCGCTGTCGATCGGGGAGGCGCAGTCGTTTTTCTCCGAGCTGAAGCTGAACGACAAGGAGAAAGCGATCGCGAATTTGATTTTGAAAGAAATCAACAGCAGGCTCGGCTTTCTCGTGAACGTGGGGCTCGATTACCTGACGCTGTCGCGTGCGGCGGGCACGCTGTCGGGGGGCGAGGCGCAGCGCATCCGGCTGGCGACGCAGATCGGTTCCAGCCTGATGGGCGTCCTCTACATTCTCGACGAACCGAGCATCGGCCTTCACCAGCGCGATAACGACCGGCTCATCAAGGCGCTGGAGCATATGCGGGATCTTGGCAATACGCTCATCGTGGTCGAGCACGACGAGGACACGATGCTGGCGGCGGATTATCTGATCGATATCGGGCCGGGAGCGGGCATTCACGGGGGGACCGTGGTCGCCCAGGGGACGCCGCAGGAAGTGATGGCCAACGAGAAATCGTTGACCGGGGCGTACCTGAGCGGGCGCAAGTTCATTCCCGTGCCGCTGGAGCGGCGCAAGCCGAACGGCAATTGGCTGGAAATCAGGGGCGCAAAGGCCAACAACCTGAAAAACCTGAACGTCAAAATCCCGCTGGGCGTGTTCACGGCCGTGACCGGTGTGTCCGGTTCCGGCAAGTCGACGCTGGTCAACGAGATTTTATACAAGGCGCTTGCCCGCGATCTGAACAAGGCGAAGACGCGTCCGGGAGAGTTCAAGGAACTGAAAGGGCTCGAGCATCTGGAGAAGGTCATCGACATCGACCAGTCGCCGATCGGCCGCACGCCCCGTTCCAATCCGGCGACGTACACCGGGCTGTTCGACGACATCCGCGACGTCTTCGCCATGACGAACGAAGCCAAAGTCCGCGGCTACAAGAAAGGCCGTTTCAGCTTCAACGTCAAGGGAGGACGCTGCGAAGCCTGCAAAGGCGACGGCATCATCAAGATCGAGATGCACTTCCTGCCGGACGTATACGTTCCGTGCGAGGTCTGCAAGGGCAAACGCTACAACCGCGAGACGCTGGAAGTCAAATATAAAGGGAAAAACATTTCCGAAGTGCTGGAGATGACGATCGAGGACGCAACGGTGTTTTTCCAGAACATTCCCCGTATTCACCGCAAGCTGCAAACGCTGCTTGACGTGGGATTGGGCTATATGACGCTGGGTCAGCCGTCCACCACGATGTCCGGCGGGGAAGCGCAGCGGGTGAAGCTGGCGGCCGAGCTGTACCGCCGCAGCACCGGGAAGACGCTGTACATTCTCGACGAGCCGACGACAGGCTTGCACGCCGACGACATCGCCCGCCTGCTGCAGGTGCTGCAGCGGCTGGTCGACTCCGGCGAGACCGTGCTGGTCATCGAACACAATCTCGACGTCATCAAGACGGCGGACTATTTGATCGACCTCGGCCCGGAAGGCGGCAGCGGAGGCGGAACCATCGTCGGCACAGGCACGCCGGAGGAGCTTGCGGCCAATCCAAATTCGTACACGGGCAAGTACCTCGCCCCGATTTTGGAACGGGACCGCGCGCGCACCGAAGCGGCGATGGCAAAAGTATAAGCGGAACAGAATGAAGACGGAGCGCTCTTGCCGGAGCGGCTTCGTCTTCTTGCGCATCGCGCGGTTTTTTTTTGCTTTGGCGCAGGAGAACGAACAGGGGGCGTAAACGGATGGAACCGAACATGAAAAAACTGGCGGCGGAAAAAGCGGTGGAATGGCTGGAGGACGGCATGATCGTCGGACTGGGCACCGGTTCGACCGCCTATTGGGCGATCAAACGAATCGCGGAGCGCGTGCGGGAAGGGCTCGACATCAAGGCCGTCGCAAGCTCCGTGCGCTCCGAACGTTTGGCGGCCGAGTGGGGCATCCCGCTCATCGGCATCGAGGAAATCGACCGGATCGACGTGACGATCGACGGGGCGGACGAGATCGGTCCCGAGTTTCATTTGATCAAAGGCGGGGGAGGCGCGCTGCTGCGGGAAAAAGTGCTTGCCTCAAGCAGCGGCAAGCTCCTGATCGTGGCCGACGAGTCCAAACGGGTGGAGACGCTGGGGCGATTTCCCCTTCCGGTTGAGATCGTTCCGTTTGCGACGCGGCTGACGCTTAACCGGCTCAAGGAACTGGGCTGCAAACCCGCCATTCGCCTCGATGGCGAGCAGCCTTACCGGACGGACAACGGCAACTATATTGCCGACTGCCGGTTCGGTTCCATCGCGGACCCGGAAAGGCTGACCGTGCTGCTGAACCAAATTCCGGGCGTCGTGGAAAACGGCCTGTTCGTGCGCATGACCTCGGCGGTCTTCATCGGCCATCGCGACGGCACGGTCGAAGTCTTAAACGCTTAGTCCCCGGCCCGTGCCGTTTCCCCGCTGCGGGGATGATCCCGAAACGCCGCCGTTATGGGGTCGGCGGCCGCTCGTCCGTAAATTCGGAAGGCGACTTTCCGGTCATCCGCTTGAACAGGCGATGGAAATAAGAAACGTCGCTGTAGCCGACGAAAGCCGCTATTTCGCTGATGGAAAGCCGGGATTCGGTCAGCATGTAGATGGCGGTCTTGATCCGCTGGCCGTGCACGTATTCGCTGATGGTCTGCCCGGTGACGGACCGGAACAGCGCCGCCGCATAGTTGGGGGTTTTTTGAATCGCTTCGCCCAGTTCCCGCTTCGTTACTTTTTCCCGGTGGTGCTTTTGAATGTACTGCTTCATGTTCTCCACATGGCGCAGCTTCTCCGCCGGGATGGCGCCCCGGTCCCATTCGCGGTTGGCATAGACGAGCGCTTCCGTCATCAGCGCTTCCGCCATCGTCCGGTAGTAGGGCGGCCGCTCCTGCCACTGGTTCCATGCGGCTTTGATGCGTTCGTGGATCAGATCGTAGCCGCCCAGTTTCAGCTTGAGCGGTTTTTGCAGGTTCAGGATGGGAAGGGCGGAGCGCGCACTTGATGCCTTGAACAGAAGGCCGAATTTGGTATGCAGCACGGAAGGGATGCTTTTGCCGTAAAACGGGATATGCGGCGGAATGAGAAGAAGCTCTCCTTTTTCCAAGATGTATTTGTCCCGATCGGCTCTATAGAGGCATTTGCCGTACGTTGCCAGGCCGAGATAATAGGTTTCCCGGTCCGCGTTCCCTTCCTGATACCAGTCAAATCCGCTGTCCTGGCGGACTTCCGCGATTTCTACCATTCTTTTCTCTCCCGTATCGTACTATATTGCATTCATTATACTATATTTCATAGTTCCTTCCGTTTTTTCGTCGTAAAATAGACGTAAGACGAGGAGGACTGGACATGCGCAAAACGAAAATCATTTGTACCATGGGACCCGCGTGCGAGGACGTAGGCATTTTGAAGGAAATGATTTTGGCGGGAATGACGGTTGCCCGTTTAAATATGGCTCACGGAGAGCTGGAAGACCATGCCGGGCGCATCGCGAAAATTCGTCAGGCCGCCCGGGAACTGAACACGTTTGTTCCGATCATGATGGACATCAAAGGTCCGGAGGTGCGGATCGGCAAGCTGAAGGAAGCGTCGTGCGAGCTGAAAGCCGGCGAAGAGCTGGTATTGACGACGGAGGATGTGCTGGGGGATGCGTCCCGCCTGCCGGTGAACTATCCGGATCTGCCGAAAGACGTCAAGCCGGGCGACCGGATTTTGATCGACGACGGGCTTGTCGAACTGACGGTGCGGGCGGTGGAAGGAACGGAAATCCGCTGTACGATCGTAAACGGCGGGACGTTGAAGCCGCGAAAAGGCGTCAACCTGCCCGGCATCAAGACGTCGCTTCCCGGGGTGACGGAGCGGGACGTGCAGCATATTTATTTCGGGCTTCAGCATGGCGTCGAGATGATCGCCGCATCCTTCGTCCGCAAGGCCGAGGATATTTTGGAAATCCGCCGCATTTTGGAAGAGAACGGCGCCGGACACGTTCAGATTATTTCCAAAATCGAGAACGAAGAGGGCGTGGCGAATCTCGACGCGATTATCGAGGCGTCCGACGGCATCATGGTTGCCCGCGGCGACCTGGGCGTAGAAGTGCCGATTGAAGAAGTGCCGCTTATTCAAAGGGAAATGATCGAGAAGTGCAACCTCGCCGGCAAGCCGGTTATCGTCGCCACGCACATGCTGGAGTCGATGCAGGTCAACCCGCGGCCGACAAGAGCCGAGGTTAGCGACGTATCCAACGCGGTGCTGCAGGGAGCGGACGTGGTCATGCTGTCCGGCGAGTCGGCCGCCGGGAAGTATCCCGTCCAATCCGTCCGGACGATGGCGACGATCGCCAAAAAAGCGGAGGGCATGATCGATTACAAGGAACAGTTCCTCAAGAAAATCGCCCACCACGCGACCAACACGACGGAGATCGTCAGCCAGAGCGCGGTCAGCGCTTCCCTTGAGCTGAATGCCGCAGCCATTGTCACCGCAACGGAAAGCGGCTTTACCGCGCGCATGGTATCCAAGTATCGGCCGAAGGCGCCGATCATCGCGATTTCGCAGCATGAGGAAGTGCTGTCGAAGATGAGCCTGCTGTCGGGCGTGATCCCGGTCAAAGGGGAACCCGTGACGACAACCGACGAATTGTTCGATTCCGCTGTACGCGGCGCGCTGAAGACGGGTCTTGTGCAGTCGGGCGACACGATCGTCATCTCCGCCGGCGTGCCGTTCGGCCAATCCGGTACGACCAACCTGATTAAGGTTCAGCAGGTTTAATGTTTTAGGCCCTTAATCATATACGGCGAAAAGAATACGGTCTCCGGGCGCCGCCTTTGTTGCGGTGTTCCGGGGGCTTTTTTGTTCTTTTTCTGAATCATCTCCGCTAAAACGGGTGCGCTCCGGACAAGGATGGCGAGCGGTTTTGTTTGCGTCCGCAAGAGCTTGGCGGCTATGGCCCCGCAACGGCGGTCCGACAGGGCTAGCCGATGGCAGCGGGCAGTTGTTTGACTTGGCGGCTTAGCTCTTTTTCCAACCGTTCGCGGTGTCCGGCTTGCGGACGGTTTATAGCAGACGCTCGAGCGACATTTCATCCAACTCGTAGTAGCGGACCGTATTCCCTTTGGATGCGGGGCGGAGCATGCCTTTAGCGCACATAGCGCGCAAATGCTTACGGGCGGTCCGAAAGTCCAGCTCGAATTGTTCGGACACGTCTTTGGGACGCACCGGGCGCCCGAGCCTCCAGGCGAAATGAAGGATTTCCTTTTCCATATAAGAAGCAGCCGATTCTCCGTTAGAGAAACGAAGCATATTTTGTCCGATTGCAAGCTGCAGAAGCGTGCGGCAAACTTCGGGGCGGGTTTGCACATCGTCAAAGGAGAAATGGAGCATTTTCCATCCAAGCCCCGTCAAAAAGTTGTCGCGGTTCAGGCTGTAGCTGAATTTTTCGCGATCCATATCTTTAACGTGCGCCTGGAAGCCGTCGCATTCGATGCCGAATCGGCCGAAAGGAGGAAGGAAGGCAAAGTCGAGAAATTGGGACTTGCGGTTCCAATCGTATACTTCGTATTCCGGGTGCAAGTGGTCAAAGTGTCCGAACAGCGGCCACCACACGTTTCGGAGAAACAATTCCTCGGCATACCGGTTTCCTCTTCGCAATCGCCCTCTACGTTCCCCTTGGCGACGGGATGCATGCCATTCCATAAATGCCTGAAGCGCCTGATCGAAGTTTGCCATCGTTTCCATTCCTCCTAAAAAAGAAACGTCCCCAAACCTTCGCAGGCTTCGGGACGTTCTTCGTCTTAACCTCAGTATACCGTTCAGGCGCGATGCGGACAAGGAGCAATTCGGGACACGTTGCGTTTCCCGGGGGGAATGCTGTTGTATCGTGCTACGTTTATTTGGACACATTCGGTTGCTGGCGCGTGAAATCGTCGGTTCCGGAGGTTGCGACGCAGATCTTCTTCTTCTGGTGCAGACCTATCGGGCTTTGCTGGCACTGTAAGACGCATAGGTGTCTATGTTGGAAACTATCCAATGTATAATCCAAATGCGCGGAAGATGGACAGCTATACTGGAATTTATCCAATATATTTGTCTAATTGGAGCTCTTTTGAGCTTGAATGGGTGAACGAGGCTGGAATTATCCAATATAGACGAGAAAATGGAACGGAGTGGTCGATTTTGTTGGATGAAATCCAATATAGAGCGGGTCGTGGCTGTTCGCGATAAAACGGTTTGTAGCTGTTCCGATAGTCCGGTTCATGACGTGCTCGCGATAGACCGGTCCGTGACGCGCGCGTGCCGGGCTCCGCCTGGACTGCTGGGTCGATGCCGGATGGGGCGAGTATAGCCGCCCGAAAACCAAAATCCCCTCCGCCGCGGCCAGGCCGCAACGAAGGGGATGGCAAAAGGCCGGTCGGTCAGGATGCAACCGCCAAAATTTCCGTCAGCTTTTCCTGCAGAACGGGGATGCCTACGCGGTGTACGAAATCGTGGAACGATTCGTCGCTGGAAGTCCGCTGTTCTTTGTAGAATTCGATCAACTGCGCCAACACCTTGTGCACTTCCTCGCCTTTGACGCGACCTTTGAGCACGGTGTTGAATTTGGCGCCCGGCCCGAGCGTGCCGCCGACGGCGATGTCGAACGCGTCGACCATGCCTTCCGGCGTCTTGATCAGGGAGCCCTGCAGACCGATGTCCGCCACGTGCTTCTGGCCGCAGCCGTTCGGGCAGCCGATGAAGTGAATGCGCACCGGCTGATCCAGCTTCACGTGTTCGTCCAGATATTGCGCCACGCGGCGGGCGCGCTCCTTCGTCTCGACGATGGCCAGGTTGCAGAATTCGTTCCCCGTGCAGGATACCGTGCGGCTCATAAACCGGTTCGGGTTCGGCGACAGGCGTTCAAGCAGCGGATGCTTCAGCACTTCCTCCACCTTGTCGTCCGGAATGCCGGTGAGGATCACGTTTTGGGAGATCGTCGTGCGAATCTCGCCGTTGCCGTACTTGTCGGCGATGTCCGCAAGCTGCTCGAACTCGTCGCTGCTGGTCCGGCCGACCGGCACGTTCAGGCCGATATAGTTCAGGCCTTCCTGCTTTTGCTTGTGAACGCCGTCGAAGTAGGAACCGTTCCAGCCGACGACCCGGTTTTCGCCGCGGGGCGGCATCGGTCCGATCAGTTTCACGAGCTCTTCCTGGAATTTTTCGACGCCCCAGTCGGCCACCAAATATTTCAGGCGCGCATAGTGGCGTTTCTCGCGGTAGCCGTGGTCGCGGAACAGCGTCGTGACGCCGATGGCGACTTTGAGCACTTCTTCCGGCCGGATAAACATATCCAATTGCTTGCCCAGATGCGGTTTGGCCGAAAGGCCGCCGCCGACCAGCGCATGGAAGCCGATCACTTCCTCGCCGTCGATCACTTTGGAAGCCGGGACGAAGCCGAGGCACTGGATTTCGGCGCTGGCGTTGTTGTAAATGTTGGCCGAAATGGACATTTTGTATTTACGCGGCAAATTCGAAAAGTCGCGGTTGTTGACGAAAAACGCTTCAAGCTGCCGGACGATCGGGGCCGTATCCATGAGTTCGTCCGGATCGATGCCGGCAAGCGGGTTGCCGACGATCGTGCGCGGGCAGTCGCCGCAGGCTTCGATCGAGGACATGCCGACGGAGGCGAGACGGTCGAAAATGTCCGGGAAGTTCTCGATTTGGAGCCAGTGGAACTGAACCGCTTGACGGGTCGTGACGTCGATGAGACCCCGGCCGTAATCGCGGCCGATCGAAGCCAGCACACGGGCTTGCGCGCTGGTCAGAATGCCGCCCGGAATCCGGATCCGCATCATAAAATGGCCGTTGTTCGGCTTTTGCCGGTAAACGCCGGCCCATTTGAACAGGTTGAAGTCTTCTTCCGGAATCGAGTCGTAGCCTTCCTTGGAATATTTATCTAGAATGTCGCGAATAATATCGAGACCGTCTTTTTGAATTTTATGAAATTCGAATTTGTTCAGCTTTTCCGGATTTTTCATCCATACCGCTTCGTATGCCATACGATCGTCCCCCTTGTAAAACTCAAGTCGGCCGCCTAATTCCGATATGACCGGTATGATTTGATCGTATCATATTTATATAGAGCCGACAATGCGTGCGGGGAAATCGGTTTATAAAACTTCCTGATGGCAACGTTAACGGTTCGTTATATAGCAACCGGCGGCCATTCGCAATCGAAAGATTTGGAGGATTTCCATCCTGTGACAAAGTTGTTACGCGCGCAAGTTCGGACTTGCAACCCCCGACTTTTGCGGATAACATAGAGGATAATGGGAATGTTATGAACAAAAGGAGGTCCCCCCAATGTTCCTGGCTTCAAACGCAGCAAATGCGGCGGAGGAATCGGCCAGCTTGTTTACTCCGTTCGACATATTTATGGTTATTTTTACGCTGCTGATCGTGATCGGACTCGTGCGCCTGCTGATGGAAAAGCCGAAGAAAAACCTGTTCGCCATCGGCTTTACGATCGTTGCGCTGATCGTGTTCCTGATCGCGGACGCAAAGATGGTCAGCGGCTGGTAACGGTTAAAGCTATAAGAGGGGTGTAAAACGGGCGAGAGAGCGCGGCTCTTCAGCCCGTTTTTCGTTTGGGGCGCAAAAGGTTCATTTTCTTTTGGCTCCGCCTTGACCGGTTTGGTATACTGGGAATCATGGATGGCTTTAGAGAGTCGTGGAGGATTGGAAAAGATGACGGAAAAAGCCGCAATACGGCGTGAAGATATCGAATTGCTGGCCCCGGCGGGGGACTGGGAATGCATGCGGGCCGCGGTTGCGAACGGAGCCGACGCGGTCTACTTCGGCGTGGAAAAGTTTAACGCGCGGGCGCGCGCGAACAACTTCCGGATGGACGAGCTTCCGGAGATTATGGCGTTTTTGCGCCGGTACGGGGTAAAGGGATTCCTTACTTTTAATATTCTCGTTTTCGAGGACGAGCTTGAAGAGGCGAGAAGGCTGGTCGAAGCGTGCATCGATGCCGGCGTGGACGCCGTCATCGTGCAGGATTTGGGACTGGTGAAGCTGATTCGCGAGCTGTCGCCGGACTTTCCGATTCACGGTTCGACGCAAATGACCATCACGTCCCCGGAAGCGGTCGAGTTTACGAAGCCGTTCAACCTCGAACGCGTCGTGCTCGGCCGCGAAAACAACCTGAAGCAGATCCGCCAGATCGGCGAACAGGCGAAGCTGCCGATGGAGGTATTCGTTCATGGCGCTCTCTGCGTCTCTTATTCCGGGCAATGCCTGACCTCGGAAGTATGGGGAGGCCGCTCGGCGAACCGGGGCGAATGCGCGCAGGCTTGCCGGCTGCCGTACGATTTGATCGTCGACGGCGTGCAGAAGCCGATGGGCAATATCGCCTATTTGCTGTCGCCCAAGGATCTTGCGGCGATCGACATTATGCCGGAGCTGATCGAAGCGGGCGTGACGTCCTTCAAGATCGAAGGGCGCCTGAAATCTCCCGAATACGTGGCCAATGTCGTGAGCAAATACCGCCGAGCCATCGACCTGTATTTCGAGGGCAAAGACAGCAAACCTTCCCGCGAGGACATCCGGGAGCTGCAGCAGAGCTTTTCTCGCGGCTTTACGCACGGCTTCTTGAAAGGAACGAACAACAAGCAGCTCGTGGACGGAACGTTTCCGAAAAGCCGGGGCGTCTATCTCGGACGCGTCGAGAAGGTGACGAAGGACGGCGTCGTGTGCATCATCGAATCCCCGCTGAAGCGGGGGGACGGCATCGTCTTCGACGCCGGGGACCCGACGAAGAAGGAAGAGGGCGGGCGCGTCTACGATCTGCGCAGCTCCGGCGTGCGGCTCGAAGGCGAGGCCGCGGAGGGCAGCCGTGTCGAAATCGTCATGGGCCGGGGCGACGTCGATCTGCACCGCGTGCACGAAGGCGACCGGATCTGGAAAACAAACGACCCGGCGCTCGACAAGCGGCTGCGCGCTACGTTCGAGACGGATAAACCGTACCGCACGTTCCCGGTGTCGGTCACGGTCGAAGGCCGCGAAGGGACGAATCTCCGGACGATCTGGACGGATACGGCGCGGGGAACAACCGTGGTCGTGCAGTCGGAAATGCCGCTTGCACGCGCGGAAAAGCGCCCGCTCGGCCGCGAGGTGCTCGAGGAGCAGTTCGGCCGCCTCGGCGGCACGCTGTTCCGGCTCGAGGGGCTGAACATAGCGCTTGAAGGGGACGTCATCGTCCCGAAAAGCGAGCTGAACCGCATCCGGCGTCTGGCCGCGGAGCAGCTGGAACGACTGCGCGAGCAGCCGCCGCGGTACGTGAAGCGGACGCCGCCGCCGCGGGCGGCAGCGGCGCCGAAGCGGCCGGCCCGTCCCGAAAGCACCCGGCTGACTGCGCTTTGCCGCACGCTGGAGCAGGTGCGTGCGGCGGCGGAAACGGATGTGGCGATGATTTACGCCGACTTTGAGTTTATCAAGCAGTTTCCGGACGCGATCGCCATCTGCCGCGAAGCCGGCAAGCCGATCGCGCTGGCGACGCCGCGCATCCATATGCCCGGGGAGAACGGCTACCACCGCAACATTCTGAGGCTGCAGCCGGATGCGGTGCTCGTCCGCAATACGGGCGCGCTGTACTATTATTTGAAGGAGCGTGCGGAGAAGCCGGGAGAGCGCCATCCGCTTCTGATCGGCGATTTTTCGCTGAATGTGGCCAATCACAAGACGATCGAGCTGTTCCGCGAAGCGGGCGTCGACTGGCTGACCCCGTCCTACGATCTGAACATCCAGCAGATGGTCGATCTGCTGCGCGAGTCCGACACGTCGAGGCTCGAGCTGGTCATCCACCAGCATCTGCCGATGTTCCATACCGAGCACTGCGTCTACTGCACGTTTTTGAGCGAGGGGACCGACTATACGAACTGCGGCCGGCCGTGCGAGCAGCATCGCGCCGCGCTCAGGGACCGCATCGGCATGTCGCATCCGGTCCGCGTGGACGAAGGCTGCCGGAACACGGTATACAACGCGATCGAGCAGTCGGGCGCGGAGTATTTGAGCCATTTTATGGAGCTGGGGCTCGAATCGTACCGCGTGGAGTTTCTCGAAGAGAGCGCGGACAAGGTGCGCGAGGTGCTGTCGCTGTACCGGGCCGCCATCGACGGCCGGATCGCCGGCAGCGAAGTGTGGCGGAAGCTGAAAGCGACGAATCAGCTTGGCGTAACGCGCGGACAACTGGTCAAATAAAAGTAAACATGCGGCCCGCGGATTCGATCCGGAATCCCGGGCCGTTTTTCTTCCTCCGAAAAGTTAACGTTCCCCTTACAAAAACAAAGAAATGCGTTGCGGCCACCGTGCTATCATCGACGTTACCGAAGCAAGCAAGAGCGTCGAAGGAGGCGGGAACGATGCGATTGGCGGTAATCGGCGCGGGAATCGTTGGGTTAACGACGGGCGCGGGATTTGCGGAATTGGGGCACCAAGTGGATTGTTACGATGTGGATGCGGGGAAAATCAAACAATTGATGCGGGGCCGGGTGCCTTACTACGAGCCGGACCTGGAGGCGCTCGTAGCCCGAAACGTCGAGGCCGGCCGCCTGCGTTTCGGCTGCAATCCGGAGCGCCTGCCGTTGGAGGCGGACGTGATATTTATGGCGGTGGGCACGCCTTCCGCCGCCGACGGGCAGCTTCGGCTTTCCTATTTGTGGGAAGCGGCCGATCGGATAGGGGAGTGGCCGGACGGCAACGCCCGAATCGTCGTCATCAAGAGCACCGTTCCGGTCGGGACGGCCGAACGGCTGGAGTCGCGACTGAGAAGCCGCTTGCCCGCGCATTGCCCCGTCCATGTCGCTTCGGTGCCCGAGTTTATGCGGGAAGGGCATGCGGTCCGGGATTTCTTCGAGCCGTCGCGCATCGTTATCGGAGCCGCGAATCCGGAGGCGGCTTCGCGGCTTGAACAGCTGCACGGCGCGTTGTCCGGCCCCGTCGTTCATATGGACCGCCGAAGCGCGGAATTGGCCAAGCTCGCTTCCAACGCGGCGCTGGCCGTCAAGCTGTCGTTCGCCAACGAGATCGCGGCGCTCGCCGAGCAGACGGGCGCGGACTACCCGGCCATCGCGCGGGCGATGGGCCTCGATCCCCGGATCGGGCCGCATTTTCTCGGCGCGGGGCTTGGCTTCGGCGGTTCCTGCCTGCCGAAGGATGCCCGCGGGCTCGTCCGGCTCGCGGACGAGGCCGGCGCCCCGCAGACGCTTGTGTCTGCGGCCATTCGGGCGAATGCGCTGCTACCGCTGCGCATGGTGCGCAAACTGGAGGCCGCGCTGTCCGATCTGCCGCGGCGCAAGGTCGCCTTGCTCGGGCTCGCGTTCAAGCCCGGCACCGACGATCTCCGCGAGGCCCCTTCGCTCCGGCTGGCGGCCGAGTTGCTGCGGCGCCATCCGGGCATCACGCTGACGGCGTACGATCCAGCCGCCGGCCGGATGGCAAAGCGCCTGCTGCCGGGCGCCGTCCGCCTTTGCGATTCGGCCGAGGAGGCGCTGCACGGAACGGATGCCGCCATTATTGCGACAGATTGGCCGGAATTCCGTCAAATTCCAGCAAACGTCTTTAAAAAACGGATGAAACGAGCGATAATACTAGATGGACGCAACCTGCTGGACGCTGCCGCGCTGAACGCGCAGGGCGTCGTCTGCATCGGAACCGGAAGACTGCCCGGCGCGGCTTCCGAGTCCTGCGGGGCGGAGACTGACCGGTCGTCATTATTGTCGTAGAGAGGTTATCCGTTTGATGAAAATTCGTAAAGCCATTATTCCGGCGGCAGGACTTGGAACCCGTTTCCTGCCCGCGACCAAAGCCATGCCCAAGGAAATGCTGCCGATCATCGACAAGCCGGGAATTCAATACATCGTGGAAGAAGCGGTGGCATCGGGCATCGAGGACATCATTATCGTGACGGGGAAGAGCAAGCGCGCCATCGAGGACCATTTCGACAGTTCCTTTGAGCTTGAGCAAAATTTGCTCACGAAAGGAAAATACGAACTGCTGTCCGAGGTGCAAAGGGCGACCGAGCTGACGGACATTCACTACATCCGGCAGAAGGAGCCCAAGGGGCTCGGCCACGCCATCTGGTGCGCGCGCAAGTTTATCGGTAACGAACCGTTTGCGGTGCTGCTTGGCGACGACATCGTCAAGAGCGAAGTTCCGTGCCTTAAGCAGATGATGGACGTGTTCGAAAAGGTGCACGGAAGCGTGCTCGCCGTCAAGCGCGTGCCGGATGACGAAGTGTCCCGCTACGGCATCGTCGATCCCGTTCCGGGAACGTCCGACGAGGACGCGGTGATCCGGGTGCGGGGCGTCGTGGAGAAGCCTTCCAGGGAATCGGCGCCGTCCAATATCGCCATCATGGGCCGTTACATCCTGACGCCGACGATCTTCGAGCTGTTGGAAACGCAGACGACCGGAGCGGGCGGGGAAATTCAACTGACCGACGCGATTTACCGGCTGATGCAAAGCGAACCGGTTTACGCCTACGACTTTGAAGGACGGCGTTACGATACCGGGGAGAAGCTGGGCTATTTGAAGACGATCATCGATTTTGCGCTTGAGCGTCCCGATTTGGCCAAGGACGTGCGGGCGTACCTCAAAGAAAAGCTGGGCGAATAGGAATAAGCGAAGGGGCGCTCCAAGTTCCGCGACTTGGAGGGCCCTATTTTCATTTTTGGAAAAGAAAGAAAGCGGGGATTGAAAAAAGGAAAGCGGCGGATTATGATAATGGTGTACAATACAAAATTTGGTTTTATAATATAGAACAAAATGCACCGCTTAGGAGAGAAACCATGCCGATTATCCAATCGCTGGACCGGGCTTTGCAAATTTTGGACTTATTCGACGAATACACGACGGAACTGAAAATGACCGAAATCAGCGCCAGGATGGGATTGCACAAGAGCACCGTTCACTCGCTGTTGAGAACGCTTCAATTGCATGGATACATCGACCAGGACGAGGAAACGGGCAAGTACAAGCTCGGTTTGAAAATGCTGGAGAAAGGCCAACTTGTGCTCAAGAGAATGGATATCCGGACGGTTGCCCGCAAGCATTTGGAAGCGCTGTCGGCCCGGACGGGGCAGACCGTTCACCTTGTCATACGCGACGGCAAGGAAGGCGTATACATCGATAAGGTGGAAGGGGAGAAGGCGGCCATTCGGTATTCCCGCATCGGACGCCGGGTTCCCCTGCACAGCAGCGCGGTCGGAAAAGTGTTGCTGGCGTTCGGAAAGCGGGAAGAAACGGAAGCGCTTCTTCGGGACTACGCCTTTACCGCGCAGACGCCGGCCACGATTCGCGACAAGGAAACGCTTCTTCGGGAACTGGAGCGGGTGCGCGAGCAGGGCTATGCCGTTGACAACCAGGAGAACGAGCCCGGCGTCAGGTGCGGGGCCACCCCGATCCGCGACCATACCGGCGCGGTGGCGGCCGCCATGAGCATTTCGACCTTGACCTCGGCGGTGGACGACGGGCTGTTCCGCCGCTATCTCCTTCTGCTTCAAGAGGAAGGGAAGAACATCTCCCGGCTCCTCGGCTATCGGCCTTAGACGCCAGGCGCCGAAGGCTTTCTTCGGCAGATGACGTCCGAGGAGCCCTTTTTTGCGCGTTATTACAAACTTGGTTTTATAATATAAAACAAATTGGGTGGTGCATGTTCTCGTGAACATAATCCGATTTGCCGCTCCGGACACCGGGCCGCGGCTGGCCGCCGTAACCGACGAGGGCAAGGGGTACGAACTTCCGTACGGCGATTTCATGTCGCTGGTTAAAGCGGCGGACGAAAGGGGCGCCTCTCCGCTGGCGTTGGTTCAAGAGATCGTCGCCGGGGCCGAACCGATTGCCGCCGAATGGACGGCATTGCCGCTGCTGGCGCCCGTTGACGCGCCGGAAGTCTGGGCCGCCGGAGTCACCTACGAGCGAAGCCGCGACGCGCGAAATTATGAAGCGACCGGCGGCAAGATGGACGCCTCCACTTTTTACGACAAGGTTTACGATGCCGAGCGTCCGGAGCTGTTCCTGAAATCGACGCCGGCCCGCACCGTCGGTCCGGGCGGCGAGGTCCGGCTGCGCAGCGATTCGAGCTGGCAGGTCCCGGAACCGGAGCTTGGGCTCGTGCTGGACGGCCGGGGCCGGATCGTGGGGTATACGATCGGCAACGACATGAGCTGCCGGGATATCGAAGGCGACAACCCGCTGTATCTGCCTCAAGCCAAAGTGTGGAGGCAATCCTGCGCTCTCGGGCCGGCGATCCGGCTGGCCGAAACGGTGCCGGACCCGTACGATCTGGGCATTGCCTGCCGCATTTACCGCGGCGGGAAGCAGGTGTTCGAAGGGACGGCCAGCACGAAGCAACTAAAGCGGAAGCTGGATGAACTGGTCGCGTATCTGGTACGGGACAACGTCGTGCTGGACGGCACGGTGCTGCTGACCGGTACGTGCATCGTTCCGCCCAACGATTTCACGCTGGCCGGCGGAGACCGGATCGAAATCGAAATCGACGGCATCGGCAAGCTGATTAACCCTGTCGCAAGCGCAGAATGAGCGCTTGGACGGAGCCCGTACAAGGCATGGGAAAGGAGAATGGCGCATGTGTGCTTATGCAGCTGGGCAAGTTTACTTGAACTACATGAACGGGGAATGGACGGCGGCTTCGACCGGCAGGACCATTCCCAGCCTCAATCCGGCGAATCCGAAAGAGATTGTCGGATACGTCCAGGAATCGTCCCGGGAAGACCTTGACCGCGCCGTTGCCGCAGCCAAAGCGGCTTTCCGTTCCTGGCGGAAGCTGTCCGGTGCCGAGCGCGGGGATCTGTTGTTCAAAGCGGCCGCCATTTTGGAAAGGCGCGCGGATGAAGTGGCGGAGACGATGACCCGGGAGATGGGCAAAACGCTTCCGGAGGCCAAGGGAGAGACGCTGCGCGGCGTCGCGATTTTGCGGTATTACGCCGGCGAAGGCATGCGGAAGATCGGCGAGGTGATCCCCTCCACCGACCGCGATGCGCTGATGTTTACCACCCGGGTTCCGCTCGGCGTCGTCGGCATCATTTCCCCGTGGAATTTTCCGGTCGCGATTCCGATCTGGAAGACGGCCCCGGCTCTCGTCTACGGAAACACGGTCGTGCTGAAGCCGTCCGAGGAAGCCTCCGTCACCGCGGCCAAAGTCGTCGAATGCTTCGAAGAAGCGGGGCTGCCGGCGGGCGTGCTGAATCTGGTCGGCGGTTACGGTTCCGTCGTCGGGCAGGCCCTTGCGGAGCATCCGGACGTGAGCGGCATTACGTTTACCGGATCGAATCGGACCGGCAAGCAAATCGGCCAGATTGCCCTGACGCGGGGAGCCAAATACCAACTGGAGATGGGCGGCAAAAATCCGATTATCATCGCGGCGGATGCGGATTTGGATCAGGCGGTCGAGGCGACCGTCAGCGGAGGTCTGCGATCGACCGGGCAAAAATGTACGGCGACCAGCCGCGTCATGGTTATGCGGGAAGTGTACGACGCCTTTAAAGCCAAGCTGCTGGACAAAGTGTCGGCCATCAAAGTCGGCGACGGCATGGAAGCGGGCGTGTGGATGGGACCTTGCGTAAGCGAAAAGCAGCAGAAAACCGTCCTCGGCTATATCGAGAAAGGGCTTGCGGAAGGCGCGCGGCTGCTCGCCGGCGGAGGCAAGCCGGCCGATCCCGCCCTGGCGGAAGGCTACTTTGTGCAGCCGACGGTGTTTGAGGACGTCACGAAGGAGATGACCATCGCCAGAGAGGAAATTTTCGGCCCGGTGCTGGCGCTCATTCCGGTCGATTCGCTGGAGGAAGCCATCGAATTGGCCAACGACAGCGAATACGGTCTAAGCGCGTCCATCTTCACGAAGGACATCGCTTCCATGCTCGCTTTCATCCGGGAGACGGATGCCGGCCTCGTCCGGGTGAATGCGGAGACGGCGGGCGTAGAGCTGCAGGCGCCGTTCGGCGGCATGAAGCAGTCCAGCTCGCATTCCCGGGAACAAGGCCAGGCGGCGATCGAGTTTTTCACTGCGGTGAAGACCGTTTTCGTCAAGGCGTAACAGGAGGCGGCTATGCGCGAACCGATTGAGCAAATCATGGGCGACGCTTCCCCCGGCCTTTACCGGGTGGTCACGCACGCTGCGGGGCCGGAAGGGAAGCTGCCCCTTACGGACGAACTGCTGCGCCATGCCCCGAGCGGCGATCTGTTCGGCATGACCCAGAACGTGGGAATGGGATGGAAGCCGAGCCGCCTGACCGGAAAGCAGTTTTTGCTGTTGGGCACGCAGGGAGGAATCCGGGCGGACGACGGCACGCCCGTCGCCCTGGGCTACCATACGGGCCATTGGGAAGTGGGCCTGTTGATGAAGGCGGCCGCCGCCGAGATCGCCGCGCAGGGCGGCGTGCCGTTCGCCGGCTATGTCAGCGACCCGTGCGACGGACGCTCGCAAGGCACGGCCGGCATGTTCGATTCGCTGCCGTACCGCAACGACGCGGCGGTCGTCCTGCGCCGGCTGATCCGCTCGCTGCCCACGCGCAAAGGCGTAATCGGCGTCGCCACCTGCGACAAGGGACTTCCCGCGATGATGCTCGCGCTTGCGGGCATGCGCGACCTGCCCGGCGTCATCGTGCCGGGCGGGGTGACGCTGCCGCCGACGGCCGGGGAAGACGCCGGGAAGATTCAGACGATCGGCGCCCGATACGCGAACGGGGAATTGTCCCTCGACGAAGCGGCGGATCTCGGCTGCCGCGCCTGCGCCACCCCCGGCGGGGGGTGCCAGTTTCTGGGGACGGCGGGCACTTCCCAGGTCGTGGCCGAAGCGCTGGGCCTTTCGGTCCCGCATTCCGCGCTCGCGCCTTCCGGACAGCCGGTGTGGGAGGAACTGGGCCGGCAGTCGGCGCGCGCCGTCATGCGCCTGGAGGCGCAAGGCATCCGAATGCGGGACGTGCTGACGGATGCGGCGATCCGCAACGCCATGGCGGTTCATGCCGCGTTCGGCGGTTCGACGAATTTGCTGTTGCACATTCCGGCCATTGCGCATGCGGCGGGACTTGCGGTGCCGACGGTCCAGGACTGGATCCGCATCAACCGCGATGTGCCGCGTCTGGTCAGCGTGCTCCCGAACGGTCCGATTTATCATCCGACCGTACGGGTGTTTCTGGCCGGCGGGGTGCCGGAAGTGATGCTGCATCTGCGGCGTCTGGGCGTGCTGGACGAATCGGTGTTGACGGCCACGGGCGAAACGCTGGGCGCCGTGCTCGATTGGTGGGAATCGTCGGAACGCCGCCGAATGTTTCGAAAGCGGTTGCAGGAAGCGGACGGCGTCGATCCGGACAGCGTCATTATGGACCCGGACCGGGCCAGGCAAATGGGCATCACGTCCACGGTGACGTTCCCGACCGGCAATCTGGCGCCGGAAGGGGCCGTCATCAAATCGACGTCGATCGATCCTTCCGTGCTGGACGAGGACGGCGTCTTTCGCCACAAAGGCAAAGCCAAAGTGTTCACCACGGAGCGGGAGGCGATCGCGGCGATCAAGAACGGCGGCATTCGGGCGGGAGACATCATGGTGCTGATCGGCCGCGGGCCTTCCGGAACGGGGATGGAGGAGACGTATCAACTGACGTCGGCGCTGAAGCATCTGTCGTTCGGCAAATACGTGTCGCTCATTACCGATGCCCGGTTCTCCGGCGTTTCCACCGGCGCCTGCATCGGCCATGTCGGCCCGGAAGCGTTGGCCGGCGGTCCCATCGGCAAGCTGAGAGACGGCGATATGATCGAGATTGTCATCGACCGCCACAAGCTGGAGGGCACGGTGAATTTCGTAGGCGAAGGAGAGGAAGCGCTTTCTCCAGAGGAGGGAGCGGCGGTTCTGGCCGCGCGCCCCTTCCACCCCGGCCTGGCGCCGGACCCCGATCTGCCGGACGACACGAAGCTTTGGGCCGCCCTTCAGGCCGTCAGCGGCGGGACGTGGAAAGGCAACGTTTATGACGTGGAGCGGATCGTCACGGTCCTCGAAGCGGGGAAAAAAGCGCTGGGCCTGACTTGAAGGCCCCTTTGTCACGGAGGTTGTTTCTATGAACACGATCACGAATCCGATTCTGCGCGGTTTTAATCCGGACCCTTCCATCTGCCGGGCGGGAGATGATTATTACATCGCCACGTCCACCTTCGAATGGTTTCCGGGCGTGCAGATCCACCATTCCAAAGACCTGGTCCATTGGCGGCTGGCGGGGCATGTCCTGACGCGGAAATCGCAGCTCGATATGCAGGGCAACATCGATTCGGGCGGCGTTTGGGCGCCTTGTTTAAGCTATGACAACGGAACCTTCTACCTGGTCTATACCGATGTCAAAAGCCGGATCGGCGCGTTCAAGGACACCCATAACTATTTGGTGACGGCGACCGATATTGAAGGGCCTTGGTCCGAACCGGTGTACCTGAACAGCAGCGGCTTCGATCCTTCGCTGTTCCACGACGACGACGGACGCAAATGGCTGGTCAACATGCTGTGGGACTTCCGCAAAGGGCGCAACAAATTCGCCGGCATCGTTCTTCAGGAGTACTCCGCTGAGCAGCGGAAGCTGGTCGGTCCGGTCGTCCGTATTTTCGAAGGAACGGAACTGAAGCTGACGGAAGGCCCTCATCTGTACAAACGAAACGGCTACTACTACCTGCTCACGGCGGAAGGCGGAACCCAGTACGGGCATGCGGCGACGATGGCCCGCTCCCGGAGCATCGAAGGGCCGTACGAGGCCGATCCGCACAATCCGATCCTGACCTCGGCGGGCAGGCCGGATCTGGCGCTGCAAAAAGCGGGTCACGCCAGCCTGGTGGAGACGCAGACCGGAGAATGGTACATGGTTCATCTGTGCGGGCGGCCCGTCAAAGACAGGTTCTGCACCCTCGGCCGGGAAACGGCGATTCAGCGCTGCGAATGGACCGAGGACGGCTGGCTGCGCCTTGCCGGCGGAACGCGGCATCCGCAGCTTTACGTTCCGGCGCCGGACCTTCCGCCGCATCCGTTCGGGAAGGAGCCGGAACGGGACGACTTTGACGAGCCGAAGCTAAGCCCGCATTGGAATACGCTGCGGATTCCGGCGGACCCATCCTGGTTAAGCCTTACGGAGCGTCCCGGCTACCTGAGGCTGCGGGGCATGGAATCGATGAGCTCGCTGCACCGGCAAAGCCTCGTCGCCCGCAGACAGCAAGCCTTCCGGTGCGAAGCGGAGACGTGTCTCGAATTCGAACCGGAGCATTTTCAGCAAATGGCGGGCCTGATTCTCTATTACGACACGAAAGACTACGTTTATTTGCGCCTGACGCATCACGAAGAAGGAGGCGCGGGCCTCGGCATCATCCGGTCCAAGCACGGCGTCTACGACGAGTTGCTGGATCGGGACATCCGCTTGCAGGGGAAACGCTTCCGGCTCAAGGCGGCGATTGACCGCGATACCGTCCGGTTCTATTACGGCGAAGGCGAAGCCGGCGGACCCTGGACGGCGGTCGGCGGACCGGTCGACATTACCCATCTTTGCGACGAAGATCCGCAGTACATCCGGTTTACGGGCACGTTCGTCGGGATGTGCGCGCAGGACCTCGGCGGCACGAAAAAGCACGCGGATTTCGATTATTTTGTGTACAGAGAAACGGAATAGACCGAGCAAAATCGGCAAAGCCCTGAATCGGGGTTTTGTCGATTTTTCATTGAATTACCGGGCGTTGTACAGCAAGTGTACCACACATAATGGCGACATTTAGTAAATTGGATAGAATGAAATATTATGGTTTTTTCAAACGACCTGCAAACGTAAACGGGCGGCAACGTCATGCGGAAGCGGAACGAAGCAGACAAGCGGGAGCCGAACGAGAGCGAATGCAAATTGACACGCTCTTTGGCAACGCATAGACTAGGGGTAAACGACCGACGGAGGATGGCATGAGTTCCCCTTTTTACGGCAATTGGCGTCATGTGTTCAAGCTCGATCCCGACCGGCCGATCGACGACGACCGGCTGGCGGCGGTGTGCCTCTCCGGCACGGACGCGATCCTCGTCGGCGGGTCGAGCGGCGTTACGTTTGACAATACGGTAGAGTTGCTGTCGCGCATTCGCCGTTTCGAGACGCCCTGCGCGCTTGAACTATCGAGTGCGGAGTGCGGCGTTCCCGGCTTTGACGGCTATTTCATCCCGATGGTGCTGAATACGGAACAGGGAGGCTGGATTGCCGGCCGGCAGGCGGAGGCGCTTCGCGATTATGGGCGGCTGCTGCCGTGGGAGCAAGTGGCGGGCGAGGCGTACATCGTGCTCAACCCCGATTCGACGGTCGCCCGATTGACGGAAGCGAAAACCGATCTGACCGCGGACGAGATTGCAGCTTACAGCCAGGTGGCGGACAGGCTGTGGCGGGCGCCGGTGCTGTATCTGGAATATAGCGGAACGTTCGGGGACATGGCGGCGGTCCGCCGGGTGCGCAGCGAGCTGACGCAGGCCCGGCTGTTTTACGGCGGCGGCATCCGCACCGCAGAGCAGGCGAGGCAGGCGGCGCTTTCGGCGCATACGGTCGTTGTCGGCAATGTCGTCTACGACGATCTGGAGGCGGCACTTTCCACGGTCGAAGCCGTGATTAACAGCGCAAAGGAGCAAGACCATGTTTTTTGAACCGGTACAACCCGAAATGGAGTCGGTAAATATAGACGAGGCGATCCAGCGCCTCAACGCGAAGCAGCGGGAAGCCGTTCTGGCGACCAGCGGCCCGCTGCTCGTCATGGCCGGCGCAGGCAGCGGCAAGACGAGGGTGCTCACGCACCGCATCGCCTACCTGATCGCCAAGCGGCTGGCGGCGCCCTGGAGCATCCTGGCGATCACCTTCACCAACAAAGCCGCCCGCGAAATGCAGGAACGGGTATCCAAGCTGGTCGGACCGGAAGGCCGCGACATCTGGGTCAGCACGTTCCACTCGATGTGCGTGCGGATTTTGCGCAAAGATATCGAGCGGATCGGCTACGGCTCCAACTTCAGCATTTTGGATTCGGGCGACCAGCTGTCCGTCATACGCGGCATCATGAAGGAGCAAAATATCGACACGAAGAAGTTCGATCCGAAGGCGGTGCAGGCGGTCATCAGTTCGGCCAAAAACGAGCTGATCGCTCCGCAGCAGTACGAATCGCGGGTCGGGGATTATTTTCAGACGATCGTCGCGAAGATATACAGCGAATATCAAAAGCGGCTGAAGGCGAACAACTCGCTGGATTTCGACGACTTGATCATGTTGACGATTCAACTGTTCAAGGACGTTCCGGAAGTGCTGGACTTTTATCAGAACAAATTCCGCTACATTCACGTGGACGAATACCAGGATACGAACCGCGCGCAGTACGTGCTGTGCCGGATGCTGGCGGACAAGCACCACAACATTTGCGTCGTGGGCGACAGCGACCAGTCGATTTACCGCTGGCGCGGAGCGGACATTACGAACATTTTGAACTTCGAAAAGGATTATCCGGAAGCGCAGACGATTTTGCTGGAACAAAATTACCGCTCGACCTCGAACATTCTGGACGCGGCCAACGGCGTCATTCAGCACAATCAGGGCCGCAAGGCGAAAAATCTGTGGACCGACAAAAAGGGCGGAGACAAGATCACCGTCTACCAGGCCGATTCGGAGCACGATGAAGGGTACTTCGTCGCGCAGGAAATCCGCAGCAACCGCGAGAAGGGCATGCGCTACGGGGATCATGCGATTTTGTACCGCACCAACGCGATGTCGCGCGTCATCGAAGAAGTGCTGATCAAATCGGAAATTCCGTATCAGATCGTCGGCGGCATCAAGTTCTACGACCGGAAGGAAATCAAGGACATTCTCGCGTATTTGCGGCTGATTTCCAATCCGGACGACGACATCAGCCTGACCCGGATCATCAATGTGCCGAAGCGGTCGATCGGCGAGACGACGATGGCGAAAGTGCTGGAGGAAGCGGGACGCAGGGGCGTCTCGGTGTACCGGCTGCTGAGCGAAGGGGACGGGCTGCTCGACGGTCTGTACCAGCTCGACATCACGCCGCGGGCGAAAGCGGCGCTGTCCGAATTCCGCAACCTGATCGCGAACCTCAGCGCGATGGCGGATTATTTGTCGGTGACGGAACTGACGGAAAAAGTGCTGGAAATGACCGGTTACCGGATGGAACTGCAGCGGGAAAATACGCTCGAGTCCAAAGCGCGGCTGGAAAACATCGACGAGTTTCTGTCGGTTACGCAGGATTTCGAGAAGCGCAACGACGACAAATCGCTGCTCGCCTTTCTGACCGATCTGGCGCTCATCGCCGACATCGATTCGATGAACGACGATCCGGAAGCGGCCGACGACGCGGTCGTGCTGATGACGATGCACAGCGCCAAAGGGCTGGAGTTCCCGGTCGTGTTCATCATCGGGATGGAGGAAGGCGTGTTCCCCGGAAGCCGGGCGTTCATGGACAACGAAGAATTGGAGGAGGAGCGGCGGCTGGCGTACGTCGGCATCACGCGCGCGGAGAAAAAGCTTTACCTGACCTGCGCGCGGATGCGGATGCTTTACGGCCGTACAAGCAGCAACGCGCCCTCGCGGTTTTTGGAGGAGATTCCCGACGAGCTGAAGGAGACGGCCGGCTCGTTCGGCGGGCGCTACGGCGCGGGCGGCGGCTTCGGCTTGCGGCCCGGCGGCTTCGGCTTGCGGCCCGGCGGCGCCCGCTTTGGCGGCGGGGCCGGTTCCGCGCCCGCCGGAGGATTTGGCAGCCGCCCGCAGGCGGGTGCGGGCGGCACGTTCGGCGCGCGGCCTGCGGGCGCGCCCGGACGTTTCGGCGCGGCGGGAACCGCGCCGGGAGCCGGCGCCGCGCCGCAGCCCGGCGGGGCGGCGGGAGAGCCGCTGGCGGCCGGCGACAAGGTGCGGCACGCCAAGTGGGGCGTCGGCACGGTCATCGCCGTCAAGGGCTCGGGGAAGGATACCGAGCTGCAAATCGCTTTTCCCGCGCCGGTCGGCATCAAACGGCTGCTGGCCGCGTTCGCGCCGGTTACCAAGGTCTAACGTTGGATAACGAACGTTTATTCGTCACCCCGTGTTCTTTTCGCTCGATCACGGGGTGATCCTGTGCATGACGAAAATAGGATCAATTCACGAGAAAGGGCTGTTTTGCACATGACGGCAACCGAACCGCTGCAGCGGATGCGAGAGCTTGTGGAGTTGCTGAACGAGCACGCTTACCGCTACTATACGCTCGACAACCCGACGATCAGCGACAAGGAGTACGACGCTTTGTACGACGAGCTTGTTCGCCTCGAGGAATCGACCGGCACCGTCCTTCCGGATTCGCCGACGCGGCGGGTGGGCGGCGAGATCCTGAAGGGATTCGAGCCGCATCGCCACCTGTCGCGGCTATGGAGCCTCGACAAGGCGCAGAACGTCGAGGATTTGCGGGCCTGGGCGCAGCGGGTGAACCGGCTGATCGCCGATTACAACGCCAAAAACCCCGACCGTCCGCTGCCCGATCCGGAATATGTCGTGGAGCTGAAATTCGACGGGCTTACGCTCAATTTGACCTATCGGAACGGGGAACTCGTGCAGGCCGCCACGCGCGGCAACGGCACCGTCGGCGAAGGCATTCTCGCGCAGGTGCGGACGATTCGTTCGGTGCCGCTGTCGATTCCGTTCAAAGACGGCGTCATCGAAGTGCAGGGCGAAGGCTTCATGCGGCTGTCCGTGTTGGAAAAATACAACGAAACGGCCGCCGAACCGCTCAAAAACGCGCGCAACGGCGCCGCCGGCGCTTTGCGCAATCTGGACCCCCGGGTGACCGCTTCCCGGAAGCTGGACGCATTCTTTTACAATATCGGCTATGCGGAAGGCGTTTCGTTCGCGAATCACCGCGAGATGATGGCGTTCCTGCGCGGCAACCGTTTCCCGGTCAACGACTATGTCCGCTACTACTCCGATATCGACGAAGTGGCGGCGGAGCTGGAACGGTTGGCCGACATCCGCAAAGACCTGGATTACTTGATCGACGGCGCGGTCGTCAAGCTGACCGATTTCGCGACGCGCGAAGCGCTTGGCTACACGGACAAATTCCCGCGTTGGGCGATCGCCTTCAAGTTCGAAGCGGAAGAGACGACGACCGTACTGGAATCCGTCTCCTGGGAGGTCGGCCGCACGGGCAAAATCACGCCGCTCGCCCGCGTCGAGCCGGTGGAGCTGGCGGGGGTGACGGTGCAGAACTGCACGCTGAACAACATCGGCGATATCGAGCGGAAAAACTTGCGCCACGCTCTCGGCACCCGGGTGTTCATCCGCCGTTCGAACGACGTCATTCCGGAAATTCTGGGGAAGGCGGACGACGGGGAAGTGGGCGGCACGATCGAAATTCCGACTGTCTGCCCGGGCTGCGGAACGCCGCTGGAGATGCGGGGTGCTCATCTGTATTGTCCCAACAAATTGGGCTGCAAACCGCAAATCATCGGGCGGATCACGCATTTTGCGTCCCGCGACTGCATGGATATCGAAACGTTCAGCGGAAAGACGGCGGAGCAGTTGTACGAGGAGCTCGGCGTGCGCGACCCCGCGGATTTGTACAGCCTTACGCTCGAACAATTGATCGGGCTGAACCGCTTCGGCGAGAAAAAGGCCAAAAATTTGCTCGCGGCCATCGAGAAATCGAAATCGCGCGAGCTGGGGGCATTTTTGAACGCGTTGGGCATACCGAACACGGGCAAGGCCACCGCGCGGACGCTTGCCGATCATTACGGCGATCTCGACCGGATTATGGCGGCTGAAGCGGAGGAACTGACCGCGCTGCCGGATGTGGGCGGCGTCGTGGCGGAGAGCATCGCGGGCTTTTTCCGCGATCCCGTCATGCGGGACAGCATCGCACGCATGCGCGCCGCCGGCGTTCGCGCCGAAGCGGAGAAGCCGGTTGAAGCCGACGAGGGGCATCCGCTGTTCGGCAAAACCGTTGTGCTGACCGGCACGCTGAGCAGGCTTACGCGCGACGAGGCGGCCAAGCGGCTGGCGGCGCTCGGCGCCAAAGTGTCGGGCAGCGTGTCGAAGAAAACGGATCTCGTCATTGCCGGCGAAAACGCGGGCAGCAAGCTGACCAAGGCGCGCGAACTGGGCGTTGCGGTGCTGGAGGACGAGGATGAGCTGATGCGGCTGCTCGGCGTCGATTCCGAATAACCGCCGCAACCAAAAAAGAACCGTCTCCAAGGCGATGATTGCCAGGAGACGGTTCTTTGTTTTCCCTTCGGCGATTCAGCCGTGTCTCAGCTTATGGGTGATGCGCTTGTACTGATAGTACATCGTGCAGCCGATGCAATATCCGAGCAGCGCGACTCCCGCCGCAGCCAGCAGCAGAACGGCAAATACGGTGCCGGCCGCGGTCCAGCCCAGCGCGAATGAGATGAGCGACAGCGTCAGGAAGATGACCGCAAGCGTATTGTTAAAACGTTGCAGCACTTCCGCCTGCGTTTCTTTCCCTTCCGTCCGGAGGAAGGGCTTGGCGATCCGTACAAACAAATTGAAGCGCCCTCGCGTAAGCAGCCCGGCCACTTGAATCGCCCATAATACGGCCAGCAGCCAAGGCGTCTGCAAAGCGATGGACACAACGACGAACAGAACGATGCCGACCTGATTGGCTTTAACGTAAGGCATCGGAATTTCCCGCATAGGCCTACCTCCATTTCACGAATAAAAATGGAACCGTTAAAACCAACTTAACCCATCGGCATTTAATAAGTCAAGATAATAAGCAAATTTGGATTGGATAAAAAAGGACCTTGCAAGCGGGGGACGATTCGTGCTAAATTAGTTTTCGCCGCTTCGAAAGAGCGGACAAGGCAAAGCGAAACAAACATGTTTAAGGCTTCGAAAAAAAAGTGTTGACATTCTTTTGAGAAGCCGATATAATCGGTTGATGTCGGCTCTGGTGAGAAGACGTCGACAAGGCCTTCGGGCCAAGCGATTGCTCCTTGAAAACTGAACATCGAGCGTAATTCAAAACACCGTCAAGCAAGAGTTTTTCTTGCGAGACAAGCCAGAATGAATTGGAGCCAAACGGCTCTTCGATAAACCGGTCCGTTGGACCTTTTATGGAGAGTTTGATCCTGGCTCAGGACGAACGCTGGCGGCGTGCCTAATACATGCAAGTCGAGCGGACCTT
>NZ_KB899816.1 GCF_000378425.1 Cohnella laeviribosi DSM 21336 | reverse complement strand
GGCAACTGTTACGACAATGCCTGCATCGAATCTTTCCACAGCGTTCTCAAGAAAGAGCTCATTTACCAAACGAAATTTAACACTCGTAAACAGGCGTATGATGCGATTTACGAGTACATTGAATTGGAGTATAACCGCATCCGTATCCATTCGTCGATCGGTTATCTGACTCCGTATTTGTACGAAAAAAGGTACTATGAGCAACTCCAGGCAGGATAAAAGTTGTGTCCACTTTCTTGACAGTGATCCAATAGGGTTACGTGCGGCGGTGCTCAGACGCCATGTAGTCCATCCAGTACGCTACATTGCTCCCGTCCGTGGTGAACAACCGCCAAGTAGTCCGCCCAGTACCCTACATCGTTTCCGTCCGCAGTGCACAGCCGCCATGTAGTCCGCCCAGTACCCTACATCGCTTCCGTCCGTGGTGAACAACCGTCATGTAGTCCGCCTAGTACCCTACATCGCTGCCGTCCGCGGTGCTCAACCACCATGTAGTCCGCCTAGTACCCTACATCGCCGCCGTCCGTGGTGAACAACCGCCATGTAGTTCGCCCAGTACCTCTCATGGCCCCAAGCGGCTATATTGGATTTTGTGCAGGATGTAGGCTCCTTTCGCCTTTTTTCGGAACGTATGCTGGATTTTTTCCAATAAAATGGCTCGAGAGCCCGGCGGATTCGGCTTCTGCGGTTCAAAAGACTGGATTTATCCAACATAGACCGGCTTCCGGCGCCTGAACGGCGTGTTTGGTTGGATTTCTCCAATATAGCCGCATAGGCTATATTGACGCATAGGCTACGATTGCTCATAGGCTACGGTTACGATTATAGCGGCCGGTTGCTGTAAATTGCCGAAGTTGCTATATAACCACGGCGGCTATATGGCCGGAGTTTCTCTTAACGAACGAACAGCCGTTTCGTCATCCTGGGCGGGTTCGGCCTCTGCCGGCCTGCCGTCCCCGATTTTTCTTTTCCGGGGACAACGCGATTTTTGTGCGGGGGCATCACAAGCTCGACTGAGCGTTTGAAAATCCTTGATCGTTATTTGAACATCTTTGTTCGTTAATAGGGAGTCGCCGTTTTTGTTCGTCATGTCAGGGTTACGGGGTACGGGGCCGCTCTCTCAACTGCCTGTTTCGATTCCGAAGCCCGCATTGCGGGGAGAGGAACGATTGGACGACCGTCTCTTGTTTGCGGTATGATTAAGTCATAGATCCGGCTTTCATGGAGGTTTACATAACGATGGATTGTTTGTTTTGCAAAATCGTCGAAGGCTCGATTCCTTCCGCGAAGGTGTACGAGGACGAGCACGTGCTTGCTTTCAAGGACATTCAGCCCCAAGCGCCCGTCCATCTGCTGGTCATCCCCAAAAAGCACATCCCGACGCTGAACGACGCCGCTCCGGAAGATGCGGAACTGCTCGGACGGGTGCTGCTCGCGGCCCGGCAGGTCGCACGCGAAGCGGGGCTTGCGGAAGACGGATACCGCATCGTGAACAACTGCGGGCGCGACGGCGGGCAGGTTGTGTTCCATCTTCATTTTCACGTCCTGGGCGGAGAAAAGCTGGGACCGCTTAACGCGAAAGATCATTAAGCAAGTCCGGCGTTCCCGACCGATGCCGGAAGTTGACACCCCCTTTCTTCATCACCTATAATGAGGTTTGATAACCGTGTGTTGGGGTCTGTTCCGGAGGGAGGGAAAACTGGTGTCCGAAACGAAAGTACGTAAAAATGAAACACTCGACGCTGCACTCCGCCGCTTCAAGCGTTCCATCGCCAAAGACGGCGTTCTCGCGGAACTGAAAAAACGCAAGCACTACGAGAAACCGAGCGTCAGACGGAAGAAGAAATCCGAAGCCGCCCGTAAACGCAAGTTCTAGGAGGAATCCGCACCAATGAGTCTCGCGGAACGTTTGAACGAAGACATGAAGCAGGCGATGAAAAGCCAGGACAAGTTCCGGCTTTCGACCATTCGTATGATTCGCGCGTCGATCAAGAATCAGGAGATCGAATTGGGTCGTCCGCTTGAAGATAACGAAGTGCTCGATATTCTGAGCCGCGAAGTCAAGCAGCGCAAAGATTCCCTCCAGGAATTTCAGAAGGCGGGCCGGGACGATTTGTCCCAGGACGTGGCAGCAGAAATTGATATTATTTCCCAATACCTCCCCAAGCAACTGAACGAAGAAGAAATTAAAGCTATTGTTACGCAGACCATACAAGAGACCGGTGCTTCTTCCAAGGCGGACTTAGGGAAAGTGATGGGGGCGCTCATGCCCAAGGTAAAGGGACGTGCGGATGGCAAGCTCGTCAACCAAATCGTTCAACAATTTCTGCAATGAATTATCCGCAAACGACAGGCACTCCCGTGCAGGGAGTGCTTTTTGCGTTTTTTCGGCGGGAATGGAAGTGTTTTGCGGCCGTTTTCGTAAGGATTGAAACGTTTTGCAGCCGTTTTCGTAACCAATAATGTACATTCAAGGGTGCAGAGGCCTTTTTAAGCAGGCAGCATGGACCGGCCAGGAGGAGGAATGCAGTTGAGGGACGGAAAAGACGCAAGACGAGAGCCAACGGCTTGGCGCAAAGGACTGGCACGTTGGTTGCGGTCCGTCATGGCCGTCGGGCTTATGGCCGCCGGCATCGTTTCGGCCGCCGCAGCGGCGAATGGGAGCGCTGCGGCGAATGGGAGCGCTGCGGCGAATGCGGCCGATGCGGCCGGCAAGGGCGCTCCGAATCCGGCAGGCTCGGGAAGCGTATATGTGATTCCGGTCAAGCAAACGGTGGAGAGCGGACTGGCTTCCTTTCTGAACCGGGCGTTGACCGAAGCGGAGGAAGCGGAGGCGTCGCTGGCCGTTCTGGCGATCAATACGCCGGGAGGCGAACTGAAGAGCGCGGAAGCGATCGGCGACCGCATCCGCGCCTCCAAAGTGCCCACCCTCGCTTTCGTGGAAGGGGATGCGGCTTCGGCCGGCGCCTACATCGCGCTGAACGCGGGCAAAATCGTCATGGCTCCGGGTTCGGCGATCGGCGCGGCGATGGTGGTGGATGCCAGCGGACAGGCGGTGGAAAGCCCCAAAGTCGTTTCATTCTGGAGCAGCAAGATGAAAGCCGCCGCCGAGATGAACGGGCGCAACGGAGACATTGCGGTCGGCATGGTCAATCCGGATTTGACCGTCGAAATGAAGGAAATCGGCCGGACGAAGGCGAAAGGGGAAATCCTGTCGCTGTCCGCCGAGGAAGCCTTGAAAGTCGGATACGCGGACGCGCTGGCCGGCTCGGTTGACGAAGCGGTTGCCTGGTACGGACTGAAGGACTGGACGACGGTGAAGGTCGAGCCGACTGTCGCCGAAAGGGTCGCCAGCTGGCTGACGGGAGTGACGACGCTGCTGCTGATTCTCGGCATCGCCGGCATCGTCATCGAATTGTTCGTCCCCGGCTTCGGCGTGCCGGGCATCGTCGGCATCGCGGCGTTCGCGCTGTATTTCTTCGGGCAGTATGTGGCCGGGTTCGCGGGAATGGAATCCGTCGTCCTGTTTATTCTGGGCGTCGTGCTGCTCGTGCTCGAGATGTTCGTTCCCAGCTTCGGGATACTGGGGCTGCTTGGCGCGGCAGGCGTGATCGCGGGGATTGTCATCGCGGCTTACGATACCGGCGACGCACTGAAATCGCTAGGCATCGCTTCCCTCGCCGCGCTCGTCGTGATCGCTATCGTCGTCTATATTTTCCGCAAACGGGGAATCTGGAACCGGTTCATTCTCCGGGAAAGCCTGACGGCGGAACAAGGCTTCATTCCGAACGAAGACCGCCGGATCTGGGTTGGCAAGGAAGGCGTCACGCTGACCCCGTTGAGGCCGGCCGGCGTGGCGGAAGTGGAAGGACAGCGAATCGATGTCGTCAGCTTGGGCGAATTCATCGATGCCGGCCGCAAAGTCCGGGTCGTGACGGCGGACGGCACCCGCGTCGTCGTAAAGGAAGCGGACAAAGAATAGAAATGAAAGAGCGTTCGGCGCAACCCCCGAAGCCGATCGGGCGTTAAGCCGGGCGAGGAGCAAGCCGCGTAAAGCGAACAATATGACTGCTGGAGGGATCGTATGGACGTTAATTTGCTTGTCATTGTCGGGGTTGTGATCATCGCCTTGGTGGTGTTTTTCAGCTTTTTCCCGTTTATGCTGTGGATTTCGGCCCTGGCTTCGGGCGTGCGCATCGGCATTATCACACTGGTGGCCATGCGGCTTCGCCGGGTGATCCCGAGCCGGATCGTCAATCCTCTGATCAAGGCGACGAAAGCCGGTTTGGGCCTATCGATCAACCAACTGGAAAGCCATTTTCTGGCCGGCGGCAACGTCGACCGGGTCGTCAACGCCCTGATCGCGGCTCAACGGGCGAATATTCCGCTTGAATTCGCGCGCGCCGCGGCGATCGATCTGGCGGGCCGCGACGTGCTGCAGGCGGTGCAAATGAGCGTCAATCCGCGCGTCATTGAAACGCCGATCGTCTCCGCCGTCGCGAAGGACGGCATCGAAGTGAAGGTCAAGGCACGGGTGACCGTGCGCGCGAATATCGACCGTCTAGTCGGCGGCGCCGGCGAAGAGACGATCATCGCGCGCGTGGGCGAAGGGATCGTGACGACGGTCGGCTCCTCGAACTCGCATAAGGACGTGCTGGAAAATCCGGACTCGATCTCGCGCACGGTGCTGAGCAAAGGGCTGGATGCGGGAACCGCGTTCGAGATTTTGTCGATCGATATTGCGGACGTGGACGTCGGCAAAAACATCGGGGCGCATTTGCAAACCGAGCAGGCCGAAGCCGACAAGCGGATCGCCCAGGCGAAAGCGGAAGAGCGGCGCGCGATGGCCGTCGCCCAGGAGCAGGAGATGACCGCCCGCGTCGTCGAGATGAAGGCCAAAGTCGTCGAGGCCGAATCCGAAGTGCCGCTTGCCATGGCGGAAGCGTTGCGCAGCGGCAAGCTCAGCGTCATGGATTATCTGAACCTGAAAAATATCGAGGCCGACACGCAGATGCGGGAGTCGATCGGCAGAACGGACGTTACCGGCAATGACGGCAAAGAAGGGCGTTGATCGCCATGGAGCGGCTGATCGATTTTATCGTCGACAACTACCTGTATATAGCCGTTGTCGTCGGCATTCTCTACACGCTGTTCTTCCGGCAGTCGCCGCTGGAAAAAAATCCTCCGGGCCGGATGCCCGACTTCGGCGGCGGGGGCGGTCTCGGACGGCCGCATCCTCCTCAGAGGCCGTCCGCTCCGAAGCGGCCCCGGCAGCACCCGGCGCCGGCGCATGAGCGGGAACGGACGCCCGGCGGTCCGATGCGGCCGTCCTCCCCGGCGCCGGCGCCGCTCCCGCAAGCTTCGGCTCCGGGCGAACGGCCGCATCCGGCGCCGGATTCCCCGCCGGTCGTTCAGCTTCCCGCGCGTCCCCCTGCTGCGCCGTCCGGAGATTCCCTCGGCCCGGCGGACGCATTACCCGCAGCGTCCGCCGGGAATGGGCCCGGGACGCACCCGCGTGGGGCCAAGCCGCTTTCCCCGTCCGCACGGGCGGCCGGCGCGACGCCGGCTTCGGCGCCTGCGCAAGCGCCGCTTGCGGGGGCTATGCGCAACCGGCCGCTTCGGCGCGACGAGCTGAAGCGCGCGATCGTCTGGGCCGAAATTCTCGGCCAGCCCCGCGCGCGCAGGCCCTTCGGCGGCAGGCGGACCTAGCGTCGGCTTGTAGGGGCGAACGGAGCCTTCGCTTCGGCCCCAAACCTTCGATTCCGCTTTTGCGGCGGTTTCGAAGGTTTTTTTCATGGGCGCAAGCCGCCGCCGGTTCGACCGTCCGGGCGCGAGCAAGCGCGCCCGGGAAGGCGAACCTGAACGCCTTTCCGCTCCCCGCTTCATAATTGGGCGGCGCGGCGCATATGTTTTACCGAACGGGAGGGGGGGCGCTCCATGCCACGAGTCGGGCGCAAGCTGCGCAGATGGACCGCTCGCATCCTGGACCTGCCTCAGGACGTCGTTCTCGACTTGCCAAGAGTGACGATGATCGGCGGGGTGCAGCTTACGGTGGAAAATCATCGCGGCGTCCTTCATTTCTCCCCCGGTTCGCTTCGGTTGGCCATGGAACGGGGCGAACTGGAGGTGACCGGCAAAAACTTGGTGATCCGGACGATCGGCGCCGAAGAAGTGCTCGTGGAAGGGGAAATTACCGGCGTACAGCTGCGGTCCGGGTCGAGCTCCGGTTCGACGCCTGCGGGATAACGGTACAAACGCGAAAGCCCGGAACGAAACGCCGCAAGGCCTCTTTCCGGGCCGGCGCCGCATCCCGGACGCGCATGGGACAAGCCATCCCGGCAAGGCGCGCCGAATAAGACCGAAGAAGCGGCGCGGCCGCGCCATTTTAGGCAAACGCCATACATACGCTGCGGCGAAGCTGGACAGGCCAGCCCGCGTTGGGGGAGGATGAGGCGAAATGAGAGGAAGCTGGATCCATTATTTGCGGGGCTACGTGACGGTCAAGCTGATCGGCGGCGACGCCGAGCGGTTTCTTAACGAAGCGACGGCGGCGGGACTGCTGCTGTGGGATATCGCCTATACCGGCAAAGGACCGCTGACGTTTCGGGTGACGGTGCCCGATTTTTTCCGTTTGCGCCCTTTGCTCAAACGCTGCGGGAGCCGTACCCGCATTGCCGAACGGCGGGGCCTGCCGTTTCAGATGGCGAGGCTGTCGCGGCGCAAAACGTTTGCCGCCGGGATGCTCGGCTTCGTTTGCGCCTTGTTCGTGTTATCTTCTCTGGTGTGGGACGTGCAGGTGGAAGGAAACCGGTCGATTTCGGAGGAAACGGTGCTGAAGGCGGCGCGTGAGGAAGGGCTGTACCCGTTCCAGTGGTCGTTTCGGCTCAAGGATTCGTCCGAGCTCGCCAGACGTCTTGCCGGCAGGCTCCCGGATGCCGCTTGGGTCGGCGTGGACAAGACGGGAACGAAAGTGTCCATCACCATCGTCGAGTCCGCAAAGCCCGAGGAGAAGAAGCCGGAAGGTCCGCGCGATCTTGTCGCTTCGGCCGACGCGGTCGTGACGAAGATCGTGGCCGAGAACGGCCGGCCCAAAGTCAAAGCGAACCAGAGGGTCCGCAAAGGGGACGTGCTGATTTCCGGATTCATCGGCGAAGGCGAGCGAAGGAAGGCGGTCGTTTCCAAAGGCGAAGTACGGGGGATCGTATGGTACGAATACAAGGTCGTTTCCCCCTTGAAGCGGCAGGTGCAGACGCTGACCGGGGAGACTCGCGACCGCACGTATCTGGTCATCGGCAACCGCGCGCTGCAGATTACCGGCTACGGCGCGCCTCCGTTCGGCAAATCCGTCATTCACGGGGAGCTCAAGCGGCTTTCGCTCGGGAACTGGACGCTGCCCTTCGGCAAGCTGGTGGAGAAGGAGAAAGAGCTTGGGCTGATCGAGGAAAAGCTGACGCCGGCCGAAGCGAAGGAGGCGGGGCTGAAGCGCGCGCGGGAGGCGGTGCTGGCGCGCAGCGGGAGCGGTTCGGAGATCAAAGCGGAAAAACTTTTGCATGAACATACGGACAATGGTAAAGTGGTGTTAAATGTACTTTTTGAAGTTGAACAATCCATTGCGACCGAACGTCCAATCATTCAAACGCCCAATTGAGAGGGAATGAGGCTTTTTGTCGGAAATGAAACAAGTTATCGCTATTCCTCTCCGCAACATGGCGGAAGGGTTCTCGCTGTTTGGCCCGCAGGACAAGTTTCTTCGCCTGATCCAGGAAAAGACGCAGGCGGTCATCCATTCCCGCGAAGCGGAAATCGTGGTGGAAGGAAGCGAAGAAGAAGCGCAGATGTTGCAGCAGCTGTTCGAGACGCTGCTCGAACTGATCCGCGGCGGGCTGCAGCTGGGGGAGCGGGATGTGCGGTACGCGCTCGATCTGGCGAAAACGGGCAAGGCGGACGAGCTGCTCTCCCTGTTCAAAGGCGAGATCGCCGTGACGTTCCGCGGCAAGCCGATCGCGCCCAAGACGCTTGGCCAGCGGCATTACATCACCATGATCCGCAAAAAGGACATCGTGTTCGGCATCGGTCCCGCCGGCACGGGCAAAACGTATCTGGCGGTCGTTTCGGCGGTGGCGGCGCTCAAGGAAGGGCGGATCAAGCGGATTGTGCTTACCCGTCCGGCCGTCGAAGCGGGCGAAAATCTCGGCTTTCTGCCCGGCGACCTGCAGGAGAAGGTCGATCCGTATTTGCGGCCGCTTTATGACGCCCTCAACGACGTGCTCGGCCCCGAAGGCGTAGCCAAGGCGCTCGAGCGCGGACTGATCGAGATCGCCCCGCTCGCCTACATGCGCGGCCGGACGCTTGACGATTCGTTCGTCATCCTTGACGAAGCCCAGAACACGACGCCGGAGCAGATGAAGATGTTCCTGACCCGGCTCGGCTTCGGTTCCCGCATGGTCATCACCGGCGATGTGACGCAGATCGATTTGCCCAAAGGCAAAAAATCCGGTCTCGTCGAAGCGCAGCGCATTTTGGGGGATATCGAGGAAATCGCCATGGTCTTTTTCTCCGAACAGGACGTCGTCCGGCATGCGCTCGTGCAAAAAATCATCGCCGCTTACAACCGGGACAAGGAACAGCAGCAATAAGCGCCGTAAAGGAGGGAGCGCCGGATGAACCGGAAACGAAGCGGCCCGGCGGGCAAATCGTCGTCCTTCTATACGTCGGGTTGGAAAACGAGCGGAGCGGTGCGCACCTTGCTGCTGCTCCTATTTGTGCTGCTTTTTTATTTCAGTTTGTCGTCGCGCCTGGTGCCGGAAACGTACGATATTACGCTCGGAGCGAAAAGCGAGCACGACATCAAGGCGCCTTACCAGGAGATCGACCAATACGCCACGCTCATGGCGCAGGAAGAGGCGGCCGAGAAGGTCGGCTCCGTCTACTCCACCGTGGCGCTGCACAACGAGACGCTGCTGGACGAAATCCTGCTGCGGATCGATCAGTTGAACCAGGACGACCAGGTGACGACGGAGAACAAGGTCGAAATTTACCGGTCGGAAATTCCGGGCAGGCTCGACCAGTTCATCGAGCAGTTCATTAGAGCCAACGAGGGTTCCTCCACCTATTCGGCAAGCCTGCTTGAGGAAATGAAGCGGGTTGTCGAGATTCAAAAGTATTCCATTCCGGAGGAGACCTTCTACAAACTGCCGCGGCTCACGTCCGAGCAGGTGGCGGAGATGCGCACGGTCGGGCGCGACATCGTCCGCAAGCTGACGTCCGAATCGCTGCGGGATGCGGAAACCGCCCGGTCCAAGGTGGCCGAGCTGATCAACACGAGCACGCTGGAGCAGCGCACGCAGCGGGAGACGCTGCAGGAATTGGCGCGGTTCGTCATTACCGCCAACCGCTTCTACGACCAGGAAGCGACCGAAACCGCCAAGGCGGAAGCCCGGCAAAACACGCCGCAGGTCGTCATCAAGCAGGGCGACGTCATCGTGAAGGCGGGGCAAGTGATTACCAAAGATTTGTACGAGCGGCTCGACAGCATGGGGCTGCTGAAGGAGCAGCGCACCTATTGGCCGCAGCTTGGCGTTCTGCTGCTTTCGCTGCTGTTCGTGCTGTCCATTTACGGATACGTGGAAATGACGGCGGCCTCCGCCTCGCCGTCGGCGCCCTCTCTCAAGCGGAACAACGCGCACGGGCTCATGCTGCTGCTGATTTTCGCGCTGAACATCCTGCTGATGCACCTGGTCGCCATGGCGCGCAGCGAGGAATGGCCGTATATCGGCTATCTGGCGCCCGTCGCCGTCGGGACGATGCTGGTCACGCTGCTGCTCGACATGCATCTGGGCCTGGTCAGCGCCTTGCTGTTCACGGTGCTTTCCAGCATCATCATGAACGTCGGCAACGGGTCGGTGTTCGATTTCCGGTACGGCTTCGTGGCGGCGGTCGTTTCGTTCACTTCGGTGCTGGCCATTCATCGGGCGAGCCAGCGGTCGTCCATCCTGAAGGCCGGCATTATGGTCAGCCTGTTCGGATCGGTTGCGGTCGTCGCGCTGACGCTCGTCGAATCGAATCCGGACCGGATGCTGCTCATCCAGTCCGTCGGGTTCATGTTCGCCAGCGGCCTGCTGACCGCCGTGCTGGTCATCGGGCTGATGCCGTTCTTTGAGATGACGTTCGGCATTTTGTCCGCCTTGAAGCTGGTCGAGCTCTCCAACCCGAACCATCCGCTGCTGCGCAAGCTGCTGACGGAGACGCCGGGCACTTACCATCACAGCCTCATGGTCGGCAACCTGTCGGAGGCGGCCGCCGAGGCGGTCGGCGCGAACGGCCTGCTGTGCCGCGTCGGCTCGTTCTATCACGATGTCGGCAAAACCAAGCGGCCGTCCTATTTTATCGAAAACCAAAACGGAGGCGTCAATCCGCACGACAAGCTCGATCCGAAGGTGAGCGCCTCCATCATTATCGCCCATGCCCGCGACGGGGCCGAAATGCTGAAGCAATACAAGCTTCCCAAGCCGATCCGGGACATTGCGGAGCAGCATCACGGGACGAGCTTCCTGAAATTTTTCTACTACAAGGCGGTCAAGCGCGCGGAAGAGCAGGGAACGGAATGCCCGTGGACGGAGGACGATTTCCGGTATCCCGGACCGAAAGCGCAGACGAAAGAAGCGGCGATCGTCGGCATCGCGGACAGCGTCGAGGCTGCCGTCCGTTCCCTCAGCCATCCGACGGTCGAACAGGTGGAGAGCATTATCCGGAAAATCATTAAGGACCGGCTTGACGACGACCAATTCAACGAATGCGATCTGACGCTGAAGGAAATGGACAAAATAGCCGAAACGCTCAAAGAGACGGTAATCGGCATGTTTCATTCGCGGATCGAGTATCCCGACGACAAAGAATGGAAAAACCGCAAGGAAGCAAAGGAGCAACGAGAATGACACTGAGACTGGAATGGTTGGACGAGCGGGAGGAAGGGGCGCCTTTCGAGGAAAGCTGGCGCGGCCTTCTGGAGCGTCTGCTCGGCATCGCCGGCAAAATGGAAGGCGTCGAAGAGGGCGTCGTCACGCTGACCTTGACCGACGACGAAGGCATCCGGAAGCTGAACCGGGAATTCCGCGGGCTGGACAAGCCGACCGACGTGCTGTCCTTTCCGATGCGGGAGGCCGGGGAGGAGCCGGTTATCCGATACGCCGATGAATACGAAACCGTGGATGCCGACGCGGACGCCGCCGGCGGGGAAGCGGGCGAAGAGGAAGAAGAGGACGGAGAGACGGAAGCGTACGATCCGTTCGAGGAGCCGCTCGGGGATATCGTCATCTCCGTTCCCCGCATGTACGCGCAGGCCGAGGAATACGGGCACAGCGTGGAGCGGGAGCTTGGCTTCTTGTTCGTGCACGGTTTTCTTCATCTGCTCGGCTATGATCACGGCAGCGATGCGGAGGAGAAAGAGATGTTCGCCAAGCAGGAAGCGGTTTTGGCGGAAGCGGGGCTCGCCCGGTGAGCCGGAAGCAGTCGGAGCTGTCCTCCTTCCGCAACGCGGTCTCCGGGATCGCATACGCGTTCAGAAGCGAACCGCATATGCGCTTTCACGTCGCCGCGGGCGCCGTCGTGTTTGCGCTGGCCGCGCTGCTCAGGCTGCCGGCCGGCGACTGGCTTTGGCTGCTGGCCGCAGTGGCCGCCGTCTGGACGGCGGAACTGTTCAATACGGCTATCGAGCGGGCGGTCGATTTGGTGTCTCAGGAGCGCAACGAGCTGGCAAAAGCGGCCAAGGATACGGCATCGGGCGCAACCTTGGTCGCCTCGCTGTTTGCCGCCGCGGTGGGGCTCATCGTGCTGGGGCCGCCGTTATGGCGGGCTCTGTTCGGCGGCTGATGGCCGTAGAGGGGGCTGGTTGCGTGCCGGCGGCGGCCGCATGATCCCGATAAACGGTTAGTAAGATATAAAAGCTAAAGTTAGGAGGGCGCTCAGGATGGAATGGAAGGGCTGGACGGCGGAAAAGCTGCTTGAAGCGGCTTCGCAAGCGAGGCTCAAAGCCTATGCGCCGTATTCCCGTTTTCAGGTCGGCGCGGCGCTTCTGGACGCCGGCGGACGCGTGCATTGCGGCTGCAACGTGGAAAACGCGGCATACGGGCCGACGAATTGCGCCGAACGGACCGCGCTGTTTAGGGCCATTGCCGACGGCTGCGCGCCAAGATCGTTTGCGGCGATCGCCGTCATCGGCGACACGTCCGGTCCGATCGCCCCGTGCGGGGTATGCCGGCAGGTCATGGCGGAGCTGTGCGCGCCGGATATGCCGGTGATCATGGGCAATCTGAGCGGGGCTATTCGTCTGGCCACGGTGGCCGACCTGCTGCCCGGCGCCTTTTCCTTAAGCGATACGGAAGGAAAGAAGGAATCAGGATGAAGAAAGGCTTCAAGTCCGGCTTTGTCGCTATCGTCGGCAGGCCGAACGTCGGCAAGTCCACCTTGCTGAACCAGGTGATCGGCCAAAAGATCGCCATCATGTCGGACAAACCGCAAACGACTAGGAACAAAATTCACGGCGTCTATACGACGGACGAGATGCAGATTGTGTTTCTGGACACGCCGGGCATCCATAAACCGAAATCCAAGCTGGGCGACTACATGATGAAATCCGCGGAAAGCGCGCTCAGCGAAGTGGACGCCATTCTGTTTCTGACCGATGTCAGCGAAGCGCTTGGCGGCGGAGACCGGTTCATTATCGAGCGGCTCAAAAAGGTGGACACGCCCGTCTTTTTGGTGCTGAACAAGATCGACAAGGTTCACCCGGAGGACCTGCTTCCGGTCATCGACCAATACTCGGCTCTGTACCGCTTTGCGGAAATCGTTCCGGTGTCGGCGCTGCACGGCAACAACGTGAACACGCTGCTGGAGCAGCTGTCCCGCTATTTGCCGGAAGGCCCGATGTATTACCCGGCCGATCAGGTGACGGACCATCCGGAGCAATTCGTGTGCGCCGAGCTCATCCGCGAAAAAATCCTGCTGCTGACCCGCGACGAAATCCCGCATTCGATCGCCGTCGAGATCGAAAGCATGCGCACGGAAGAGAACGGCGTCGTCCATATCGGCGCCGTCATCTACGTGGAGCGGCAGTCGCAAAAAGGCATCGTCATCGGCAAAAACGGCTCGATGCTGAAAGAAGTCGGCAAGCTGGCGCGGCTCGACATCGAGCGGCTGCTCGGCTCGAAAATTTTCCTGGAGCTGTGGGTGAAAGTGAAGGAAGACTGGCGCAACCGGGAATCGGTGCTCCATACGCTCGGATTCCGCGAAGATTAAACCGCTGCGAAGCAAAAGTTGACAGGCATACCTCCGGCGGCGCCGTGGCATCCTAACGGTGGAAAAACGGGCAAGCCATTTCCATCGGGAGAGGATGAGTGCGCTGTGCGGAATTTCACGTGGCACGTGTTTACGCAGACCGGCGATGTCGAGGCCTACTTGCTGTATAAAGAGATGGACAAGCTCGGAAGGCGCGATCCGGCGGAGCCGGCGCCAGACCGGGAGGACGGCGAATCCGTCCTCGGAGAGCCGCCGCTTGGGCAAGCGTAGCAAGCGGCGGGCAAAGCGAGCGGCTTCTTGCGTCACGGCGCGGGAAGCCGCTTGGCGTATGGGAGAGCCGACGTTTGGGAGAGGAGGAGAGGCCCGATGATGTACCGGGTGGAGGGCATCGTCATTCGCGGGACGGATTATGGGGAGGGCAATAAGATCGTCACCCTGTTCACCCCGACGCACGGCAAGCAGGGGGTTGTCGTGCGCGGAGCCAAAAAGCCGAAAAGCCGGTTCGCGTCTCTGGCCCAACCTTTTACATACGGCGATTTTTCGTTTTTCAAATCCGGCGGGCTCGGCACCTTGAGCAGCGGAGAGATCATCGAGTCGTTCCGGGAGCTGCGCGAGGATTTGACTCTGGCCGCGTATGCGGCCTATGCGGCCGAGCTGTGCGACCGGGCCGTCGGGGAAGAGGATGCGGGAAGCTATTTGTTTCATCAGCTGAAAGCCTGCCTGGAAGCCTTGGCGCAAGGCAAGGACGCGCAGATCGTCATCCGGGCGTTCGAGATGAAGATCGTTCAGGCCGCCGGCTACGCGCCCCTGCTGGACGCGTGCGCGAACTGCGGCAACCCGGAAGGGCCGTTCCGGTTAAGCGCTGCCGCCGGCGGGGTGCTGTGCCTTCGCTGCTCCGGCCGCGATCCGGACGCCGTGCCGCTGGAGGGCGGCGCCTGGAAGCTGCTCAGGCTGTTTGCGGCGCTCGATTTGCGCCGGTTGGGCAATACGGACGTGAAGGAATCGACCAAAAGGCGGTTGGCCCAGGCGATGCGGCTGTGGATGGACCACCATCTTGGGGTCAAGCTCAAATCCCGCCATTTCCTCGACCAGTGGGAACGGCTAAGCGGCGAGCTGCCGGAAGCGGACGCGGAACGGAAAAGCGCGGATAGCATCGAGCCGACCGAACGGACAAAAGAATAGGCCGATCTATCCGAAAGACCGCAAAACGAACGGTCCAAACCATTTGACAAACCCCTAACAGGTTGTGTAAAATAGATGATCATTGGAATCGGTCTCGAAGAAGGAGAAAGTAACCGGTTGCCGTCGCAACCTGTCAGCGAGCCGGGAATGGTGGAAGCCCGGCGCGACGAATCGGCGAACATGGCGCTCCGGAGAGGCATCCAACGGGAAAAGAGCGGGCTTGCGAACGGACTGTTCAAACATGGACGGCTTTCGTTCGGAAGTCAAGTAGGGTGGAACCGCGGGACTAACGCTCCCGTCCCTACGTCTGCGGAGGCAGGCGTGGGACGGGGGCTTTTTGACGTGCCAGGCCTCCCCATTCCGCCGCACTCCGACACGACTGCGATAAAAGGAGCGAGAACATGAACTTCCAGCAAATGACGCTGACGCTGCAGCAGTTCTGGGCCGAACAGAACTGCATCGTCGTGCAGCCGTACGACGTGGAGAAAGGCGCGGGCACGATGAATCCGATGACGTTCCTGCGCGCGATCGGCCCGGAGCCGTGGAACGTCGCCTACGTCGAGCCTTCGCGCAGGCCCGTGGACGGCCGATACGGCGAGAACCCGAACCGGCTGTACCAGCACCATCAGTTCCAGGTCATCATGAAGCCGTCGCCGGACAACATCCAGGAGCTGTATTTGGAAAGTCTCAGCCGGCTTGGCATCGATCCCCGCCACCACGATATCCGGTTCGTCGAGGACAACTGGGAAGCGCCGACCCTCGCCGCCTGGGGATTGGGCTGGGAAGTATGGCTGGACGGCATGGAAGTGACCCAGTTCACCTACTTCCAGCAAGTCGGGGGCATCGATTGCCATCCGGTATCGGTGGAAATTACGTACGGGATGGAGCGGCTTGCTTCGTACATTCAGGACAAGGAGAACGTGTTCGATCTGGAATGGGTGGACGGCGTCACTTACGGGGACGTGTTCAAGCATCCGGAATACGAGCATTCCAAATATACGTTCGAAGTGTCGGATGTGGCGATGCTGTTCCAGCTGTTTTCGACCTACGAGGCGGAGGCGAACCGCGCCATGGCCGAAAATCTCGTTTTCCCCGCGTACGATTACGTGCTCAAATGTTCGCATACCTTTAACCTGCTGGATGCGCGGGGAGCGATCAGCGTGACGGAACGTACGGGCTACATTGCGCGCGTCCGCAACCTGGCTCGCCAAGTCGCCGCGACGTTCCTCAAGGAGCGCGAGCGGCTCGGCTTCCCGCTGCTGAAGAAAGGAGTGGAGGCCCATGGCTAAGGATCTGCTGCTGGAAATCGGGCTGGAAGAGGTGCCCGCGCGCTTCGTGCGGGGAGCGATCGACCAGCTCAAGGAAAAGACGGAGAAATGGCTGGAGGGCAGCAGGCTGGAGTACGGCGCCGTGCGCGCGTTCGCGACGCCCCGCCGGCTCGCGGTGCTGGTCGAGGGCCTTGCCGAAAAGCAGGCGGACGTCAGCGAGGAAGTGAAGGGCCCGGCCCGCAAAATCGCGCTCGACGACAGCGGCGCCTGGACGAAGGCGGCGCTCGGCTTCGCCCGCAGCCAGGGGGTGGAGCCGGAGAAGCTGTTTTTCAAGGAACTCGGCGGCGTCGAGTACGTATTTGCCAATAAGTCGAGCGCCGGCCTGGAGACGGCGGGACTGCTGCCCGAAGCGCTGACGCAGTTGATCACGTCTTTGACCTTTCCGAAAAACATGCGCTGGGGAGCGCACGAATTGCGGTTTGTCCGCCCGATCCGCTGGCTTGTCGCTCTGTACGGCACGGAGGTCGTTCCGTTTGAGATTGCGGGCGTCCGAAGCGGCAATGTGACGCGGGGCCATCGCTTCCTCGGCGCGGATGCGGTCATCGAGGAGCCGAAGCAATATCTGGAGAAGCTGCGGGAGCAGCATGTCATTGCCGATATCGACGAGCGGCAGCGGCTGATCGAGGACGGCATCCGGAAGCTGGCGGAAGCGAAGGGGTGGCGGATCGCCGTCAAGGAGGACCTGCTGGAGGAAGTGCTGTTCCTGGTCGAGAAGCCGCAGGTGCTGTACGGTTCGTTCGATCCGTCGTTCCTGAACATTCCGCAGGAAGTGCTGATCACGTCGATGCGCGAGCATCAGCGCTACTTCCCGGTGCTGGGAGCAGACGGCAAGCTGAAGCCCCACTTCGTCACGGTGCGCAACGGCGACGACGTTTCCCTGGAAACGGTGGCGAAAGGCAATGAAAAGGTGCTGCGCGCCCGGCTTTCGGATGCGAAATTCTTCTACGAAGAGGACCAGAAGGTGCAAATTCCCGAGTTCCTCGCCAAGCTGGAGAACATCGTCTACCACGAGGAGCTCGGCACCGTCGCGGACAAAGTGCGCCGCGTCCGCGCCATCTCCGACCGTCTCGCGCAGCAGCTTCGCGCGGACGAGCAGGTGCGGGCGGACGTCAGCCGGACGGCCGACATTTGCAAGTTCGACCTCGTGACCCAGATGGTATACGAGTTTCCGGAACTTCAGGGCATCATGGGCGAGGATTACGCCCTGAAGGCCGGAGAGCGGGCCGAAGTGGCGCGGGCGATCAACGAGCACTACTCGCCGCGCAATGCGGGCGACACGCCGCCGGCTTCGCCGGTAGGCGCGATCGTCGGGATCGCCGACAAGATCGACACGATCGTCGGCTGCTTCTCGATCGGCATCGTACCGACCGGCTCGCAGGACCCGTATGCGCTGCGCCGCCAGGCGGCGGGCATCGTATCGACGCTGCTCGCGCACGGGCTGGAGCTGACGCTGCCGGAGCTGTTCCGGATCGCCCTCGATGTCCATGAAGCCCGGGGCCTCAAGCGGGATGCGATGGATATTTTGAAGGACCTGAACGAATTCTTCGCGCTTCGCGTCAAAAACGTGCTTGCGGAACAGCACATCCGCTACGACGTGGTCGACGCGGTGCTCGAAGCAGGTTGCGACGACGTTCGCCGCACCGTCTTGCGGGCTCAGGCGCTGCAGGCGGCGGTGGGCGACGGGGACCGCAAGGAAGCGTTCCGCCCCGCCGTGGAGGCGTTTAACCGGGTGTGCAATCTGGCGGCGAAAGCGGACGAATCCCGCCAGGTGGACGCGCGGCTGTTCGCGGAGCCGGCCGAAGGCAAGCTTTACGAGGCGTGGCAGAAAGCGCACGGGCAGTATGAGAAGGCGGTTCTCGGCGGAGAGCTTGCCGCCGCGCTCGAGGCGCTCGCGTTGCTCGCGGAGCCGGTCGGCGATTTCTTCGAATCGGTGATGGTCATGGCCCAGGACGAAGCGGTCCGCCGCAACCGCCTGTCGCTGCTGGCCACCATCGCGGACGACATCCGCTCGTTTGCCGATTTTTCCAAATTGGCCGGCTAATTCGAAGGGCCGGGGAGGGATCGTAATGGCGCGCGACAGCGTAACCGTGTACGTCGCTTCCGATTCCGCCGGGGACACCGGCGAGCAAGCGGTTCGGGCGGCGGCGGCGCAGTTTCATCCGCTGCAGGTCCACATTCGCCGGATCGGCTTCATCCAGACGGTCGAAGCGATCGATTCGGTGCTGGACATGGCCGCCTCCGACGGGATCGTGCTTTATACGCTTGTCATTCCGGAGCTCAGGGAGCGCATGGCGAAGCAAGCCGCCGCCCGGGGCATTCCCGCGGTGGATCTGCTCGGGCCGCTGATCGAGCAGATGGAGCGGCGGTTCGGCAGGCCTTCGCGGCACGAGCCCGGTCTCAACCACGTGCTCGACGCGGGATATTTCCGCAAGGTCGAGGCGGTCGAGTTTGCGGTCCGCTACGACGACGCGCGGGACGTAACGGGCATCTGCAAGGCCGATATCGTGCTCACCGGCGTTTCCCGCACGTCCAAGACGCCGTTGTCGATGGTGCTCGCCCACAAGACGTTCAAGGTGGCCAACGTGCCGCTCGTTCCCGAACTGGCGCCGCCTAAGGAACTGTTTCAAGTCGATCCGCGCAAGGTGATCGGACTGACCATCCGCACCGACGCCCTGAACGCCATCCGCAAGGAGCGGCTCAAGGCGCTCGGCCTTCCGGATACGGCTTCCTACGCGACGATGGAGCGCATCGAGCAGGAGCTGGAATATGCCCATCGGATCATGAAACAGATCGGCTGCGTTGTCATCGACGTTTCGAACAAAGCCGTGGAGGAGACGGCGAGCCTGATCCTGGAACATTTCAATTACGCGTAAACGTCAGGCAGCCGGCTTTTTCGACAAGCGGGTTGCCTGACGTTTGTCGGGCGGATGCAAGCCTTCTCAAACCATCGATACAGAAATGGCATAAAGTATTGACATCTTCGTCCGCAAGGTTTATTATTTTAAAATTTAATGAGTCAAAGGCAGGATTTTGGTCCGCTTTGACGTATATAATAATACGGCAAACTTTGGTGGAATACGCGGTGATGTCGGATGCTCCCGTATCGGAATCGGGTTGTGGTGGACGGAGACGCTTGTCCCGTCAAGACGGAAATCGGTCGAACGGTGCGCAGCTGCGGGGCGACGGCACTCATGGTATCCTCCAATGCCCACGCGCTGGCGCGCGAACCGCAGGTGGAAGTCGTGACGGTGGACGCCGGCCCGCAGTCGGCCGACCTTTATATCGCCAACGTGCTGACATCCAGGGATGTTCTGGTGACGGGCGATTACGGTCTTGCCGCGATCGGCCTGGCGCGGGGTTCCGCCGTATTGACGCCGCGGGGACACCGGATTACGGAAGCCGATATCGATGGGCTGCTGGCGCAGCGGCACGAATCGGCCAGATTGCGACGAGGAGGCTTGCGCACCAAGGGACCCAAGGCTTTTTCAAGCGAAGACCGAGTCAGATTTCAACAAAAGCTGACACAGTTGCTGCTAGAAATGCAGGAGAACCGGGATCGCTAGCGAATAATACACACATAGATCGGCCGGAAGGTTCCGAAGGAACTTTCGTTGTCGGCGTTCCGGCTTGCGGAGAAGGACAAGTCTCTTTGGGGCGTCTCGGGACGTTCTTTCGTTTGTCCGCATCCGCCGCCGGTTCGCGCTGAAGAAGGTGGACGCACGATGAACAGCGGCTTGATTCCGCAGCAGACGATTGACGAGGTTCTTAAGCGTTACGAGATCGGGGAGACGGTCGGTCGTTACGTTCATTTGTCCAAACGAGGAAAGTATTTGGTCGGGCTTTGTCCGTTCCACTCCGAGAAGACGCCGTCGTTTACCGTAACGCCGGAGAAGCAGATTTTCCATTGCTACGGCTGCGGCAAGAGCGGCAACGTCATCAAGTTCGTGATGGAGATGGAAAACGAGACCTTTCCCGAAGCGGTGAAGCGTATGGCCGAGGAGGCGGGCTTGCCGGTAACCTGGGCCCGGCCTCAAGGAGAGCCGTCCCCGCGCCAGCGGGAGAAAGACGTGCTGCACGAGGCCCACGAATACGCCGCCAAGCTGTACCGTTACGTGCTTCGCAACACGCAAGCGGGCAAGCCGGCGATGGAGTATTTGCGCTCCCGCGGCATTCACGACAAGCTGATCGAAGAATTCGGCATCGGCTATGCGCCTGCCAAGTGGGATACGCTGGCTAAGGCGCTGGAGAGGAAAGGTTTTTCGCTTGCGGATATGGAGCGCGGAGGCCTTCTGTCCAGACGGCAGGAAGGAGAAGGCTACGTAGACCGGTTTCGGGACCGGATCATGTTCCCGATCCGCGGCCCCGACGGACGAATCGCCGCTTTTGCGGGAAGGCTGATGACAAGCGGGCAGCCCAAATATTTGAATTCCCCCGAGACCCCGCTTTTCAACAAGAGCCGAACGCTGTACAGGCTGCACGATGCCCGAAGCGCGATCCGCAAGACGAGGCAGGTCGTGCTGTTCGAGGGGTATGTCGACTGCATTAAAGCTTGGCACGCGGGAGTGACCAACGGCGTCGCCACGATGGGCACGGCGCTCACGGCCGAACATGCGGCGCTGCTCAGGCGGTTCGCGGACGAGGCGATTGTCTGCTACGACGGCGACGACGCCGGACAAGCCGCCGCCCACAAAAGCATCCCCTTGCTTGAAGCCGTCGGGCTTCGGGTAAGGGTCGGGCTTCTGCCGGCGAAGACGGACCCCGACGAATTCATAACGCAAAACGGTCCGGAAGCTTTTGTCCGGGAAATCGTCGAAGGCGCGGTTTCGGCCATCAAATTTCAACTCATCTATTTAAGGAAATCCCATATACTCCTAGAAGAAGATGGGAAGATTCGGTACTTGCGCGATGCGGCCCGCCTCGTCGCAAGGCAACCGTCTCCGACGGAACGGGAGTTGATCCTGAAAGAGCTGGCTCAGGAGTTCGACGTTTCGCTTGATACCCTGAAGCAGGAGGTCGCCGACATCCGCCGTCAGGAAAAATTGGGAACAACTGGGGATATTCCTGGCGGAACGTGGAATAATGTATGGAATGAAAAGCGAACTTCATCCCGCCATCCGTCGCTTGCTCCCGCCTATGTGCAGGCGGAACGCCAGCTGATCTCCTGGATGATGCAGGACGCGGAAACGGCATTTGCCGTCCGGGATCGGATAGGAGACGGCTTTCATATAGAGGATCATGCAGCCATTGCTGCTTATTTATACGCTTATTACGCGCAAGGCAACGATCCCGATGTCAGCCGGTTTACCGCTTTTTTGCAGGATGAACGACTCGAGCGGGTGGCCAGCGCCCTCGCGATGGAGGATATCCCTTTTGACGAGAAGGTTATGGAGGATTGCATTCGCACGATCGGTCAGGCCGCGCTAACCCGCGAAATCGAGAGAAAAAAAGAGGAGATGCTTCGCGCGGAGCGGGCCGGAGACATCATGCTTGCCGTACAAATTGGAACAGAGATTATCGCCCTGGAGAAACAGCGCAAGGATGCTTGATGCGGATGATCCGGGGAGGAGGGAGTCGGTAATGGCGAACGATCAACACACCGGGTTGGAAACGGAAGCGACATTGGAACAGGTCAAGGCGCAATTGCTTGAGCAGGGCAAAAAGAAAGGCTCTCTGACCTATAAAGAGATCATGGAGAAGCTGTCTCCATTCGATCAGGATCCCGATCAAATCGACGAGTTTTTCGAGCAGCTGGCGGACCTTGGCATCGAGGTGGCCAACGATCACGACGAGCTTGGCAGAAACGGCGATGAAGACGGAAACGACGATTTCAATTTCGATGACGATCTGTCTCTGCCTCCCGGAATCAAAATCAACGACCCGGTCCGCATGTATTTGAAGGAAATCGGACGAGTTCCGCTGCTCGGAGCGGACGACGAAGTCGAACTTGCCAAAAAAATCGAAAGCGGCGGACAGGACGGGGAAGAGGCGAAAAAGAGACTGGCCGAAGCGAACCTTCGTCTTGTTGTCAGCATCGCCAAGCGTTATGTCGGACGAGGCATGCTCTTTCTCGATTTGATTCAGGAAGGCAATATGGGCCTTCTGAAGGCGGTCGAGAAATTCGACCATACGAAAGGCTACAAGTTCAGCACGTATGCAACATGGTGGATCCGTCAAGCCATTACCCGCGCTATCGCCGACCAAGCCCGCACGATCCGGATACCGGTGCATATGGTCGAAACGATCAACAAGCTGATTCGGGTGTCCCGTCAACTGCTCCAGGAGCTTGGGCGCGAGCCGACGCCGGAAGAAATTGCCGAGCAAATGGATTTGAGCGTGGATAAAGTCCGCGAAATCATGAAAATCGCGCAAGAGCCGGTATCGCTGGAAACGCCGATCGGGGAAGAAGACGATTCCCATCTCGGCGACTTCATCGAAGACCAGGAAGCGCTGGCCCCGGCTGACGCCGCCGCCTACGAACTGCTGAAGGAACAGCTGGAAGACGTGCTCGATACGCTGACCGAACGGGAAGAGAATGTGCTGAGATTGCGCTTCGGCCTCGACGACGGGCGTACGCGCACCCTGGAAGAAGTGGGCAAGGTGTTCGGCGTTACCCGCGAACGGATTCGCCAGATTGAGGCGAAGGCGTTGCGCAAGCTGCGCCATCCGAGCCGCAGCAAACGGCTAAAAGATTTCCTCGAATAAGCCGATACAGGTATTAGCCTGATTGGGAGACCTTCTGCCGAGACGGTTGAAGGTCTTTTTGTTCCAATCGGAAAGGAGCGAATCGGCATGCCTGTATCGGATGGGGATAAGAAAAAATTAATCGTGAACGAAATCGAATCCTGGCGGAGAAGCAAGCTGCTTCCGGAGCAATATTGCGACTTTCTGCAAAATCTGTATCTGGATGATTTGGAAGACCGGCCGAAAAATCTGGTTGGCCGGGCCGTTCGCAAAATCGAGCAGGCGTCCCGCAGGCAATGGTTGCTTGGATTTGGCATTTTTGCCTTGATCTGCTTGGTTGTACTTTATTTTAACGCGTTTCCCCTTGCATTGCAAATCGGACTTGCGGCCGCAGCGACGGCCGGCTTTGTCGCCGGAGGCGCCCGGTGGCGGGACAGGCTTCCGCATCGCGCGTTTCTCCTGCTCGGGACGGGCATGCTGCTTCTGCTCGTCTCGGGAATGGCGATTTTGCATCTTCACGGCTGGGAGAAGGGAGCGGGCCCCGTCCTGCTGCTTATCGTGTGCGCCCTGACCTGGATCGGCGTCGGCGTCGCGCTGCGGTTCGGATTGTTGCAATGGTGCGGCTGGATGGCCGTCGTCGTTCTGTACGCCTGGACGCTGGCGCATAAAATAAACGAGCCGAACGGGATCGAGGTGCAGCTGTTCTGGCTTCCGGCCGCCGTTTTGTTTGTCTGGCTCAGCTGGTTCGTCAGCGTAAAAATCCGCTCCGCGGGAACGGTTTTGTTCGCGACGGCGATCGTGCTGTGGTTTATGCCGGAACTGTACTCCGCGTTATACGGCATCGACACGCAGTGGATTCCGTTTCAATTGCTGGCCAAGATCGCGATTGCCGGCATCAGCTTGTACAAATGGAGAAAACATTGGATGGAATGGGTTGCGTAATCTATGCTGAATGAACGAGCGAAAGAAATGGGAATCCGGCTTTCCGCGCGGCTGGCCGCCCTGGCCGATTGGGTGCCGGAAGGCGCCAGATTTGCCGACATCGGGACGGATCACGCGCTGCTGCCGGTCTATTTGGCTGCCTCCGGAAAAATCGCGTATGCGGTGGCGGGCGACGTGCATGCCGGGCCGGCGGAAGCCGCTAGACGCCAGGTGGCCGACGCCCGCTTGGAAGAGATCGTATCCGTCCGCCAAGGGGATGGCTTGTCCGTCCTTTCGCCCGGAGAAGCGGATACCGTTTGCATCGCCGGAATGGGCGGCAGTCTGATCGTGCGCATTCTGGAATCGGCCGGCGACCGTCTGGAAGGGGTTCGCACCTTGATTTTGTCGCCTCACGTGGCGGAGGATCAGGTGCGCCGCTGGCTGCGGGAGCACGGATACGTGCTGGACGCGGAGCGGCTGCTGGAGGAAGGCGGGGAAATTTACACGCTGCTTCGCGCAGTCAAGGCCCCCGATGAGAAAGAGGCCGACGAACGGAACGGAGAGCTGTACGATATCCAATTGCCGCGGGGAAAGGGACAGGACGAAGGGCTGAAGCTGCCGGAGCCGTTGGCTTACGAGATGGGACCGCTGCTGGTGCGGGAAGGCGGCGAGCTGTTCAGGCGGAAATGGACCGAGGAAATCGGCAAGCGGGAACAGATTTTGGCTCGGCTTCGTCTGTCCGATTCGCCGGAAACGGCGGAGAAGGCGCGGGAATGGGAAGCGAAAACGGAACTTTTGCGGGAGGTGCTCGCATGTTTGCACGCGGAGAAACGATAATTCAGTTTATGGAGAGGCTTGCGCCCAAACATTATGCGGTGCCGGACGACCGCATCGGCCTTCAGGTCGGGACGCTGCAGAAGGAGGTCCGCCGCGTGCTCGTGGCGCTGGACGTGACGCCCGCCGTCGTGGAAGAGGCGGCAGCGGCAGGCGCGGAGCTCATCATTGCCCATCATGCGCTGATCTACCGTCCGCTTAAGACGCTCCGCACGGATACGCCGGAAGGCGCGCTGGCGGCCGAATTGCTCCGCAAGGACATTGCCGTTTATGTGGCGCACACGAACCTGGACACCGCCGAGGGAGGCATGAACGACTGGATGGCCGAAGCGCTCGGCCTGAACGTTACCGGCGTGCTGGAGGAAGTGCATACCGACAAGCTGTACAAGCTGGCCGTTTTTGTGCCGAACGAACACCGGGAAGCGGTAAGGGAAGCCCTGTTCAACGCCGGCGCGGGGTGGATCGGCAATTACAGCCACTGCAGTTTTAACGTGGAGGGAACGGGAACCTTTCTGCCGAGGGAAGGAACCGATCCCTTTATCGGGAAGCAGGGCAAGCTCGAAACGGTCGCGGAGACGCGCATCGAGACGGTCGTTCCCCAAAGCGCGCTGAAAGCGGCGGTGCAGGCGATGCTGAAGGCGCACCCGTACGAAGAAGTGGCCTACGACATCTACCCGATGGATTTGAAAGGCCGGTCGTTCGGGCTGGGAAGGGTCGGCGCGCTGCCGGAGCCGGAAAGTCTGGACGCGTTCGCGGAGCGGGTCAAGCGGGCTTTTGACGTTCCGTTCGTTCGGGCGGTCGGCGACGGCTCGAAAACGGTCCGGAAGGTGGCGGTGCTCGGCGGCTCGGGCTCCCGGTACATTCGCCACGCGAAATTTGCGGGCGCGGACGTGTTCGTCACGGGCGACATCGACTACCATACCGCGCACGACGCTGCCGCGATGGGGCTGGCTCTGATCGATCCGGGACACAATGCCGAAAAAATCATGAAGCCGAAAACGGCGCAGTGGCTGCGCGAGCGCTTGGAGGAAAAGGGATACGCCACCGAGGTGATCGCCTCGCAAGTCAATACGGAGCCGTTCAGGCTGAAATAACCGGCAACCGGCCGGGCCGGCGCCTGCGCCGGATCCGTGCCGGTTGTTCGCATATCCAGCGATTCCCGTTGTGTCTTGAGCCGATTCGCGGTATACTAGGCTAATGGACCGGAAAGTTTGACAGACAATCGCTGGCGGCGTCTGCCGCGAGAGGAAAGTCCGGGCTCCACAGGGCAGGATGCTGGATAACGTCCAGTCGGCGCGAGCCGAAGGATAGTGCCACAGAAACGGACCGCCGATGGCCGCGTTTTGCGGCACAGGCAAGGGTGGAACCGTGGTGTAAGAGACCACGAGGAGCACTGGCGACTTTGCTCCTGGTAAACCCCATCCGGAGCAAGACCGAAGAGGAACGCAGCGGCTCTCGAAGCCGCAGCCTTGGCCCGAGGTGCGTTCGGGTTGGTCGCTTGAGCCGTGCGGTAACGTACGGCCTAGAAAGATGATTGTCGCTTCCATCACGTGGGAGGACCTGCCGGTCCGTTATACCACCGGAAGAACAGAACCCGGCTTATGGCAAACTTTCCGGTCGTACATAACCCGCAAGGCCTTAGGGCTTTGCGGGCTTTTTGGTTTAGGCTGCGCCGGAAAGGAAGCTGTTCCCGGACGGTGGACCGGGAACGGCTCGTTATGCTTCCGGGCGGCGGCGAAAGGCTCCGGGCGGCTTGCCCGTTTTTTTCTTGAACGTTTTTGAAAAATGATGGATATCCGCGAAGCCGCAGTACGCCGCAATTTCCTCTTGCGACAGCTCCGTCGTCTCGAGGAGCTCCCGCGCATGGCTGACGCGCATCTCCAGCAAATATTGGTACGGAGCCATGCCGAAGCGCTGCTTGAACAGCGCGCTGAACCGCGAAGGCGACAGGTTCGCGCGCCTCGCCATCGCTTCGACCGACAACGGCTCGCTCAGATGGAACGAAAAATACGACGAAATCCAATGGAACGATTGTGCAGAAGGCCGAAGCTGCTGGATGTCCGTGCGGTGCTCTTCCAAGATGGCAACGAGCAATTCCGTCGCCGCATGCTGTGCCTTGAGCTGCATCAGCGGATCGCGGTACTGCCAGCATTCCACCATTTGAAGGAACGTATCGCGGAATTTGGCCGGATTTCGGGGTTGGAGCCTGACCGGAACGTCGATGCCGAACACATCGTTCAACCTCGGCTGAAGCAGGTGCAGGTAAGGGGTTAAGTCCGTCTGGCCCGCCCTGGTGGGAAAGCTCTGTTCCCGATCGGGATGATAAAAAATGTCCATATGGGCGAACGGCGTGATCGTATTCGTCAGACCTTCCAACCGATTCAAGCTGCCCGGCTGAATGAAGCAAAACTCTCCCCTTTGGAAGCGATATTCGACCTCGTCTACCGTGAAGCGGCATTGGCCTTCTTGAATGAAAACGATCAAGTAATCGAGAAGCCGGCGCTCCGGCATGATCCACGGCTTGCGCACGGCAAAATCGCATTCGCGAATATACGGAACGATCGGTTTCATGCGCACCTTTCCCCCACGTCAGTTGTTTTTGACAAATACTCAAGAGAGTTAGACAACGATTTTATAGAAAATCCTTCCTACAATCATAAATAAAGTACGAATCCGAATCAAAGAAAAAAGGAGAAAACGCGCATGAGCCAAGAAAAGCAAGCGGAGCCTTTCGAGCAAGCCGATGGGCTGCAGCTAATGCAAGATGAGTATAATCTGACAAACGAACAAATCGGCGCCTATCAGCGGGACGGCCATATCTTCCTGCGCGGGGTAGCGTCTCCCGATGAAATCGGGGTTTATGAGCCCATAATCAGCCGCTGGGTCCAAGCGCTAAACTATCACGATAAACCGGTGCACAAACGGGATACGTACGGCAAAGCGTTCATTCAAATCACGAACTTGTGGCAAAAAAGCGAAGCGGTCAAGCGGTTCGTGTTCGCCAAGCGGTTTGCGAAAATCGCGGCGGACCTGATGGGCGTTGACTGCGTGCGCATCTATCACGATCAAGCTCTTTTCAAAGAACCCGGCGGAGGGCACACCCCTTGGCATCAGGACCAAATTTACTGGCCGCTGGATACGGACAAAACGATCACGATGTGGATGCCGCTTGTCCCCGTTTCGGAAGAAGTCGGTTCGATGACGTTCGCCTCGGGTTCCCATCTCAAAGGCTACATCAGCAAGCTGGAAATATCCGACGAGTCGCATCGGACGCTGCGGCAATACATCGACGACAAAGGGTTTCCGATCGTGAGCTACGGCGCCATGGCGGCCGGAGACGCCACCTTCCACGCCGGCTGGACGCTTCACAGCGCCCCGGGCAATCCGACGGACACGATGCGCGAGGTGATGACGATCATCTATTATGCGGACGGCGCCAAAGTGGCCGAACCGGACAGCAACGCGCGCCGCAACGATTTGCAAGCCTGGTTGCCCGGTTGCCGGCCCGGCGGGTTAGCCGCTAGCCCTTTGAATCCGGTTGTTTACCAAAAGTAAGGAGTCGGGGCGGTTAAGCACCGTTGCCCAGTTGTGGGCGAAGTTGCCTGGAATGGCGCAGCGGCTGTAGGGTACTAGGCGGACTACATGGCGGTTGAGGGGGCGGCCCCCTCCAATGGAGCTTCCGATAATGGGGCCGTCATAAGGAAAAAACGGTCCCCAACGACCGTTTTTTCCTTATGGAGTGATGGAACGGGCGGCCGCGCGCCTTACGCTTCCTCGGCGCCGGCTTCCTCCGAGTCGGCTTCGTCCGCGCCGTTCGAGGATGTTTTGCCGAGAAGCAGCAATATCGTAATCAGCACAAAGGCAATCAGCGCGAGCAGCGGGATCGTGATGATGCCGTACCAGTCCAGGTAGTCCTTGTCGCACGGCACCCCGCTCGTGCAAGGCAGCACTTGGGCCAGCGCGGGAATCTTTTGCTTTCCGTAATGGTAGAGAGAGATGAGCCCCCCGATGACGGAAAGCGGCAAGGCGTAGCCGACGATGCCGCGGTCGTCCCGAAGCGCGGCCCGTCCCAGCAAAAGAACGAGCGGATACATGAATATCCGCTGAAACCAGCAAAGGCTGCAGGGGATGAAATGCATCACTTCGCTGAGAAAAAGGCTGCCTCCGGTTGCCGCAAGCGACACGACCCAGGCGAGGTACAGGCTGTATGCGCGTATCCGGGCCAACACGTTCAAATCCCCACCTTTACTTGCCGTTCTCTTGCGCTTTCAACGCTTTTTCGATTTCCGCTTTCAGTTTGCCGTAATTCAGGCTTGCGTTATCGTCGAGCTTTTTGCCGTTGATCAGAATCGTAGGCGTAGAGTAGAAGCCGTTGTCCCTGGCGAGGCGGGTTTGCTTGTCAACCTCGTCCTTGTAGGTGTTGTTGACAATGTCCTGACTCAGCTTGTCGTAATCGATGCCGAGGTCCGCCTGCTTGGCGAGCTGCACCAAATAATCCGGCGTGGCCCATACGGTATGTTCGTCGCCCTGGTGGTCGAACAGCGTTTTATAATATGTCCAGAAGGCGTCTTTGTTCTGGTGATAAACCGCCTGCGCGGCAACGGCCGCCGTGACCGAATCTCCGTCGGGACTGATGATCGTATAGTTTAAGTACGAAAACGAAGCTTTGCCCGTATCGATAAAATCCGCTTTCAGTTGAGGATAAATGTTTTGGCTAAAAATTCTGCATGCCGGGCATTTGAAATCGCCGAACTCGACGATTTTGACCGGGGCATTTTCCGGGCCGACCGTCGGCACTTTGCCGTAATCGATCGCGATCGGTTTCGGTTCGGGCTTCAAGATAAACGCGACGGCGACGATTGCGGCGAACAAAATGGCCGTAGCCCAAATCAGAATCCTCATTCTGCGTTGTTTTTGCTGTTGCTGCTGCTGGCGCAGTTTTTTGTTCAAGGCTTTCCGTTGCGGCTTGTCCAATCTATTCTTCCTTTCTATTCCGTATTTAGAAATGACTCGATATCTCTCAATCTTTCATTTTAAACGAAAATCCATAAAAAAGCATGAGAAAATGCGAACAAACAAACATCCCCCAAATCCGCGAAACGTTCGCGGACCCGGAGGATGCGGGAATTCGCAGATTCAAGGGCTTTTGTCCAAAATCCGCCGCACTTCCCGGCGAACCCGTTCGGGGAACAACTGCAGCGAGCCAAGTCCTTCTCTGCCGCTGAGGTCCGCCCGGACCCCGGCAGAGCCGGTACCGCCGCCCGAAGCGCCGGCGCTGGCCGCCTTGACTGCCGCATCGACGTCGATCTGCCCGTACCCGTAGTCGGCGTCCTTGCCCGCGGCGCCAAAATCCCGGGCAGTCTTGCGGATGACGTCCGCCATCTGGTCGTTGGTCAAATTCGGGTTGGCGGCTTTGACCAGCGACAGAAGCCCGGCGACGTGCGGAGACGCCATCGACGTCCCGGAGAGCGCGGCGTACCGGCTTCCCGGATACGTGCTGGCGATGGAACTGCCCGGAGCGGCCACGTCGATGTAGTCGCCGAAATTGGAATATTCGGCTCGGGTCTCGTCCGGATCGGTCGCCGAGACGGCGATCACTTCCGGGTAAGCGGCGGGATAGCCGGGACGGTCGGTGTTGTCGTTGCCGCTGGCCGCAACGAGCGCGACGCCCCGGTCGTGAGCGTATTTGACGGCATCGTGGAGAAACTGGGCATCGGCGTAATTGCCCAGGCTCATATTGATGATGTTCGCACCGTGGTCCGTCGCCCATATGATGCCTTCCGCGACCGAATACGTCGTTCCCGCTCCGGTGCTGTCCAGCACTTTGACGGGCATGATTTTCGTGTACCAGGTCATGCCGGCGACGCCTTCGTTGTTGTTGACCTGCGCGGCGATAATGCCGGCGACATGGGTTCCGTGACCGACATCGTCCTCCGGCGGCTTGGACGGATCGACGATATTCGTCCCGGGGACAAGCCGTCCCTGAAGATCGGGATGATCGAGCTGAACGCCGGTGTCCACGACCGCGACGATAATCTCGTTTTTGCCCCGCGTTACGTTCCAGCCTTTTTCCGTCGCGATTTCCGGCAAGTTCCACTGGTATCGGCCGTAGAGCGTATCGTTGGGGACGATGGCGGGGGTATCGCCGTTATCGCCGAAACCGTCGATCCCGGACGCTTCGTTAGTCAGATACAAGTAGTGCGGCTCCATATAGACCGGATTCCATTTGGAAAAAAACGCTTTTAATTGCGCCATGTCGTATTTGCCGGACCGGAAGAGGTAGGTCGTGCCGCGGTGCCGGACCACCGTGATTTGCAGCTGCTTCCGCAGCTGAAGAAGCTGTTTTCCGGTCAGCGGCTGCCTAAACTTCACGACCAGCTCGTCAACCGCATAATGGCTGGCGTTGCCGTTGTCCTCTCCGCTGCGCACGGTCGTATCCCGGTTCGAGTTGGGGATGACCGATTCCAGGCGGTATCTTCCTTCCGCGGGATAAGGAACGACGCGCAAATTTTTCTTCTGATGCCGCTCGACTTCCTGAACGATATCGGAATGAACGAGCGCCGCGACGCCTTCGCCGCGTTTTGCCCCCGGGATGGCCACGACGAAATTGCTTTCCCCGCCGCTTGTAAAAGCCGGCGACTGGTAGCTTTTCCCGCGGGCCAAGGCGGCATTGGCTTTGCGCAAATAGGGCGCCGCGCTGCGTTTAAGCCCGGCCGGCGCGGAATCGGCTTTGTACGTCTGGCCGCCGGTTTTCCACCAGACCGAGATCAAATGCGAATGCTTTCGAACCGTTTGCTGCAAAAGCGCTTGCCGTTTGCCGGCGGGAGTTTTCTCCTCCGCGGAAAGCAGCAGCCGAAGATCCCGCTCGCTGTCCATGCGGCTTAGCCGTTCGGTCGCCGCCTTGTCCCGCTCGATTGCGCTTTGCTTGAAGGAAGCCTCGCGCGTCTGCCGCGCGGGCGAGAAGCCGCCGCCTTCCGTCTGGGGAGCCGGAGCGGGCGCTCTCGGCCCCGAAGGGGGCACGATAAGCGGAACCGCCAGCAGGAAGACGGCGGCGACAAACAATAGGCCGAACCATGTTTTACGGCGCATCCCGTTAAACCTCCTTGTCCGCATGCCGGCGATCGTTGGCGCCGGACTAACGTTAGCTTTCAGCAGCGGGTCAAAATTAATACGGGCGATTTTGGCGGGAGCCAGTACCGTTTCATTTGAATTTATGGTACGATGAGGATAAGTTTCGCGGACGCCGATCTGACGAAACGTTTTTACTTATGTCCGTGGGAAAATGAAAGGGGTAAGTGAGTTATGCCATCCGCCAATGCCAGGGCCCTCGCCGAATCCAGCCGAGACAAATTAAAGGCAGCGTGCGCCGAGCTGGAAGCTTTTTTGAACGCTAACGCACTACCGCAGTTAGTCGAAGAGCAAGACGAGAAGCTGATCGCTTTTTATTCCGGCATGCTGTCCGATCTTCGCCATTTGCTCGTCTTCTCCGAAGTTTCGTACGAGAAGCTGGGGGCATTGCTGCGCAGGCCGAATTTCGATGCCGAAGCGGCGGAAAAGGCTTTGTACGAGGTTTACCACAATTGCGTGAACGCGTTTTTCTACCCGAAGAACGAAGGCTACTCCGAAGACGGCCGTTATGCGTACACTGGCCAGGACGCGATCCGGTTCCGGATCAAGCCGGTTCGCGCGATTCGCGACATCGTGTTGAGCATATCCCGCATTTACGAGGAACTTCGCGACGATTTGTCGTATTATGAAAGCGAATATTTGATCCAGCGCCGGCTGCAAAACCAGCAAAAATAACCGCCTGAAGCCCAAAAACAAAGACTGATACAGAAGACGTAGGCCTAAAAGCGCGTTTTGAGGCCAAGACCCTTCCGATTGTCAGTTTTTTCTTTCTTGGTCTCCCGAATTGATGTAAAATGGGTAAGGACAGGCATCAATTTCCGGGAGAGATTGACAGATGAGCGACATGAAGGTCATGGCGACGGATCCCCGCATTTTGAAGGAGCTGCTGCTGTCGCAGTGGCTTGCCGGCGCGGATCCGCTCGGTTTCGATACCGACCCCGTATCGTCCGTGCGGGACGGGGACGACAGTTTGTTCAGCCAGCTTCTGGCGCAAATGCTTGAATCGGAAAGCCTCGCGGCTTCGGCGGGTTACGGCTCATCCGGCGCCTACGGCGGCTCGGGATCGTCCGATTCTTCCCAACTGTTCGGGCCGAGCGGCCCCCTAGGCTTGTCCGGTTTGAACGCCTGGACCGGGGGCTCGGCGGGGCTTATCGAAGACGTTGGCGCCACTTCGCTTTACGATCCGTTAATCAAGGAAGCGGCAGCCCGGTACGGCGTCGATCCTGCTCTGGTCAAAGCCATCATCCAGACAGAGTCGTCGTTTCGGGCCGACGCGGTATCTTCATCCGGAGCCAAAGGCTTGATGCAGCTTATGGACGGCACGGCGCGGGGGTTGGGCGTGACCGACGCGTTCGATCCGGCGCAAAATATCGATGGCGGAACCCGCTACATTTCGTATTTGCTGCGCAAATACGACGGCAACGAGATGGCGGCTTTGGCAGCCTACAATGCGGGGCCCGGACGGGTCGACCGTCTGGGATTGCGCACGAACGAAGATGTTCTTTCCAGGCTTTCGGAGCTTCCCGCCGAAACGCAGGCGTACATCCGCAAAGTGCTGGATGCGCGAAGCAATTGGACGTCGCTGTTGTAAGAAAGCCGCCGCTATACATTTCATGTTATCCGGATCGGGGATCAAATGGGGATGCGCAGTCATCCCTTTTTGGTCTTTTTTTACGATTGGGAAAAATGATTGTGCATCGTTGCGGGAAAGGAGGAGAAGGAATGGACATGCTGTATTTTGACCATGCGGCGTCTACGCTTCCATACGAGCAAGTCGTGCGGACCGTCGGAGAGCTGATGACGCTGCACTACGCCAATGCGGCGGCGCTTCACAAATCGGGCGCGGAGGCGATGAGGCTCGTCGAAAGGGCAAGATCGGCCGTAGCGGGAGCGTTCGGAGCGAAGCCGGACGAAGTGGTCTTCACTTCGGGCGGCACCGAAAGCAACAACTTTGCGATCAAAGGCACCGTGTTTTCGTCCCGCAAGCCGAAAAAGCATATTATTACAACGGCGATTGAGCATGCTTCCGTCTACGAGTGCGTCAAGCAGCTCGAGCGGCAGGGCGTGGAGGTCACGATTTTGCCGGTGGACGGACAAGGCCGCGTCAGCCCCGATTCCGTCGCCAACGCGCTGCGGGAAGATACGGTGCTGGTCAGCGTCATGCACGTCAATAACGAGACCGGAGCGATCCAGCCGATCGAGGAAATCGGCCGGCTGCTGGCGGACCGTCCCCAGGTGCGGTTTCATGTCGACGGCGTCCAGGCGATCGGCAAAGTGCCGGTGCGCTGGAAGGAATGGGGGATCGATCTGTATACCGGATCGGCGCACAAATTTCGCGGCCCGAAGGGCGTCGGTTTCTTGCTGGTACGCGAAGGATTGGCGCTGGCCCCGCTGCTTGCCGGCGGAGGACAGGAGGATGGCCGAAGGAGCGGAACCCACAACGTGCCGGGCATCGTCGCGACGGCGCAGGCGCTCCGACTGACGATGGAATCGATGGACGAGCGGAGGACGCGGATGTACGGGCTGCGGCGCAAGCTGATCGGGCTGCTCAAGGACATTCCGGAGCTTTGCCTTAACGTGCCGGAAGAGGAAGAGCGGTCCGCTCCGCAAATCGTCAACGTTTCCTACCCCGGCATGAGACCGGAAGTGCTTGTGCACATGCTCGAAGAGCACGGCATTTTGATTTCCACGCAGTCGGCCTGCTCTTCCAAAAGCCTGAAGCCGAGCCGGGTGCTGACCGCCATGGGATTGGACGAACAGCGGGCTTCGGGCAGCATTCGAATCAGCTTCGGCGACGAGCATACGGAACGCGATATCGATATTTTAGCCGACAGGCTTAGGGCGGTCGTCGCGAAGCTGAAGCCGTTGGAGAGGAGTTTTTCATGAATTACAATTTAATCCTGGTGAGATTCGGAGAATTGACGATCAAGGGCCGCAACCGGCGCAGATTCGAATCGCTCATGTTTACCAACATCAAGCAGGCCTTGGCTTCTTTTTCAAAGCTGGAATTCGAAAGATCGTACGGCAGACTCTTCATTCATCTGAACGGAGAAAATTTCGACGCCGTGTCCGAGCGCCTTTCGGAAATATTCGGCCTGTCCTCGTTCAGCCCGGTCGTCAGGGCGGAAAACAAAGTCGAGGCGATTCAGGATGCCGCGCTTCAGGTTATGCGGGGACTTGAGCGGACTCCGAAGACGTTTAAAGTCACGGTGCGGAGAACGTGGAAGGACTTCCCCCACGACTCGCAGCAGATGAACCATCTGGTCGGGGCGCATGTGCTGCGCAACACGCCGGATCTAAAGGTGGACGTGCGCAATCCCGAGATCGAACTGAAGGTCGATATTCAGGCCGAGGCAACGTTCGTATACTGCCGCGTCATTCCGGGAGCCGGCGGCTTCCCGATCGGGATGAACGGCAAAGCGATGCTGCTTCTGTCGGGCGGAATCGACAGCCCCGTAGCGGGATGGATGGCGATGCGCAAAGGGCTGGAGATCGAGGCCGTCCATTTTCACAGCTACCCGTTCACCAGCGAGCAGGCAACGGAGAAAGTCGTATCCTTGACGCAGCGGCTCGCGCATTACGGAGGACGGTTGAAGCTGCATCTTGTGCCGTTTACGGAGATTCAGACGATGCTGGCGCAGAAAGGGCGGGAAAACCTGATCATCACGCTGATGCGCAGATCGATGCTCCGCATTGCGGAAAAGCTGGCGGAGCGCAGCGGCGCGCTCGCGCTCGTAACCGGAGACAGCCTCGGGCAGGTCGCCAGCCAAACGCTCGGCAGCATGAACGTGATCGGCCGCACGGTGTCGTTGCCCCTGCTCCGGCCGCTGGTGATGATGGACAAGCTGGACATCATCCGTCAAGCCGAAAAAATCGGCACCTACGAAACGTCGATATTGCCTTACGAGGACTGCTGCACGCTGTTCGTTCCGAAATCGCCGGCGACCAATCCGAATCTGCACGTGGTGGAGCGGATCGAAGCCGGAATGAAGGCGGAGCTTGAGCGTCTGATCGAAGAGGCGGTAGCCGGCACGGAAACGGTGCTGATCGACTCCCGCGGCCGCGTCCCCGCCGCCCGAAAGGCGGAAGCGGCCGGGACGGCCGACGAAGACCGGTGGTTCTGAACGCGCCGGCCCGCTGTCCGGCCCCGTTGTCCGGCCTCTCTGCCGCGATAAACGAAGAAAGAACCCTCGAATTCCGCGTTATGCGGAGTTTCGGGGGTTCTTTCTTTTCGGGAGCGGGACAGGAAATCCGCTATGTACCGTTGTAAAGTCCAAATCGTTGCCGTTTCGGACATCGGGTCCGTTATTTCCCGTCCATTCATCAAAAAAGGCTCCTGTTTGGATAGAATAACGGCTTCTGTGTCCGGGCGCTTGGGATTTTAGCCGGATATGGACGGGATAGCGGAACCACGGTCCGTTTGATCCGATCGTCAAAACGCCAAAGCCCGGGACGGCTTACCACGGATGACCCGAAGCCGGAAAAGGAGCCGGAGGATAATCCCGCATACGGGAAATCGTTCAAGCGTTCATTTGCGCGCGTCTCCGTTCGCCAGGCCTTTCTCCCGTTCCTTCCTCGCCTTGATCGCATTCGTCCACATGCCGCCGAGGACCACGACGGCGATCATCGCCGCCACGAACGTCCACGTCACAACGGGATTGTCGTGGAACAGGCCGTCGAATCTCGGTTCATGCGTAATCATCTTGGCCGCGGTATAGGCCAGTACGCCGGAACCGAAATAGACGATCCAGGGAAACCGGTTAATCAGCCGGACAAACAGCGTGCTTCCCCAGACGACGACCGGAATGCTGATCAAAAGACCCAGAATCACCAGCAGATCGTTGCCGTGCGCCGCTCCGGCGACGGCAATGACATTGTCGAGTCCCATGGCCGCGTCGGCGATCACGATGGTGCGAACGGCTCCCCACAGGGAATTGCTCGCTTTGATTTCTTCGTGGGAGTCCTCCTGAACGAGCAGCTTGTATGCGATCCACAGCAGCACGACGCCGCCGACCGCCTGCAAAAACGGGATCTTGAGCAAGCTCACGACCAGCAAGGTGGCGACCACGCGAATCAGAATCGCCCCTCCGGTGCCGTACCATATCGCCTTCCGCTGATTGTGCTTCGGCAGGTTTCTTGCCGCAAGTCCGATGACGATCGCATTATCGCCTGCCAGGAGCAAATCGATAAAGACGATCTGTAGCAAAGAACCGAAAAACTGCAGACTGAATATCTCTTCCACGTTGGACCCCCCTAAAATGTACAACTGTTAAATACGTATGAGACGGCCGAAAGGATTCAAAAGAAATCCCGGCATTTGTTCAACATTCTATAACATAACCTGAACGGCTTGTACATACAACGGGTATGAGGGGAGGATTAGGGGATGGGATTTGGAGAAAATCTGTTGGTCTTCTTGCAAATCGTGCTCATTAACGTGCTGCTGAGCGGAGACAATGCCGTCGTCATTGCGATGGCCGGGCAGCGGCTTCCGCCCGGGCAACGCCGCGCAGCCATATGGTGGGGGAGCGCTGCGGCCGTTGTGCTGCGCTGCGTGCTGACGGTCGGAGCGGTGACGCTGCTGAACATTCCTCTTCTGCAGACGGCCGGGGCGCTGCTGCTGTTTGCCATCGCGCTGAAATTGCTGGCGGAAAACCACGGCCATTCGCAGCGGACGGAAGCGGCGGGGACGCTCTCCGGCGCCGTCTGGACGATCGTGACCGCCGATTTCGTCATGAGCTTGGATAACGTGCTGGCCATCGCCGCCGTCGCCCGAGGGGACGTCGTTCTGCTGGTCATCGGGATCGCCATGAGCATACCGCTGATCATTTGGGGCAGTTCGTTTATGATGAACGCGCTCGACCGCCTGCCGTTCCTCGTCTACATCGGCGGTGCGCTGCTCGGGTATGCGGCCGGGGATATGGTGCTTAAAGACCCCGCCTGGAACCGCTGGCTTCCGCAGCTTTCTCCCCAAGCGGCCGAGGCGCTTCCGTTCGTTGCCGTTGCGATTCTGCTCGCCGCGGCGCTTTGGCTGCGGAGAAGGCGCGTTTGAATCGCGGCATAAAGACGGTTTCCGTCTTTCGGACCATTCATGATCTTTGTCTGAAATTTAACTTAGCGGCCTAGTTTTTTCGCCTCAATTCCATTACACTAAAAGGAAATTGGTTCAAACATAGCTACAGTTTTTGAGAGAATTGGGGGGGCCAAAGTGAATAAGCAATCCGCCGCAGTGGGCGTTCTGGTTTTGGCTGCGGGATTGATCATCTTGTTGGGGAAGCTAGGCGTATTTGCCTATATCGGTTCGGTGTTCTGGCCGCTGTTCGTTCTGGTTGCCGGCGTGCTGCTCCATGTGCTGTATTTCGGCCGGATCTTGCCGGAGGTTGCGCTTATTCCTGCGGGAATATTGACCGTCGTATCCGTTCCGCTGCTGATCGGACGCTGGTTCGACTGGAGCCTGATGAAGTATTTGTGGCCGCTTTTTTTGTTTGCCGTTGCGGTGGGACTGTACGAATACTACATATTCGGCCCGGTCCGCAACCGCAGCGTCTGGGTCGCCTCGGTCGGGCTCGGAGCGATTTCGCTGCTCATGTTCGTCATGACGCTGCTGTGGACGTGGGGGGTATATCTCCTGGCGCTGATCCTGATCGGCATCGGCACCTACTTGGTGCTGCGCCGCCCGAAAATCTGGTAATCCCTTGATTTAAGGCCTGATTCGCTTATAATAGAAGGGATGTGGGTATACGTCGGCCTTGCGTCGGCGTTTTATGTTGGGATACAGAGATCAAGAGGAGTGGAACCATGCATCCAAGAGATCGCATCCGGAACATCGCTATCATTGCGCACGTCGACCACGGCAAAACGACGCTGGTCGACCAGCTGCTGCGTCAATCCGGTACGTTCCGGGACAACGAGCAGGTGCAGGAGCGCGCAATGGACTCGAACGATCTGGAACGGGAACGCGGCATTACCATTTTGGCCAAAAACACGGCCGTACGTTACAAGGACTATTTGATCAATATCGTCGATACGCCGGGGCACGCGGACTTCGGGGGCGAAGTCGAGCGGATCATGAAGATGGTCGACGGCGTGCTGCTGGTCGTCGACGCCTTCGAAGGCTGCATGCCGCAGACCAAATTCGTGCTGCGGAAGGCGCTGGAAGCGGGGCTGGTGCCGGTTGTCGTCGTGAACAAGATCGACCGGCCGGCGGCGCGTCCGGCCGAAGTCGTCGACGAAGTGCTGGAGCTGTTCATCGAGCTTGAAGCCAGCGACGACCAGTTGGATTTCCCGGTCGTCTACGCATCGGGACTGAACGGAATCGCCAGCCTCGATGCTTCCGTGCCCGGCACCTCGATGGAGCCGCTGTACGAAACGATCGTGAAGCATATTCCGGCTCCCCGCGAAAGCACGGAAGAACCGCTGCAGTTCCTCGTTACGCTCCTCGACTATAACGAATATTTGGGCCGGATTCCGATCGGCCGCGTGAACCGGGGCAAAATCTGCCAAGGCCAGCCGGTTGCCGTGCTGGACCGCGAAGGCAAGATCCGCCAGGCCCGGGTCGAGAAGCTGTTCGGCTTCCAGGGGCTGAAGCGGATCGAGCTGGAGGAAGCGGCAGCCGGCGACATTATCGCCATCGCCGGCATCAAGGACGTCAATATCGGCGAAACGGTCGCCGATCCCGCAAAGCCCGAACCCTTGCCCGTCCTGAAGATCGACGAGCCGACGCTGCAGATGACGTTTCTCGTCAACAACAGCCCCTTCGCCGGGCGCGAGGGCAAATTCGTGACGTCCCGCAAGCTGCGCGAGCGGCTGTTCAAAGAGCTGGAGACCGATGTCAGCCTGCGCGTGGAGGAGACGGACAGCCCGGACGCATTCATCGTCAGCGGCCGCGGCGAACTGCATCTGGGCATCCTGATCGAAAATATGCGGCGCGAAGGCTATGAGCTGCAGGTGTCCAAGCCGCAGGTTATCGTCCGCGAAATCGACGGCGTCAAATGCGAGCCGATCGAGCGGCTGATCATCGACGTGCCGGAGGAAAGCATGGGCAGCGTCATGGAAAGCCTCGGCACGCGGAAAGCCGAGATGGTCAATATGATCAACAACGGCAACGGCCAGGTCCGGCTGGAATTTCTCATTCCGGCGCGCGGCCTCATCGGCTACCGGACGCACTTCCTGACGCTGACCCGCGGGTACGGCGTCATGAACCATGCGTTCGACCATTACGGACCGGTTGTAGGCGGACAAGTCGGGGGCCGTCATCAGGGCGTGCTCATCGCCAGCGAGACGGGCACTTCGACGACGTACGGCATGTTGAGCGTCGAAGACCGCGGCACCCTGTTCGTGCTTCCGGGCACGGAGGTGTACGAAGGGATGATCGTCGGCGAGCATACGCGCGAAAACGACATCATCGTCAACATCTGCAAAGAAAAAGCGCTCACCAACATGCGGACGGCCAACAAGGAAGAGACGGTCAAGCTGAAGACGCCCCGCCTGATGTCGATGGAAGAGGCGCTCGAATATTTGGACGACGACGAGTACTGCGAAATTACGCCGAAGTCGATCCGCCTGCGGAAAAAGATTTTGAACAAAAGCGAGCGCGACAAATACGAAAAGCAGCGCAAACTGGCGGAATCGGGCGTTTAAGGTTTTACCCCGCTTCTCCGGGCGCCAACGAAGGAGGAAACAAGCGTGCAGCAGTGGTTCCAGGACCATCCTGTCGTCTCCTATCTGCTCATATTTGCGTTTACCGCCTATATTTTCAACGCCGTGTTTCGTCCCGGAAAACTGCCGATTTTGAAAGAGATTCTGGTTTACGTCATGATGGCGGTCGGCTGCTTCATCCTGCTGATTCTCCAGATCGACAAGCTGCCGATCATCCAATGCATGGGCGTCGCCGTCATCATGATGCTGATGCTGCGGCTTCGCCAGCTGTACGACAAATGGCGCAAGCGCAAGGACGGCGGCAACAAGCCGGCGTCCGAAACGTCCGGATCGCGTTAAGCCGAACGGGACGGATTCAGGATGCGATCGCAGCCGATCGGGGGGAGCGGGATGCGTCTGACCGACGCGTTGTTTTATTGGCTCCAGACGAAGCTGATGACCGAGGTACGGCCGGACGACGAGGCCGCAAGGGATTCGCTTCGCTTTTTCGCGCAAATTTTGTCGGAAGATCACGGATTGGCGTCGTTTGAAATCAGCTCGGCCGACGCCGCGAAATATTACGTCACGTATCGGGAGCGGGATGCCGCCCCTCGGACCGTCTGGTTCGACCGGGAAGCGTCCGAACAGCTTCGCAACGAGCTGTACGGCCTCGCTCCGGATGGTGGCGGAGAAGATGCTGAGGTGAGCGAATGAACGCAAGTACGCCGTTGCCGCCGCGCTCCAGGAGCGCACAGACGCGTCGAACGCCGGCGCCCCGAAAGACGAAAAAACCGAAGCGCCGCCGTTGGGCAACCGTGTTGCTGTCGTTTTTTGCCGTCGTGATTTTGGGTTTGGGCGCTTATGCCGGCTACCTGTACTGGGAATTCAACCAGTTTCTCAACGATATCTCCGGGGGCGGAGACGACAAGCCGATCGCCTCGGCGGACAGCGCGCAGGTCAGGCCGGTGTCGATGGTGCTGCTGGGACTGGACACCCGTTCGGGCACGGGAACGCTGAATACGGACGTGCTGATGGTGGCGGCCTTTAACCCGAAATCGAATACCGCCACGGTCGTTTCGATTCCGCGCGACTCCTTGCTCGAGCTGGACGGATACAAGAAACAGAAAGTGAACGCTTATTATTCGGGATTTTACCGTGAAGGCCGGTCGGAGGAAGGGCTGAACGAGGACCAAGCCTACGCCTACGCCCGGGAAGGAATGCGGAAGATGTTCGGCGAGTTTTTCGGCGTCAAGTTCGATTATACGGCCATTATCAATTTCCAGGGATTCATCGATGTCGTGGACGCGCTGGGCGGCGTGAAGGTTTATGTCGATCAGGACATGCGGTACGTCGACAACGCGGACAAGACCAATATCGATTTGAAAAAAGGCGAGCAGGTGCTGGACGGCAAGCAGGCGCTTGATTTCGTCCGGTACCGGAAGTCGAACCGGGGAACCGCCGATTCCAGCGATTTCGCCCGCAACGAACGCCAGGCGCGCGTCCTTGCGGCGATCGCCGACAAGCTCAAGTCGCTCGGCGGCGTGACCAGGCTCGGCAACGTCATCAGCGCCGTCGGCAACAACATGACGACGGACATCCCGAAACAGCAGATTACCCATATGCTCAAGGCCTATTACGATCTCGATTCGGAGCATATCCGGTTCATCCCGCTGGAAGGGAAATGGAAAAGTCCTTACGTTTATCTGGACGATAGCAGCGTCCAAAAGGCGCGGGAGGCGCTGGCGGAGGAGCTTTCGCCGGAGGGCCGGACGGTCGGCGGGGACGAGGCGGCGTCTGCTTCCGACGCCGGTTAAAACCGGGCGGATCGGTCTTGGAATCGGATTTCGGCGTATGCTATAATGAGGCCACGAACGCTTCGAGGAGGTCTGCGAATGGCGGTCCAGTTCACGTTGCTTCCCGAATCCGGAATGAACGCCCCATTATCCGCAGCTCAGCATGGCGTCGCCGCTCGCGCGCGTTGGCCGGCTTGTCCCGCGGCGATTTCGGACGGCCAGCCCGGCGAGCGTGCCGAGCGTCGGACGGAACAATTCCATACCCTTGGACAAGCGTTTGTCGGCATGCGCAAAGCCCAGTGATGGTTCACTGGGCTTTTTTGCATGCGCTCAACCTCATCGGGAGGAGTGGACGTGATGACCCCGAGCCGAATCCGTTTCCCGTTTCTTCACCGCGCTGTCGTTATCCGGGGAAGCGGGAGGAATGATGCTGCGCGGCACTTGCGGCATGAGGCGCCCGACGATATCCGCGAGCTCGTCGGCAAAGCCGGCAATCGGTCTCCCCTGCTGCGCGTCCTGCCGGATTTCCCGGAGCCGGTGCGCGATATCGACGTCCGCCGTCACCAGCGCGTCAATGCCGTAAGGGTCTTTGCGGAAGGCCTCCGCGACCGCATACTTGACGGTTCCGACCCGCGACCGATCCATCGCCGGATCCACGTCGATGCCGACGATCGCGTAATTACCGAAGACGACGCAATTCGCTCCCTTGACGCCCTGCACGCTGGTTGCAAGCCGTTCCAGATGCGCGGCTACCGCTTTCGGATCCTTGATCTTTTGTTTCGCCGCGTTGGCCGTTTGTTCGCTTTGAGTCCGGAAGCGGTTGGCCGTCGGCTCGGGCGCGGCCTTTTTCGCGCCGCAGCCCGCGGCCCCTGAAGCCAAAGCGGCCAGCAGCAGGCCCATTGCAGCTTTATACCCGTATGGCTGCCATCGCATGTTTTCACCTTCTTCGTTTGGAGTGCTTCCCTTATTGTCCCCTGTCGTCTGCCAGGTATGTAAAAACGCCAAAAATCGTCGAACCCGGGAGGGACCACCGATGAAAAAAATTTACGTACTCGACACGAATGTGCTGCTGCACGATCCGCTGGCGATGTTTTCGTTCGAGGAGAACGAGGTTGTCATCCCTTCGGTCGTATTGGAGGAGATCGACTCCAAAAAACGGCTGGCCGACGAAATCGGACGCAACGCCCGCTTCGTATCCCGCGAGCTTGACCGGATGCGCGGACAGGGACATCTGCACGCCGGCATTGCGTTGCCAAGCGGCGGGCTGCTCAAGGTCGAGATGAATCACCGGCGGTTCGTCCGGGTGCAAGAACTTTTCGGCGAAATGACCAACGACAACCGGATTTTAGCGGTGGCGCTGAATTACCACATGGAAGAGCTCGAGCACGGCGAGGCGGGCCGTCCCGTCATTCTGGTCAGCAAGGACGTTCTTGTCCGCGTCAAGGCCGATGTGCTCGGCATCAAGGCGGAAGATTATTTGTCGGACCGGACGGTTACTCCTTCCGACCAGTACACCGGTCACGTTACGCTGCGCGTGCACCCTTCGGTGATCGACGAGTTTTACAATTTCCGGTTTTTGTCCGTACGGCAGCTTGGTATTTCATCCGGCCTGCACCCGAACGAATTCGTCATTTTGCGAGACGAACTCGGCACGTCCAAATCGGCGTTGCTGAAGGTGAGTCCGGACGGCCAGCGGCTCGAACCGCTGCATCTGAGCAACGATCCGGTGTGGGGGATTACCGCGCGCAACGCTCAGCAGCGGATGGCGCTCGAATTGCTGCTCAGCGACGACATTCCGCTGGTGACGTTGACCGGGCGGGCCGGAACGGGCAAGACGCTGCTTACCCTGGCGGCGGGGCTGATAAAGGTGGAAGACGAGCACAAGTACAAAAAGCTGCTGATCGCCCGTCCCGTCGTGCCGATGGGCAAAGATATCGGGTATTTGCCGGGCGAGAAGGAAGAGAAGCTGCGCCCGTGGATGCAGCCGATTTACGACAATCTGGAGTTTCTTTTCAATACGAAAAAATCGGGGGATCTCGATAAAATCTTAATGGGGCTCGGCAGCATCCAGGTCGAGGCGCTCACTTATATCCGCGGACGATCCATTCCCGGGCAGTTCATCATCATCGACGAGGCGCAAAATTTGAGCCGACACGAGGTGAAGACGATCGTCTCCCGCGTCGGCGAGCAAAGCAAAATCGTGCTGCTCGGCGATCCGGAGCAGATCGATCACCCGTATCTGGACGCGCAAAGCAACGGGTTGACTTATCTGGTCGAACGGTTCAGGGAGGAGAGCATCAGCGGGCACGTCACGCTGGAAAAAGGGGAGCGTTCCCGGCTCGCGCAGCTCGCGGCGGAACGGCTGTAGCGCGCCGGCCAGATCACGATTGCCAAAAACGCGAGACATTCCTGTTCCTACCTGTTATCATAGATAAATGGCAAAAACCGAAAGAGGAGTGAGCGGCGTGGCGCGTCGCAAGTCGACCGTTATACTCGTGCTGCTGACGCTGGCGGTTCTGCTTCTGTCTCCCTGGGCTTCGGCGCCCGCTCCCACCGTGAAGCCGGCCAGTCCTTCCGGAGGGACGGAGGCTTTGCCGTCCGCTTCGCCCGTTGGGGAGGAGCCGGCGGAGCTTGCGGTCACGGCCGTCGTCGGCATGTCCGAATTCGAAACCTTGCAGGCGCAGAACGAGGCCTTTCGGCTCCGCCATCCCGACGTTTCGGTCGAACTGAGGCGTCAGGACCCGGCGGAGGCCGGCAGGCGCTGGAACGGGGAGGAATGGAGCCCGGACGGCGCGGACATCTGGCTTGTGCCGAACGAATGGGTCGCAGCGCTTGCGGTGGCGGGCGAGCTGCTGCCGGCCGACGAGGTGTTCGTCGGCGAGGCGATTTCGGAGCCGTTCGATTCTCTCGTTTCCCAGTTGAAATGGAACGGCTACGTTTGGGCCGTGCCTCGCGATATGGATCCGTATGTGGTCGTATGGAATACCGAGGTGCTCAGCGCCCTGCAGGCCGAGGGGGAGACGAAGTTCAGCCCCCCGCTTTCCCCCGAGGCTTGGCGGGAGCTGCCCGGCAAGCTTGCGGAAACGGGGCTGAACGCCGGATGGCTTGCCATTGACGGCTCCGATCCGCTGGCTTTGCTCGCGTGGATCGGGCTGTTCGCAAACCGGCGCGAGGACGCGCCGCTGACCTCGGCGGGACAAGCGTCGGACGGCGGCGCGCTGGAACAGGCGCTGTCTCTGCTTGCCGAGGCGCGAAGCGGCATTCGTTCCGGTCCGCTGACGCCGGCGTTCTGGCGGTCGTTTGCCGCAGGGGAAGCGGCGGCGGTTGTCGCGAGAAATTCCGCCGCCACACGGGCGCTGCGGACGTTGTCCGGCTCCGAGGCCGCCGCCCTGGCTATCGACCGGTCGGCCTGGAACCGCGATTTTGTCTGGCCCGGAGGCGTCAGCATCGTGCTGTCCGCGAAGACGAAACACGAAGAAGCGGCCCGCGTCTGGGCCGCAGAAATGACGAGCAAGGACAACCAATTGCAAAACTATCGCCAAACCGGACGGCTGCCGGTTTCCCGTTCCCTTTATTCGGAGGCATACGGGATCGTAGAGGCGTTAAGCGATTCGGGCTTGCGCGGGTTCCCGAACGAGCCGGCGCTCGCCTCGGGTCCTGAAGTCGCTTCGCGTCTGGCCGAGATCGGAGCCTTGTGGAGCGGGTTGCTGGACGGTTCCGTCGCGCCGGAGAGATGGAAGGCGCTCGCAACGGAATTATTTGCCGATTTTAAGCGTGACCGTTAATTGTCCTTCTTCGATGCTGACGCTGTCGGCCTTTACATAACGAATGAGCTGTTGCGGATAGAACCCGAGGTCGAATTCGCGCTCCAGATCGGCTCTGGTCGTATCCGGCAATTCGAGGCCGTTGAACACCAGCTTGTCGACATGGAACCGGATCGCATTTTCGGGCTCGTTTTCCAGGGTGTAGTGCCCTTCGATCGCAACGCTCAGGTCGCCGCGCGAACCTTCCAGCTTCATCCGGCCGGGTTTGAACGAAATCGTGAACGTCTTGAAGCGCTCGTCCTGGCTGCGGATGAATTCGTTCAGCATGCTGTCGGGAATCGTAATCGTCGTCTTCAACCCGCTTGTCGTCATCATGTCCGGGTGCTCCTGAATCCAGTCCGGCAAATGGCCCATCGCCTTCGCCAGCGCGCGGAAATGCTCGCGGACCTCGTACAAGCCGACGCTGCGCCAATAGGCCTGCAGCTCGTTCATCAGCTGCCGCAAATAGTCTCCCTGCCCGCTGTCGGCAAGCGCCTGATCGAGTTCGCGCCGCAAGGCGGCCACCCGGTTGCGCTGGGCGATCAGGGCGTTCTCCACGTCGGAGAGCTCCTGCTTGCTCCGCTTGAGCGCTTCGTAGCCTTGGCGCAGACGGTCGTATTCTTCCTGATAGGTCAGCATCGCTTCCCGGTCGGCCCGAAACACCAGCTCCATCAGCTCCCATGTCCGCAGCAGTTCGGACAGCGACCGGGCTTGAAAAACGGCGGACAGCAGAATATCCTTCTGTCCCATATAATAAGAACGAAGGGCGCGGCCGGCCCGTTCGCGCTGGGCGGAGATGGCCATCTCCTGCTGGGCCAGTCTCGCCTCGCTCTGGGCAATGTCTTTTTCGGCGCTGCGCCTTAAGGTTCCGATCCGTTCGATCTCGCGTTCGATTTCGGTGACGGACAGGCTTTTTTCCAGCAGCTTGCGCGTTTCATCCGTCATGCTCGCCGGGTCGGCGTACACGGGAACGAGCGCCCCGGCCCGCGTCAACGCCGCAACGACCAGCAGCAGCGGCAATCCTAACCATAACAATCGTCGCATCGGGGCCTCCTTCCTTTCGGGCGGACGAGCGGCGCGGTAGTTCAGCCTATGAACCGAACGTCGAAAATAGAAGTCCGGCAGGCGTTCTCTTGAGCCTGCATAAGATTACGCGATCGTTCTGTCCGAAGTTTAATTATAATCGGTTGGCAAACGCAGGGAAAGGAGGCGAAGAAGATTGCCGGAAGATCATGCGCCTGTGCCCAAGTTCGCCGAAGCGTTCCGGAACGAGCTGGCCGGAAGCGGCCGCGTCGGCCGGCTGCCTTCGGGCGCGGAAGTGCCCTGCCTGACCTTCCGCGATTACATGCGATTGTGCCTTTACGATCCGGACTGCGGCTATTACCGCAGCGGTCCCGTGCGGGTCGGCCGGTCCGGCGACTTCTACACGAGCCCGTTTCTCGGCGAAACGATGGGCGAGCAGCTTGCGGCTGCGCTTTGGAAGCTGGCCGACGAACGGTTCGGCGTCGGAAGCGGCGCAAACGTGGTCGATTGGGGAGGCGGGACGGGAAGGCTGATCCGGCAGCTGGGCGAATCCTGGGGCCGGGAGGGGGCGAGCGACCGGTTCCGGCTTTTTGTCGTCGAGGATCATCCGGCGCACCGCCGGGAGGCGGAGATTGCGCTGCGCGATCGGATCGAAAGCGGATCGGCCCGCATTTTCGCGGAAGCGGAGGCCGAGGCTTATCCGTGGCGGAAAGGGAACACGATCGTTATCGCGAACGAGCTGCTCGATGCTTTTCCGGTCCATCGGGTCGTGCAAACGGAGGACGGGCTGGCAGAGCAGGGCGTGTTCTGGGACGAGAACGCCGGGCGGCCCGCGCCTTGCCTGACCGGACTCAGCACGCCGAGACTCGCGGAACGCCTTGCGCTGGACGGGACGAAGCTGCTTAAGGGGCAGATTGCGGAGGTCGGCCTCGACGCGGCCGATTGGGTGGCCGGCTTGTACGGCAAGCTCGGAAATGCGCTGCTGGTCATCCTCGATTACGGGGATGAGGCGGCCGAGCTGACGGGTCCGCACCGGATGGAGGGAACGCTGGTATGCTACAGGCGGCATATCGCGCACGGCGAACCCTACGTTTTGCCCGGCGAGCAGGACATCACCGCGCACGTGAATTTTACGGCGATCCGCGACGCCGCCGTTCACGCGGGCTGGGAGCCGCTCTGGTACGGGACGCAGCAGCGGTTTCTGATCGCGTCGGGCGTGCTGGACCGGCTTGCCGCGCATGCGTGTACCGATCCGTTTGCCCCGGTCGTCCGGCGCAACCGCCAGATCCGCCAGCTTCTGCTGTCCGACGGGATGGGCGAACTGTTCAAGGTGCAAATTTTCGCGAAACGCGGTTGACCGGCACGGTGAAAAAGAAAGGGCGGCAAACAAAAAAGCTTGAGACGCAGGGAAGCCTGCGTCTCAAGCTTTTCTTCCGAATGGCTCCGCCATCGATCAGAACGGCAGACCCATCTCGAACACCGACCAGTATGTAAAGCCCAGGAACGCAATGATCATATATCCCCAGAACATGAAGATATAGGTCCGCTCCGTGAATTTCAGATAACCGAACAGGAAAAATACGGCCGCCTGTATAAAGAACAGCAAGGCCATTTCCCACATATCGCCTGCGAAGGACATCAGCGCGATCACAAGCGTGAAGAAGCCGAGCACCCGAAACATGCGTGCCATGAAAGATCCCCCTCTCTGCTTCGCATTCCAACCCAATTCTAAACGCTATTATACCCGCTGCCCGTACGAAGTGTAAACCGGAAGAAGTGACGAATTGGCAAACTTTTCGTTTCGGTTACGTAGGTTTCCGCAAGGATCGCGTTTTTATTCTGGATTTCGTTTCGGTACCGCACAGGTATACGCGCGCAAAAATTGGATATACATAGGAGTATCCGATAGATTCTATGAATTTCTCGCCAAGCATAGAAATGGATTGAGAAGCATCGATGCAAGTTGAGGAGGGAAAACAGTCAGATGACAGCAGCCAGACAGGATGCATGGACGGAAGACGACGATTTGATTTTGGCCGAGGTGACCCTGCGGCATATCCGGGAAGGCGGCACGCAGCTGGCCGCATTCGAAGAAGTAGGGCGGAGAATCGCGCGGACCGCGGCGGCCTGCGGATTCAGGTGGAACAGCTGCGTGCGGAAACGGTATAGCGAGGCGATCCAGCTCGCCAAGCAGCAGCGGCAGAAGCGGAATTATTTGAAAAAGCAGGGCATAGCCGATTTGGACGCCGCGGAAGAAACAACCGGCGGCGAGGCGCCACTGGCCAAAGGGGAAGCGGTGACGGCCGAATCGCTGTCGCTCGAAGCAGTCATCCGTTATCTGCGGCAATGGAAAGGCTTGATCCAGGAGTTGAACCGGCAAATCAAGCACCTGGAAAAAGAATTGAAAGAGAAGGACGAACGGATTGCCGCCCTGCAGGAGGAGAACGAGCGTCTTTCCAAGGAAGTAAACGAGGTCCAGACCGACTACCAAGTCGTGAACGACGACTATAAGGCGCTGATCAAGATTATGGACCGTGCGAGGCGGCTTGCGTTTCTCGCGGAAGAACCGGAGGAAGAGAAGACTCGCTTCAAGATGGACGCCAACGGCAATCTGGAGCGCATCGAATGAAGAAATCGGCCTGTTTCCACAAGATTTGTGGGCAGGTCGTTTTTTTGTGCGGCCGGACCCGCCCCCTGCTCAAAAATCGCGTCGTCCCCGAAAAGAGAATGCGATCCGGAAAGGCGCGAAAGGAGACCATATCCTGCACCAATTCCAATATAGCCGCTCGGGGCTAAGAGAGGTACGGGGCGGACTACATGCTGGATGCGCACTGCCGCATGGAGCCCCCCCTCGCCCGGGGCGTCGCCCCTACGAGAGGAACTCCCGTTGAGAGCCGGCTGTACAATCTTGCTGTATAATATTGGAGCGAGAAAGAGAGGGGAAACGTATTTAAGCGAGAAAGAGGGGGAACGCATTGGAACGAAAAAGAGAGGAGGAAACGCCATGACGCGCATTGCGGTCGTCGGGGGAGGAGCGCTCGGCTTGCTGATCGGCGGGAAGCTGGCGGCGTCCGGCCAGCCGGTGGAAATCTGGACCCGCACGGAAGAACAGGCAAGGCTGTTGAAAGCCGAAGGCGTCCGCATCGAGCATGCGGACGGGACCGCGGACGCCGTCGCCTCCGTCGAGGCGGCGGCGGTCAAGGATGCGCCGCCCGGGGAAGACGTGATTGCTTTTCTGGCGGTGAAGCAAACCGCGCTGAAGCCGCCGCTGCTTGCGGCGCTGGATCGGGCCGTCGGCCGGGGCGGGGCGATCGTGGCGCTGTGCAACGGCATCGGCCATCTGGAGCGCCTTGAAGCCGCATTGCCCGGCAGAACGCTTATGGCCGCGGTGACGACCGAGGCGGCGCTGAAGATCGACGCGCGGACGGTCCGGCATACCGGGCGCGGGACGACCTGGTTCGGCCGCGCTCCCTTGCTTGGCGCAACCCCCGTCCGCCTGGCCGGTCCCATCCCCGCGGAAACGGCCCGTACCGTCGAAAGTTGCCTTTCCCAGGCAGGATTTACCGTATTTTTGTCGAATGAAATGACGGAGCGGATATTGCGCAAGCTGCTCGTCAACGCGGTGATCAATCCTTTGACCGCTTTGCTGCGCGTGACGAACGGGGAAATGCTGGCGACGGCCGAGAGGCGCTCGGCGATGAGGGCGGTCTACGAGGAAACGGCCGGCATTCTCGCTTCGTATGGGCTTAAAGCTTCCGAGGAGTTGTGGCGGGAAGTGATCGGCGTTTGCGAACGAACGGCCGCCAACCGCTCCTCGATGCTGCAGGACGCGCTTGCGGGGCGGGCGACGGAGATCGGCTCCATCAACGGAGCGGTCAGCCGCCTGGCGTCCGCGATCGGACGGGCATCGCCCTGGAACGACAAGCTGACGGCATTGGTGAAGGCGTTATCCGGCGGATGAGGAGAGGTGTTCATGGCTGCTGTCTGGGAAGCGTTGAAATACGGCTACGCGGCGCTGGCCGTTGTGCCGGTCGTCCCTTTTCTGCTTGTGTTCTTCGTCGCTCATGCGCGGAGCAAGGACAAGAAGCGGGCCATCCGGCTGTCGATGGATGTCACGACGCTGTTTCTGATCGGCATCGTATCCAGCCTGCTCAACAAGCTCGGCACTTCCTTCGGACCTTACTTGATCCTGCTGTTTATGCTTTTGCTTGCGGGCCTGATCGGCAACGCCCAGAACCGGGTCAGGGGCAAGGTCGACGGAGCGAAACTGATCCGGGCGGTGTGGCGCTTGTCCTTTTTTGTCCTCAGCGTCATGTACGTCCTGCTGATGGCGGTTGAGCTTGTTCGGTCGCTCTTCCGGCTGTCCGCGTAAAGGAAGACGTACCTTTTCATTAGCATAAAAATTAGCATTTAAACTTTGGCACAAAAAAACGTCGGCATAAAAAGGCGTTTCCGGAAACAACCTACCAATTGAGGAAGGTTGTTTCTTTTTTTTGGGGCCAAACGCCTTCGCGATTCTGCTTGGAAATATCGACCTGTAGTTCAAACATGAACTCGGCGGTATAATGCTAGATGTTATTAAAAATAGATAAAAAAAGGAGCTTTCCAGTATGCGGAAATCTTGGGTTGTCACCCTTTCGCTAATTTTGGCGCTGGCTTCCGTGCTGGCCGCGTGCGGATCGGGGAAAGAAGGCGGGTCTTCAGCAAAAAATCAGGTATTCAGCATGAATCTGACGTCGGAGCCGCCTACGCTTGATCCCGCGCTGGCGCAGGACTCCGTTTCCTTTACGGTTCTTACGGGACTGTACGAAGGCCTTACGCGCAAGGACGAAAACGGAAAGGTCCTTCCCGGCATAGCCGAATCTTGGGACATTTCCGACGATCAGCTGACGTATACGTTTCATTTGCGCAAGGACGCCAAATGGTCCAACGGCGACCCGGTAACCGCGCACGATTTCGAATACGCGTGGAAACGGGTGCTCGATCCGGATCTGAATCCGGCATCGCCGTACGCCTATCAGCTGTACTATATCAAAAACGCGGAGAACTACAACATCAAGGCGAACAATCCGAACCATATCAGCGATCCGGCGCAGGTGGGCGTAAAGGCGCTGGACGATTATACGCTGCAGGTGCGGCTGGAACATCCGACGCCTTACTTTTTGAGTATTACGTCGTTCTGGACGACGTTCCCGGTTCATTCGTCCGCCAAGGACAACGAGGCGTGGGCGGCCGAAGCGAAAACGATCGTCTCCAACGGTCCGTTCAAAATCGCGACCTGGAAGCACGGCAACGAAATCGAACTCGTTCCGAACGAGAACTATTACGCCAAAGACGAGATCAAGCTGTCCAAAGTCCGTTTCGTCATGGTGGCCAACGCTTCGACCGAGCTGCAGATGTTCCAGACCGGACAGCTCAACTACGCCGGCTTCCCGACCGGCGAAATTCCGGTCGAGCAGATCGGGAAGCTGAAGGAAACGAACAAGGACGAGCTGCGCATCAAGCCGATCGCAAGCACGTATTATTACAACTTCAACAATACGAAATCGCCGTTTGACAATGTCAATATCCGGAAAGCGTTCGCCCTGGCGGTGGACCGGCAGCAGCTTGTCGACAAGGTGACCAAGGGCGGCCAGGAACCGGCGTACGGCTTCGTTCCCCCCAGCATCATGGGCGCGCAAAAAACGTACCGCGAAGAGTATCCGGACCGGGATTTCATGAGCCCGAGCGCGGAAGCGGCCAAGGCGGCGCTGGCCAAAGGCCTGCAGGAGAAAGGGCTGGCGAAGCTGCCGCCGGTGACGCTTACGATCAACGAGAACACGGGCCACAAGCAGGTCGCCGAAGCGCTGGCCGACATGTGGCGCAAAACGCTCGGCGTCGAAGTCAAGATCGAGACGCAGGAATGGAAAGTGTTTCTCAAAAACCGCACGAGCCTGAACTACGACATCTCCCGCGCCGGCTGGTCCGCCGACTACAACGATCCGATGACCTTCATCGACATGATGACGTCGGCGAGCGGGAACAACGATATCGGCTTCAAAAACGCGGAGTACGACAAGCTGGTCAAGGAAGCTTACGCAACCGTCGACCAGAAGAAACGGATGGAACTGATGCACCGGGCCGAGAAGATTCTGATCGGCGACAACATGGCGATATTGCCGCTCTATTACTACACGGGCGTTCATTTGGTCAAATCGAACCTGAAAAATATCGTCATGGACTACCAAGGCATGGTTGACTATACGCGGGCTTATCTGGAATAACGGGCTGAGCCAATCGGGATATGGTACCGGGCGCCGCCACTCCATATCCCGATTGGCCGCCGGCGCGCCGCGGCAGGAAGGAGCGTTTGGTCACGTGACACGTTATTGGATCGGGAAAATCGTCTCCGTCGCCGTCTCGCTGTTCGTGCTGGCAACGGCGACTTTTTTTCTGATGAAAGCCATCCCCGGCGATCCGTTTACGCAGGAGAAGGCGGTGCCGGAGGAAATCAGGCAGAAGCTGCTGGCTTATTACGGGCTGGACAAGCCGGTATGGCAGCAGTATTTGGCGTATTTGAACAATTTGCTGCATTTCGATCTCGGCATGTCCATGAAAAGCAATTATCAAACGGTGGCCGGCATCATCTCGGACTCGTTCGGCTACAGCTTTCGGCTGGGCGTCGTCGCCATCGCCGTATCGATCATCGTCGGCGTGGCGGTGGGCATTTTGGCGGCCATGCATCACCGCAAGCTGATTGACAGCGTTTCAATGGTGCTCGCCGTGCTTGGGGTAAGCGTGCCGAACTTCGTGCTCGCCTCCCTGATGCAGTATGTTTTCGGCTACAAGCTCCGCTGGCTTCAGGTGGCGGGACTGAACGGGCCGCTCGATTACGTCATGCCGGTTATTGCGCTGTCGGCGCTGCCGATCGCGTATATCGCCCGGCTGACCCGGTCTTCGATGCTTGAAGCGCTGTCCGCCGAATACATCAAGACGGCCAGAGCGAAAGGGCTGAGCAAACGGGCGATCGTGCTGCGGCATGCGGTGCGCAACGGCATTTTGCCGGTCGTCACCTATGCGGGGCCGATGGCGGCCAACATCGTGACCGGCTCGGTGATCGTCGAGCAAATTTTCGGCATCCCGGGGCTCGGGCAATACTTCGTCGCCAGCGTATCGAACCGGGATTATACGCTCATCATGGGCATTACGCTGTTTTACGCGATTGTGCTGATGGCGGCCCGCTTGATTACGGATATCGTCTACGGGCTGGTCGATCCGAGAATCCGGTTGCGGTCCGGGAAGGGGGCGGCATCATGAGCGAAAAAACAACGGCGGCGCAAGCGGAGTCTTCGGCCCGGCAGCGGGGCGGGGATGGGGCGCTGACCCGGGAGATGTTCCGGAAGCTGGCCAAGCGTCCTTCGGCCGAAGCGATTGCCGGCGAGAGCGTTCCCCTCTGGCGCGATGCGATGCGCCGTCTCGTCCGCAACAGGCTGGCGATGAGCGGGCTCGCGTTTTTGGCGCTGCTGTCGGCGATGGCCGTTATCGGCCCCGTCATTTCGCCGCACGACTATTACACGAACAATCTGGACATGACCAATCAGCCGCCGTCTGCGGAATACTGGTTCGGCACGGACCATCTGGGAAGGGATTTGTTTTCCCGCGTCTGGATGGGAGCCCGGATTTCGCTCACCGTCGGGCTGGCCGCCGCCTTCATCGATCTGATCATCGGCGTCGTGTACGGCGGCATCATGGGATATGCGGGCGGACGCCTCGACGAAGCGATGAACAAAATATCGGAAATCCTCTATTCGATTCCGTATTTGCTGGTCGTCATTCTGCTTCTGGTCGTCATGGAGCCGAGCATGTGGACGATTATTGCGGCGCTGTGCGTGACGGGCTGGATCAACATGAGCTGGATTGTCCGCGGCCAGATTCTGCAGCTCAAAACCCAGGAGTACGTGCTCGCGGCGCGCTCGATGGGCGCGGGGCCGATGCGTATCCTGTTCAGGCACCTCATTCCGAATTCGCTCGGTCCGATTATCGTCACCCTGACGCTTTCGGTGCCGTCCGCGATTTTCGCCGAAGCCTTTTTGAGTTTTCTCGGGCTTGGCGTACAGTCGCCGGCGGCTTCGTGGGGCACGATGATCAACGATTCGCTCGCAAGCTGGAGCCTGTATCCGTGGCAGCTGCTGATACCCGCCGCGCTGCTCAGTCTGACGATGCTGGCGTTCAACGTGTTCGGGGACGGACTTCGGGACGCGTTTGATCCGAAGCTGAAAAAATAACGCTTTTCGACTTGGGGGTGAGGAGATGGAAACGATTCTTCGGGTGTCCGACCTGCACGTATCGTTCGCCGCGCGAGGCGGGAAGATTCGGGCGGTGCGGGGCGTCAATTTCGAAGTGAAAAGAGGCGAAGCGGTCGCGATCGTGGGCGAATCCGGCTCCGGCAAAAGCGTGACGGCGCAGAGCATCATGCGGCTTCTGCCGAGTCCGCCGTCGCGGATCGAGAAGGGCTCGATCGAATTTAAAGGGCGGAATCTGCTGAAGCTGCCGGAGCGGGAAATGGAGGCGGTGCGCGGCAGGGACATCGGCATGATTTTCCAGGACCCGATGACATCCCTCAATCCGACGATGACCGTCGGCCGGCAAATTACGGAAGGCCTGTTCAAGCACCAGGGAATGAACCGAACCGAGGCGCGGGAACGGGCGGTCGAGCTGCTCCGGCTCGTCGGCATTCCGAATCCGGAGAAGCGCTACGGCCAATATCCGCATTCGTTCTCCGGCGGCATGCGCCAGCGGGCGATGATCGCCATCGCCCTGGCCTGCAATCCGTCGCTTCTGATTGCGGACGAACCGACCACCGCGCTCGACGTGACCATCCAGTCGCAAATTCTGCGCGTCATGAAAGAGATGCAGGAACGGTTCGGCACGTCCATTATTCTGATCACGCACGACCTCGGCGTCGTAGCCCAGCTGTGCGACCGCGTCGTCGTCATGTACGCCGGCCAGGTGGTCGAGTCGGGAACGACATGGGAGCTGTTCCGCAATCCGCAGCATCCGTATACGCGCGGACTGCTGCGTTCGATGCCGCGGCTCGATCTGCCCAAAGGCAAGCCGTTGATCCCGATCGAAGGCACCCCTCCCGATCTGCTCGCGCCGCCTCCGGGATGCGCGTTCTGCGCGCGCTGTCCCGAGGCGATGGAAGTGTGCGCGGACCGCGATCCCGAGCTGGTGCCGGTCGGTCCGGCCGGGCAGGCGGCCAAGTGCTGGCTGCACCATCCGTTGGCGAAGGAGGCGGTACGATGAGCGCAGGGACGAATCGAGCGCTGCTGGAAGTGAACGGACTCAGCAAATTTTTTCATATAGGCAACAAGCAGACGCTTCGCGCGGTCGACAATTTGACGTTCCAGGTCGGGCAAGGCGAGACGCTGGGCGTCGTCGGCGAATCCGGCTGCGGCAAATCGACCGCGGGCCGGACGATCGTCCGGCTGTACGAGCCGACGGCAGGCGAAGCGCGGTTTTTGGGGCAAAACATTTTCAAGCTAAAAGGCGCGAAGCTGAAGGCGCTGCGGCGGGAGATGGCGATGGTCTTTCAGGACCCGCACGCGTCGCTCAATCCCCGCTTCAGCGTAGCCGACATCATCGCGGAACCGCTCGACATTCACGGTCTTGCCGGCAGCGCCAAAGAGCGGCGCAAAAAGGTCGAGGAGCTGTTGGACAAGGTGGGCCTGCGCCCCGACCACGCCGCCCGCTACCCGCACGAGTTCTCGGGCGGACAGCGCCAGCGCATCGGCATCGCCCGCGCGCTTGCGGCCGGGCCGAAATTCGTCGTCTGCGACGAGCCGATTTCGGCGCTCGACGTGTCGATCCAGGCGCAGGTCGTCAACCTGCTGAAGGATTTGCAGCGGTCGATGGGGCTGACCTATCTGTTCATCGCGCACGATCTGTCGATGGTCAAGCATATCAGCGACCGCGTCGCCGTCATGTATCTCGGCAAAATCGTGGAGCTTGCGGAAAGCGCCGAGCTGTACGGCAATCCGAAGCATCCGTATACGCAGGCGCTGCTCTCGGCGATTCCGATCCCCGATCCGAAGGTCGAGGCGGAGCGGGAGCGGATTGTGCTCTCCGGCGATTTGCCAAGCCCGATCAACCCGCCGAGCGGCTGCGCGTTCCGCACGCGGTGTCCGTACGCCACGGAGAAATGCGCGGCCGAATCTCCCGCCTTTCGCGAGATCCGTCCGGGGCATCGGGTGGCGTGCCATTACGCCTGACCGCACGCCGGGTGCGGCGCGCCGGCTGGCGCGGGCGCGGACGGCGGCGGGAGAAAGCCGGTTTGCGATCGCGCGGCAAGCCGAAGGTTAAAGCTGTTCGCAGCGAAAGGCTGCGGACGGCTTTTTTTGTCGCCGTCCGGCCTCATCCGCTTCGAACAAGCCGGCCTCCCCGAGTCCGGCTTGCCGCCTTCGGCAAACGGCGATTCTTTTTGACGGCCTACCGGCTGTTGTGTACAATCAAGTTTGATATGTCTCAAAAGATATGGGAGGACCCCTTAATGAACGTAACACCCCTGGAAGGGTTGTCTTCTCCTTCGCTAGCGGAACTGTACCGGCGCCGGGACGACAAGGTTTGCGGGCTGTTCGGCGGCCACCCGTCCGTTTCCGCCAATTGGCAGCGGCGGGCCGCCGCGCTGGATGCGGCGGCGGAGCGGAGGGCGGACCGGCGCCTTCTGGCGCAAGCGCTCCGCGCCTATCATGCCCGGCTGCCGAAGCACGAAGCGGTGTCGCGCTCGCTGGAACGGCTGGAGCGGCCCGATAGCCTGGTGGTCGTGGGCGGGCAGCAAGCCGGGTTGTTCGGCGGCCCGCTGATGATCGCCTATAAGGCGCTGACCGTCGTTCAAACGGCCCGCTACGCCGAACGCCTGCTTGGCCGCCCGGTGGTTCCGGTGTTCTGGATAGCGGGCGAGGATCACGATTTCGACGAGGCGAACCACGTCTACGTGGCGGCCGCCGACGGCGAGCTGGCGCGGATTCGGATCGAGCGTCCCGAAGGCCCCCGCCATTCCGTCAGCCGGACCCCGCTTAAGCAGCGGGATTGGGAGGCTGCGCTCGACGCCTTGGCGGCTGCGCTTCCGGAAACGGAGTTCAAGCCCGGACTGCTCGACCGGCTGCGCAAGCATGCCGCGGACGCGCCGACGCTGACGCTTGCGTTCGCCCGCTTGATCGCGGATTGGTTCGCTCCGGACGGGCTGCTGCTGCTCGACGCCGACGATCCCGAGCTGAGGGCGCTGGAAGGGCCCATGTTCCGCCAACTGATCGATCGCAACGACGAATTGGAGGCGGCTTTGCGGGAAGGGGAGGGGGCCGTAAAATCGCTCGGCTTTCCGCTGCAGGCCGAATCGGCGCCCGGGGGCGCGAACCTGTTTGTCCACCTCGATGCGGGCCGGACGCTGCTGTTTAAACGGGAAGGCCGGTTTGCCGATCGAAAGGGGAACGTTTTGTTTTCGCGGGATGAACTTCTTTCCTTGGCGGACGAGGACCCGGCCCGCCTGAGCAACAACGCCCTGACGCGGCCGATCATGCAGGAGTTCGTGCTCCCGGTGCTCGCCACCGTGCTCGGTCCCGCCGAGATCGCTTATTGGAGCGTGCTCGGTCCCGCATTCGAGCGGTTCGGCATGTCGCTGCCGCTGATCGTGCCGCGGCAATCGTTCACGTATTTGGAGCCCAACATCGCAAAGCTGCTCGACAAATACGGCGTAACGGCGGAAGACATCGTGCGGGAAGGCGCGGAAAAGAAGGCGCAGTGGCTGGCCGAGCAGGACAAGTGGCGTCTGGAGGAGAAGTTTCAGGAAGTCAGAGACCGGTTTGCCGGACTTTACGGTCCGATCCTCGACACGCTTGAGGCGCTTCAGCCGGCGCTGCGGAAGCTCGGCGAAAGCAATCAAAGCAAAATTATGGAGCAGATTGACTATCTGGAAAAACGCGCCGTCGACGCGCTGGCCAAGCAGCACGAGGCGGGGCTTAGGCAGTGGGACCGGATGCGTCTGTCGCTGGCTCCTCAGGACAGATGGCAGGAGCGCGTTTTGGGAATCGTTCATTTTCTGAATCGATACGGCCCCAAATGGCTGGACGCCTGGAACGGCGTGCCGTTCGACCCGACGGGCGGCCACCGGCTGGTCGAGGGATTGCTGGATCAAGCCTGACAGCTTTAACTACCTATAAAACGGTTGAGGAGGAAAGGAATTGGCTACGACTACCAACAGCATTATCCGGGACCCGTCGCTGGCTCCGGAAGGCAAGCTTAAAATCGACTGGGCGCAGGCGCACATGCCCGTGCTGAACCGTATCCGCGAGGAGTTCCAGCGCGAGCAGCCGTTCAAGGGGCTTAAGGTCGCGATTTCGCTGCACCTGGAAGCGAAAACGGCTTATTTGGCCAAAGTCGTGCAGGCGGGCGGCGCGGAAGTGGCGATCACGGGCAGCAATCCGCTGTCGACGCAGGACGACATTTGCGCGGCGCTGGCCGCGGACGGCATTACCGTGTTCGCAAAATACAATCCGACGGCGCAGGAATACCGCGATCTGCTCATCAAGACGCTCGAAACAAAGCCCGATTTGATCATTGACGACGGCGGCGATCTCGTTACCATTCTGCACACCGAGCGCCAGGACCTGCTGTCCACGATCCGCGGCGGGGCGGAGGAGACGACGACCGGCATTTTGCGGCTCAAAGCGATGGAAAAGGACGGCACCTTGAAATTCCCGATGGTCGCGGTGAACGACGCGTATTGCAAGCATCTGTTCGATAACCGGTACGGCACGGGCCAATCGGTGTGGGACGGCATCAACCGGACGACGAACCTGGTCGTGGCGGGCAAGACGGTCGTCGTCAACGGCTACGGCTGGTGCGGCAAAGGCGTGGCGATGCGGGCGAAAGGGCTTGGCGCGAACGTGGTCGTGACGGAAGTGGACGCGATCAAGGCGGTCGAAGCGTACATGGACGGCTTTACGGTGCTGCCGATGGCCGAAGCGGCCAAAGTCGGCGATTTCTTTGTGACGGTTACCGGCAACAAGGACGTCATTCGCGGCTGCCATATCGAAAACATGAAGGACGGCGCGATTTTGTCCAATGCGGGGCACTTCGACGTGGAAGTCAATCTGGTCGAGCTGGCCGCACTTGCCGTCTCGAAGCGTACCGTCCGCCGCAATATCGAAGAGTACGTGCTGAAGGACGGACGCCGCATCTACGTGCTCGCCGAAGGGCGTCTCGTCAACCTTGCCGCAGGCGACGGGCATCCGGCGGAGATTATGGACATGACGTTCGCGCTGCAGGCGCTCTCCTTGCGTTATGTAAACGAAAATTACCAATCGATCGGCGCGAAAGTGGTCAACGTGCCGTACGAGATTGACGAACAGGTCGCCCGGACGAAGCTTGCGGCGATGGGCATTTCCATCGACACGTTGAGCGAAGAGCAGAAAGCGTACCTGCAAAGCTGGGCGACCCACTGACCGGCAACCGGTACCGGAGCGGTTAAGGGGCTGCCCCCTAAGCAGTCCAAACGTTGTGGAGCGGCTTTCGTATGATCAGGTCAGCCAGAGATTTCTGGTTGGCCTATTTTTATGGCCATAAGCCGGGGAAGGAAAGGGGAAGCAGCCTTTGGCGTGTCTGTCCTGCGTTCCGTTTTCGGTTCGCTTTTGTCTCTCGGCTTCATCCTTTCCTCGAACAGCCGGCGAAGGCGAATCGGGTTGGAGAATTGGATTTCTTCATATCCGGATTCATATTTCTTTTTTCGCCAGCCCGATTTAATTGCCGCTAAAGCAACTAGAACGGGGGCTTGCGCGAAAATGGGCTGTGCAGTTGCGGTTATGGCAACTGCAGTGCCGCCCGGTCGGTCAGACGAGCCGCGCGCCCGATTTAATTGCCGCTAAAGCAACTAGAACGGGGGCTTGCGCGAAAATGGGCTGCGCAGTTGCGGTTATGGCAACTGCAGCTACGCCCGGCCGGTCAGACGAGCCGCGCGCCCGAAGAGACTCGCCAACGTCATGATCTATACCTCATATTGTGCTCTGCCTTCATCTCAAAGATGGCGGCGTCCGGCTCCCTCTTGCTGTAGCTGTTCCGCTCTCCCGGGATCTCCTGCTGAACCTCGTATTTTTGCAGACGAAGGAGCAGGTCTCGGCGCAGAAAATGCGTACGGATGCAGAGAGCGCGTAAGGCTTGAGCGGTTGGGAGAGGCGAGTGGATCCGCGGATCGGAACGGAGAATCCGTTTCGGATCGGTTCCCGTCTCCCGACGCCCGACGGACAAGCGGGGAGCGGCCCTCGAACTGCGTTTGTAAAAAGATGCAACATTTTCCTTTTACCCCTCGTCAATCGAAATGGAAAAACAAAGGGGGATGAGCGCATGGAAAAGGGAAGGCGGACAAGGATCGGGAGCATCGGCGTTTGGGCGGCGGGATCGCTGCTTGCCCTGGCGCTGTTGCTGGGGGGATGCAGCTCCGGCGGGGAAGAAAAAAACGACGCGGCCGCGGGCGGAATGAGCGCGCCGGGAGCGCCGGCCGCGGCGGAGGCGCAGCCGACCTTCGAAGGGGGCGCGCAGCATGATGCGCTGCCCGCCGCCGGACAGGAGGCGCAGGCGGCCGACGTGGGCAAGGCTCAGGCACAGGAGGCGGCGGGGGAGGCGGGTTCCGGAAGCGAAGCCGATTCGATCCCGCCGGCCGCGGGCGCGGGAATCGGTCCCGTCGCCGATGCGAACGCCGGGTACAACCGGAAGATGATCTATTCCGCGAACGTGACGATGAAAGTCGCGTCGTTCGCCAAAGCGGAGGAACAGGTGTCCAATGCGATTTTCCAAAGCGGCGGATACATCGTCCAGTTTGCCGATACGCGCACGGACGGCCGGATCGGCTCGACTTACGTCATCAAGGTGCCTTCGTCCGGCTTCAGTTCCTTTCTGGCCGAGCTCAAGCAAATCCCCCATCTCGAATTTGAAAGGCAGATGCAGGGCAACGACGTCACCGAGGAATATGTGGATCTGGAAGCGCGGCTGAAGGCCCAGCAGGCGCTGGAGGCACGGCTGCTCGCCTTTATGGACAAGGCGACGAAGTCGGACGACCTGGTCCGCTTTTCGAACGAGATCGCAAGCGTCCAGCAGAAAATCGAGCAGATCAAAGGCCGGATGCGTTACCTCGATCAGAACGTGGCGTATTCCACGGTGAACTTGCGGCTTTACGAAGGCGAGCCGGAAGACATGACGGAGCCGGCGGAAGACGGAAACGCGGACCTGGGCGCGCGTCTGGCTCGCGCGATGAAGGGCAGCGCCCGCGTGCTGGGCCTGATCGGCGAGGGGCTGTTGACGTTCCTGGCGGCGCTGCTGCCCGTTTTGCTGGTCGCCGCCATATTGGCGGCGCCGACGTTCGTGCTCGTTCGCCGCAGCCGCGCAGCGAGAAGGGAGCGCAGCGCGGAGAAGCGAAGGCTGCTCAACGCCGAAAAAACGCCGCAGGACGCCACGGCGTCCGACGAGGCGGCACAGGACGACGCGGAACAAGGCGAGAGCGGAAAATGAAAATCGTTTAATCCCGTAAAATATTTTTCGAAAATCCTGCCCGTAAGGCAGGATTTTTATTTTATGGGGCGAATAATTTTCTAAGTGGTTGAAAGTGGGGGAAAGTGGTGTATAGTGGAGGGGGTGGCGAGGGCCGATGTTTTTGGGGGAATACCAGCATTCGATCGACGACAAAGGTCGAATCATCATCCCTGCGAAGTTCCGCGAAGCCCTCGGCACCGATTTCATCGTCACCCGCGGATTGGACAACTGCTTGTTCGTCTACCCCCGCTCCGAGTGGAATGCGTTTGAACAAAAACTGAAACAGCTGCCGCTGATGAAGTCGGACGCGCGGTCGTTTACCCGCTTCTTCTTTTCCGGGGCGTCCGAATGCGAATGGGACAAACAGGGAAGGGTAACGTTGCCCGGCCATTTGCGGGAATACGCGAAGCTGGAGAAAGAGTGCGTCGTCATCGGCGTCTCGAACCGGGTGGAGATTTGGGACAAATCAACCTGGGACGCCTACAAAGAGCAGTCCGAGGAGTCGTTTGCCGAGATCGCCGAGAAGCTCGTCGATTTCGATCTTCCGTTTTAGGTTCGGACCGGCCGGTTCGTCGGGAACAGACCTGGTTTACACATTGCTTTCAACATAGAAAATAGACACAAAGAAGGACCCCATGAGGTTGCCGGGAGGGCTTGCATTTGTTTCACCATATTACTGTGCTTAAAGAGGAAGCGGTAGAAGGCCTGAATGTCAGGAAAGACGGCATTTATGTCGACTGCACGCTGGGCGGCGCCGGACATAGCGAAGCGATCGCCGCGAAGCTCGCCGCTCCTTACGGCAGGCTGATCGGCCTCGACCAGGACGACCGGGCGCTTGCCCACGCCCGGGAGCGGCTTGCTCCATACGGCGAAACGGTAACGTTGGTGAAAAGCAACTTTCGGCATCTGGAAGCCGTGCTCCGCAAGGCCGGCGTGCCGCAGGCAGGCGGCAAGCCGCAGGTGGACGGCATCCTGTTCGATCTCGGCGTCTCCAGCCCGCAGCTCGACGAGGCGGAACGCGGCTTCAGCTACAACCACGACGCCGCGTTGGACATGCGGATGGACCGGGATCAGCGGCTTACGGCCCGGGAAATCGTCAACGAATGGGACGAGCGGGAGATCGCCCGCATCATCCGCGATTACGGCGAGGAGAAGTTCGCGAAACCGATCGCCCGCCGGATCGTCGAGGCCAGGGCGAAATCGCCGATCGAAACGACCGGCGAGCTGGCCGAAATCGTGAAAGCTTCCATTCCCGCCGCAGCCCGGAGGACGGGGCCGCACCCGGCGAAGCGGACGTTCCAGGCGATCCGCATCGCCGTGAACGACGAGCTGGAAGCCTTCCGCGAAGCGCTGCTGCAGGCGATCGATTGCCTGAAGCCCGGAGGGCGGATCGCCGTCATTACGTTTCACTCGCTGGAGGACCGCATCTGCAAGGAGACCTTTGTGAGCGAAGTGCCGAAAAATCTGTCCCCTCCGGGTTTTCCCGTCGAAATCCTGAGCGAGGGTCGGCTTAAGCTTACGCCGCGAAAACCGATTTTGCCGTCCGAACGCGAGCTCAAGGAGAATCCCAGGGCCCGCTCCGCCAAATTGCGCATTGCCGAGAGGCTTGGAAAAGATGAGCCCGTGAACAATAGCCCGGAAGGGGAATAAAAGAATGCCTGAGCGTTACTATGGGAACTTGGCGCTCCGGCCGGAACGCAAGCCCGAGGAGCCGGCAAAGCGGCGGGCGCCGTCGCCTGCGTCCGCGCGCGAACCGCGCCGGCGCTCGATTCCGGTCGGAGAGAAGCTGCTTTATTTGTTTACCGTCTTTTTGTTTGTTGCGGTGTCCAGCGTCGTCATCTACCGTTATGCGGGACTCTATCAGTTGAACCGCGAGATTCAGGACGTGACGGCGCGGTACGAGCAGCAGGTGGAAGAAGCGAAAGAACTGCAAAGAGAAGTGGAAAAGCTGAAAGATCCGGGCCGGATCAAAGAGATTGCAAGACAGAACGGCCTGATTCAAAACGACGAGCAACCGATCACGCTGTCTCCCGCCGGAAGCCGAACGGATGCGGCTTCGAAGCCGTGAAGCTTTGCCAGAGGGTGAACGGACATGGTCAAACGAATCAAATTACGCACGTTGTTTCTGGGAGGGTTCATCACCCTCCTGTTTTTCGGTTTAATCGTAAGAATCTACTGGGTGCAGGTCGCCAATGCGGCGTTTTGGGAGGAACAGGCGCGCAAAACATGGATCACGAGCAAGAAGCTGGTGCAGGACCGCGGGACCATTACGGACCGGGACGGCAACGTGCTGGCGGCGGACACGGTCGCCTATACGCTGGCGGTCGGGCCGAAAAAGCTTCACGAGCTCGACGAAGAACATCCCGAATGGCGCCTGATCGACCAGATCGTCAACAAGGTGCATCTGGTGCTGAACAAGCCGGAATCGGAAGTCCGCGCGGCCGTCGACGCCAAACGGGAAGACGGAAGCTATCTGGACCAGCGCGAGATTCGGCCGGAAGGATGGAAGATGGACAAGAACGTCGCCGACCGGCTGATGGCGTTTCGGGATCAGCTTAGGGAGCAGACGGGCAAAACCGACGTCGGCCTCTATTTTATCGAGGATAAGAAGCGTTTCTATCCGAACGGCTCGCTCGCTTCCCACGTCCTCGGCTACGAGAATAAAGAGGGCGTCGCGGTGATGGGGCTGGAGAAGACGCTGAACGACGAACTGAAGGGCCAGGAAGGGTCGATCACGTACGAGAAAGACGGCATCCGCACGCAGCTTCCGAACGGCAAGGTGGAAGTGAAGCAGGCGATTGACGGGAAAAACGTCACGCTGACGATCGACCGGGACATTCAGTTCTACATGGAGGAAGCGCTGAGGGCGGCCTACAAGCAATACAATCCGGTCAGCATTACCGCGATCGCGGCCGATCCGAAGACGATGGACATTCTCGGCATGGTCAGCCTTCCGGATTTCAACCCGAACGCCTATTGGGAGACGAAGAACCCGGAAGCGTTTAAAAACAACGCGATCCAATCGGTGTACGAGCCCGGCTCCACCTTCAAGATCGTCACGCTCGCGGCGGCGGTGCAGGAAGGGCTGTTCAATCCGAACGCCTACTACCAGTCGGGGAGCATCAGCATCTCCAGCCGGGACAAGCCCATTCACGACCACAACTGGAGCGGCTGGGGACGAATCACCTATCTGGACGGCCTCAAGCATTCCAGCAACGTCGCGTTCGTCAAGCTCGGCTACCAAATGCTCGGCAAGGAAAAATTCAAGCAGTATATCGATAACTTCGGCTTCGGCGTCAAAACGGGCATCGAGCTGCAGGGCGAGGTTATCGGCAAATCGACCCCCACGTGGAACCGCGACTGGGCTTCGGCCACGTTCGGCCAGGCGGTCACGGTGACGCCGATTCAGCAGGTGGCGGCGGTGGCGGCGGTCGCCAACGGCGGCAAGCTGATGAAGCCGCATCTGGTCAAGGCGATTACCGACCCGGCTACCGGCAAGAAGACGGTCGTCGAGCCGGAGGTCGTGCGGCAGGTGATTTCCGAAGCGACTTCGAAGAAGGTCGGCGAATATCTGGAGCAGGTCGTCAGCGACCAGGAAATCGGCACCGGACGCAACGCCTACATTCCCGGCTACCGCATCGCGGGCAAGACGGGGACGGCTCAAGTCTATGAAAACGGAAAAATCGCCGAAGACAAATACGTCGTATCGTTCATCGGCTACGCGCCGGTGGAAGACCCGAAGATCGTGCTGTACGTGCTGGTGGACCGCCCGGACGACAAGTTCGCCGGCGGGGGTTCGGTTGCGGCGCCGATCTTCAAGCAGATCATGGAGCAGTCGCTGCGCCATCTCGGCGTGCTGCCGAAGGTGGAGAAGAAAGACGGCAGCGGCGGCAAGGAGGCGGAGAAGGCTCCGGTCACCGTTGCCGTTCCCGATGTCGGCGGCATGACGGTGGAACGGGCGTCGGCGGAACTGAAAAACGCCGGCTTTCAGACGGAGGTGCTGGGCAAGGGAGGCAAGGTGCTGAATCAATTGCCCGAACCCGGAAGCGTGCTGCCGACATCGGAGCGGGTGTACTTGTTTACCGAAAAGAAAGTCGGCAGCGTTCCGGACATGAAGGGGCTGTCGCTGCGCGACGCGCTCGACCTTTGCTCGCTGCTCGGCGCGACGTGCCAGGCAACGGGCGAAGGATATGTAATCGCGCAGCAGGCGACGGTGAAGGACGGCCGGATCTCCGTCGCGCTGTCGCTCGCCCCTCCCGGGGAAATGCAGCGGCCTGCGGGCGAAGCGGACGCGGAACGGCCGGACGCGTCAGCCGGCGGGCAGTCGGACGCCTCTTCCGGCGATTCGTCCGGAGGCGGCGGCGCGAATGGACCGGCCGGCGGATGAAGCCGGGTCATCCGCCTTGTCCGGCGGGCGGTTTTATAAAGAAATAGCAGGGCTTGTTCTAACCCCCCTTTCCTTGGAATAGCTTGAACTAAGCGGCGCGGGCTCGGCCCGCCGGTTCCGGGGAGGGGGTTTTAGCATGAAAATATCTCAGGTGACCGTCCGCAGGCGGCTGTTTGCCGCCCTTATTCTCGTCGTCATCGGCTTCGGCGCGCTGATCTTCCGACTTGGTTACGTGCAGCTGTGGAAAGGCGAAGAACTGTCCGCTAAGGCCGAAGACTCGTGGCGGAGGCAAATTCCGTTTGCAGCCAAGAGGGGCGCCATCGTGGACCGCAATGGCGTCAGCCTCGCCTACAACGTCAGCGCGCCGACGATATACGCGATTCCGGCCCAGGTCAAAGATCCGGGCGAGACGGCGAGAAAGCTGTCCCCGCTGCTCGGCATGACGGAGGAAAAGCTCTATTCGCAATTGACCAAAAGAGCCAGCAACGTTCGCCTGCAGCCGGGAGGCCGCAAAATGACGACGGAGCTGGCGCAAAAGGTGCGCGATCTGGGCCTTCCGGGCATCATCGTCGCCGAAGACAGCAAGCGGTATTATCCGTTCGGCAGCCTGGCCTCGCACATTCTCGGCATCGTCGGTTACGACGAGGGGCTCACGGGGCTCGAGAAGCGCTACAACGACCGTCTGACGGGCCTTGAGGGCAACGTCTCGTTTCTGACCGACGCCGCGGGCAGGCAGATGCCGGAGTCGTCGGAAAACTACGCGCCTCCGCGCGACGGGTTGACGCTGCAGCTTACGCTCGACGAGCCGATCCAGTCGATTGTCGAACGGGAGCTGGACCAGGCCATGCTGCAATACCAGGCCGACAGCGTTATCGCCATCGCCATGGACCCGAACAACGGCGAAATTCTGGCCATGGCCAGCCGGCCGACGTTCCAGCCGGATCAGTACCAGCAGGCCGATCCGTCGGTGTACAACCGGATTTTGCCGATCTGGATGACGTACGAGCCGGGGTCCACGTTCAAGATCATTACGCTGTCCGCGGCGCTGAATGAAAACAAGGTGGATTTGAAAAACGAATTTTTCTACGATCCCGGCTATGTCGACGTGGCCGGCGCGAAGCTGCGCTGCTGGAAGAAGGGCGGGCACGGCAGCCAGTCGTTCCTCGAGGTCGTCGAAAATTCCTGCAACCCCGGGTTCGTGGCGCTCGGACAGCGGCTGGGCAAGGATACGCTGTTTAAGTACATCAAGGATTTCGGCTTCGGCAAGCGGACCGGCATCGATCTGGAAGGCGAAGAAAACGGCATTTTGTTTAAGCCGAGCCGGGTCGGTCCGGTGGAGCTTGCGACCACTTCGTTCGGGCAAGGGGTGTCCGTGACGCCGATTCAGCAAATTACGGCGGTGGCGGCGGCGATCAACGGCGGGAAGCTGTATAAGCCGCACGTGTCCAAGGCGTGGATCCAGCCGGAAACGGGCGCCGTGCTGGAGGAAACGCAGCCCGAGCTCGTTCGTCAGGTGATTTCGCCGGAGACTTCGAAGAAGGTTCGCGAGGCGCTCGAAAGCGTCGTGGCCCGGGGGACGGGCGGCAACGCGTTTCTGGACGGCTACCGGGTGGGCGGCAAAACGGGGACCGCGCAAAAGGTCGTGAACGGCAGGTACTCGCCGAACGAGCATATCGTTTCGTTCATCGGCTTCGCTCCGGCCGACGATCCGAAGCTGATCGTTTACGTCGCGGTCGACAATCCGCAGGGCATCCAGTTCGGCGGCGTCGTCGCGGCGCCGGTCGTGCGCAACATCATGGCGGACGCGCTGCCGTATCTGGGCGTGAAGCCGAGCGCCAAGCAGCTGTCCAAGGAATACAAGCCGGGCGAAACCCGGATCGTCACCGTGCCGAACATCGTCGGCAAGACGGTAACGGATTTGTACGAGGATTTGAACATGAACTTCCGGCTGTCCGCTTCGGGCAAAGGAACGACCGTGATCCGCCAGGCGCCCGCGGCCGGAGCGAGGGTGGAAAAAGGATCGGTGATCCGCATCTATCTGGGCGAAGGAGCGCCGGAATCCTGAGCGCATAAAAATCTTTTCATTTTCAGAAAATCGTGCCCGGTTTCTCTTGTAACGGAATGGTCATTGGTTGATAATGAGGATACTGCAAGTCGAAGGAGGCCGATGGTTGATGTTGTTGCAAGAGCTCGCCAATCAGTTGATCGTATATCGCTCCGTCGGCGATATCCGCATTCCGATACAAGGCTTGGAGGCTGATTCCCGTCGCGTGCGGCCGGGTCAGCTGTTCTTTTGTTTGCCCGGGCATACCGTGGACGGACACGACTTCGCGCCCCAGGCCGCAGCGGCCGGGGCGGCCGCGCTGGTCGTCAACCGCCGGCTTGACGTGAACCTGCCGCAGCTGATCGTACCCGATGTCGGCCAGGCGCTCGCGATGCTGGCGGACGCCTGGTTCGGCCGCCCGTCGCACAGGCTGCGCCCGATCGGCGTCACCGGCACGAACGGCAAGACGACGACGACGTACCTGATCGAGCGCATTTTGGCGGATGCCGGAATCAAGCCGGGCGTCATCGGCACGATCGAAACCCGCTTTAATGGCGAAAGGAGGCCGATGTCGGGCACGACGCCCGACGCGCTTCACCTGCAGCGGATTTTCCGCGAGATGGTGGACAGCGGAACGGAGCGCTGCGTCATGGAGGTCAGCTCCCACGCCCTGGAGCAAGGGCGCGTGAAAGGAACCTGGTTCCGCGGCGCGGTGTTTACCAATTTGACGCAGGATCACCTGGACTACCACGGCACGATGGAAGCGTACGCGGACGCCAAGGGACTGCTTTTCTCCCGGCTCGGCAACGCGTACGAAAGCGATCCGGCGCAGCGCGGCTACGCGGTGCTGAACGCGGACGACGACGCGTCGCGGCGGTTCGCGCGCCTTACGGCGGCGGAGGTCGTGACGTACGGCGTGGAGCGGGAGGCGCACGTCCGGGCGAAAAACGTGCGCATTTCCGCAAGCGGCACTTCGTTTACGGCCGATACGTTCCGCGGCAGCCGCGAGGTGCGCCTGAAGCTGGTCGGCAAGTTTAACGTCTACAACGCGCTCGCCGCGCTTGCGGCGGCGCTCTGCGAGGGCATCGGGCTGGATGAGGCGGTCGCCAGCCTGGAAAGCGCGCCCGGCGTGCCCGGCCGGATGGAAGCGGTGGACGAAGGGCAGGCGTTCGCGGTCATCGTCGATTACGCGCACACGCCCGACGGGCTCGAAAACGTGCTGCGGACCGTAAGGGAAATCGCGGAAGGAAACGTGATCTGCGTGTTCGGCTGCGGGGGAGACCGCGACCGCACGAAGCGCCCGATCATGGGCCGGCTGGCGGCCCAGCTTGCCGACCGGGTGATCGTGACCAGCGACAATCCGCGCTCGGAAGACCCGCTGGCGATTCTGCGCGACATCGAGGCGGGAATCGCGGAAGCCGGAACGTCCCGGGACCGCTACACGCTTGAGCCCGACCGGCGCGAGGCGATCCGGAAGGCGGTTGAAATGGCAAGCCCCGGAGATGTAGTATTGATTGCGGGGAAAGGCCACGAGACCTATCAGATTATCGGCGGCGTCACGCACGATTTTGACGACCGCCTGGTAGCGAAAGAAGCGTTAAGGAGTCGAAAATTGTGATCATCGCATCGCTTAGAACCGTAGCGGACTGGTGCGGAAACGGCCGGATCGAAGGGACGGAGGACGCCGGGCGGCAGCGCGTCGCCGGCGTGTCGACCGATACGCGGACGCTTGCGCCGGGCCAATTGTTCGTACCGCTCGCCGGCGAACGGTTCGACGGACACGACCATCTGGAGGCGGCCGTCAAGGCCGGGGCTTCCGCCGCGCTGTGGCAGGCGGATCGACCGCTTCCGGCAGCCCCCGGGGTGCCGCTCGTCGTCGTGGACGACACGCTGGCCGCCTTGCAGAAGCTGGCGGAGAACTATCTGGGCAGCCTGAACGCCCGCGTGGTCGGCGTGACGGGCAGCAACGGCAAGACGACGACCAAGGATCTGCTCGCCTCCGTGCTGGCGACCGGCTTCAAGGTCGCCTGCACCGCGGGCAACCTGAACAACCATATCGGACTGCCGCTGACGATTTTGCGCGCTCCCGCGGACACGGAAGTGCTTGTGCTCGAAATGGGCATGAGCGGCAGAGGCGAAATTTCGCTGTTGTCCCGGTTGGCGAAGCCGGACGCGGCCGTCATCACGAACATCGGCGACGCGCACCTGCTGCAGCTCGGCTCGCGCCGCAACATCGCCCGCGCCAAGCTTGAAATTGCCGAAGGGCTGAAGCCGGGCGGCGCGCTCGTATACAACGGGGATGAGCCGCTGCTTGCGGAGGAACTGGCGGAGCTTAAGCTCCCTGCGGGCATAAAGCGGATCGCGTTCGGGGAAGGAGCGGATTGCGACGTGCGCCTGCTCGAAGCGGAGGTGACGCTTGAAGGCTGCGCCTTCCGTACGGCGGACCGTCCGGACGCTCTGTTCGAGCTGCCCGTGACCGGGCGGCACAATGCGGTGAACGCGCTCGCGGTCCTTGCGGTCGGCCGGCTGTTCGGGCTGAGCGAAACGCAAATCGCCGAAGGGTTCAAAACCGCGGTTCTCACCGGGATGCGGATCGAACGGACGAAGGCGTACAACGGCGCGGTCGTGCTGAACGACGCGTACAACGCCAGCCCGACGTCGGTGCGGGCGGCGATCGATCTTGTCGCGCAGTTGAAAGGGTACCGGCGCAAGTGGGTCGTGCTCAGCGACATGCTGGAGCTGGGGCCGGACGAGGCCGAGTTTCACGCCGGCATCGGCCGGTTTCTGACGCCGGACAAGGCGGATGTCCTGTACACGGTCGGACCGCTTTCCGCGTTTACGGCGAAGGCGGCGGAGGCCGCTTTTCCTCCGGGCGCGGTGCGGCATTTCGAGCGGAAGCGGGAGCTGATCGACGCGCTGCTGCGGGAGCTGTCCCCGGACGATCTGGTGCTGGCGAAGGCTTCGCGCGGCATGAAGCTGGAAGAGGTCGTGTCGGCGCTGCAAAAAGGAGCCGTGGGGTGAGAGTATGGACTATACGACAACGCTGTGGACGATGGGCGTCTCCTTCTTGCTCTCCGTCCTGCTCGGCCCGCTGTGCATCCCGGTTCTGCGGCGGCTCAAATTCGGGCAGCAGGTGCGGACGGAAGGCCCGCAGTCCCATCAGAAAAAGTCCGGAACGCCGACGATGGGCGGAATCATCATCTTGCTGTCGCTCACGATCGCCTTTTTGCGGTTCGCCGACCGCGGGCCGGAATATTGGGCGCTGATCGTCGCGTGCCTCGGTTTCGGGCTCGTCGGGTTTCTCGACGATTACATCAAGATCGCGCTGAAGCGTTCGCTCGGCCTTACGGCGAAGCAGAAGCTGCTCGGTCAGCTGCTGTTTTCGGTCGTTTTCTGCGTAATGCTGTACCGGATGGGCCATTCCACCGCGATTGCGGTTCCCGGAACCGGCTGGTCGCTGGATCTCGGCTGGGGCTATTATCTGTTTGTCATCGTGATCTTTTTTGCCGCGAGCAACGCGGTGAACTTTACCGACGGTCTGGACGGCCTCCTGTCGGGGACAAGCGCTGTGGCGTTCGGCGCCTACGCGCTGATCGCGCTGGAGGCGTCGCAATCGGAGGCGGCTGTCTTCTCGGCGGCCATGATCGGCGCGGTGCTCGGTTTTCTGGTCTACAACGCGCACCCGGCCAAGGTGTTCATGGGCGATACCGGCTCGCTCGGCATCGGCGGCGGGCTTGCCGCCGTGGCGATCCTCACGAAGACGGAACTGCTCCTGATCCTGATCGGCGGCGTGTTCGTCGTGGAGATGCTCTCGGTCATCATTCAGGTCGTTTCGTTTAAAACCCGGGGCAAAAGGGTATTCAAAATGAGTCCCATTCATCACCATTTCGAGTTGTCGGGCTGGTCCGAATGGCGGGTCGTCACGACGTTCTGGCTGGCAGGCCTCGTGCTTGCGCTGGCCGGATTCATCTTGTACAAGGGGATATAGAATGATGGAACAGCCAACCCACTACAGGGGACGCCGCGTCGTCGTCCTCGGTCTTGCGCGAAGCGGCGTCGCCGCCGCAAAGCTGTTTTACGAGGCGGGGGCCGTCGTCGTCGCAAGCGACCGCAAGCCCCGCGAACAATGCCCCGAAGCTTCGGAACTCGAAGCTTTGGGCATTTCTGTTGTGTGCGGGGAACATCCGGACGACCTGGTGACGCCGGATACGGCGCTGCTGGTCAAAAATCCCGGCATCCCGTACACGTCGCCGCCGCTCGTCAAGGCTGCGGAGCTTGGCGTAGAGGTGGTGACGGAAGTCGAGGTGGCGTGGCATATTTCGCCCGCGCCGATCGTCGGCATCACCGGCTCCAACGGCAAAACGACGACGACGACGTGGACGGGCAAGCTGCTGGAGGCGGCGGGCCTTAAGCCGCTTGTCGCCGGCAACATCGGCCGCCCGCTGTGCGACGCGGTGCTGGAAGCCGACCCGAACGGCTGGCTCGTCGCGGAGCTGAGCAGCTTTCAACTCAAGGGGACGACCGCGTTCCGTCCCAAGATCGCCTGCCTGCTCAACGTCGCCGAAACGCATCTCGATTATCACGGAACGATGGAGGATTATGTCGGCTCCAAGGCGAAATTATTCGCCAACCAGACGGAAGACGACACGGCGGTGTACAATGCGGACGACCCGGTCTGCCGGAAGCTGGCCGAGTCGTTCCGGGCGAGGCGCCTGCCGTTCGCGCTGGCGCGGCGGCTTGAGCGCGGCGTGTGCGTGGAGCCGCCGTTTCCATCCCTCCGTCCTTCGGAGGACGAGGAGCCGGCGGGGAGCGTGCGCCGCATGATCGTGTACCGTCCCGGCGACGGCACGGAGGTGCCGATCGTTCCGGTCGACCGGCTGGGCCTGCCGGGACGGCACAACGCGGCCAACGCGCTCGCGGCGATCGCGGTCGCGCTGGCGGCCGGCGCGGCTCCGGAGAAGCTTGTCGAGCCGCTTGAGACGTTTACCGGCGTGGAGCATCGGCTCGAGTACGTCGGCACGTTCCGCGGCGTGAAGTATTACAACGACTCCAAAGCGACGAATCCGACGGCGACGGCGATGTCGATCGCATCGCTGTCCGCGCCGATCGTGCTGATCGCCGGCGGACTGGACCGCGGCTCGGACTACATGGAACTGCTGCCGGCGTTCCGCCGCCGGCTCAAAGGCGTCGTCGCGCTCGGCCAGACGCGGGAAAAGATTGCGAAAGTGGCGGAAGCGGCCGGTTTGGCGGCGGTAAGAATCGTCGATCCTGTTGATGATGCCGCCGAAACGCTGCGCCTTGCCGTCAGGGAAGCTTCGAAGCTTGCGGAACCCGGAGACGCCGTGCTGCTGTCTCCGGCCTGCGCAAGCTGGGATATGTTTCCGTCCTACGAAGTGCGGGGCCGCATTTTTAAGGAATCGGCGCATACGTTGTAAGAAGGGGGCATGTCCCCACTTCTTCGCTTACGTGAGGTGTCCGGTACCATGGTCAAGTCCCGTTCCGCTCCCGACATCTGGATGATCGCGGCGACGATCGCCATTTTGGCGATCGGCGTTGTCATGGTGTACAGCTCCAGCGCCGTAGCCGCCTTCCACGATTACGGAGACAAATTTTATTACGTCAAGCGCCAGCTGCTGTTCGCCGCCATGGGCGTAGCCGCGATGTTCGTCACGATGAACGTCGATTACTGGCGGTGGCGGAAATGGTCGCTGCCCGGACTGATCGTATGCTTTGCGCTGCTGGTCGTCGTGCTCGTTCCGGGCGTCGGCGTCGTGCGGGGCGGCGCCCGCAGCTGGCTTGGGGTCGGATCCTTCGGCATTCAGCCTTCGGAATTCATGAAGCTGGCCATGATTTTGTTTCTGGCCCGTTTTCTGGCCGAACGCCAGGATCGGATGCATTCGTTCACGCAGGGGCTGCTGCCTCCGCTTGCCATCCTCGGCGCTGCGTTCGGCCTGATCATGCTTCAACCCGATCTGGGGACCGGAGCGGTTATGATCGGCGCGTCGCTGCTTGTCATCTTCGTGGCGGGCGCGAGGCTCGTCCACTTGGGCGGGCTGGCGCTGATCGGAGCGGCCGGGCTCGTCGGCCTGATCGCCGCGGCGCCCTACCGTCTGCAGCGGATCACCGCGTTTCTCGATCCTTGGCAGGACCCGCTGGGCGCCGGTTACCAGGCGATCCAGTCGCTCTATGCGATCGGGCCCGGCGGGCTTGTCGGGCTGGGGCTCGGCATGAGCCGGCAGAAATACAATTACCTGCCCGAGCCGCAGACCGATTTTATCTTTTCGATTCTGGCCGAAGAGCTCGGCTTCATCGGCGGATCGCTGCTGCTTCTGCTGTTTCTGATTCTCATCTGGCGGGGCATGCGGTGCGCCATTACGCTGAGCGACCCGTTCGGCAGCTTTCTGGCCGCGGGGATCGTCGGCATCCTCGGCGTTCAGGTGCTGATCAACGTGGGCGTCGTCATCGGCCTGCTGCCGGTTACGGGCATCACGCTGCCGCTCGTCAGTTACGGAGGCTCCTCGCTTACGCTGCTGCTGACGGCGCTCGGCATTTTGCTAAATCTATCCCGTTATTCGAGGTGACCGTTCGTATGCGTATCGTGTTGACCGGGGGAGGCACCGGCGGGCATATTTACCCCGCGCTTGCGATCGGCCGCGAGGTCAAGGAGCGCGAGCCCGATTCCTCGCTGCTGTACATCGGAACGGAGCGCGGACTGGAAAGCCGCATCGTCCCCGAACAGGGGATTCCGTTCGAGAGCATTCACATTACCGGCTTCCGCCGTTCGCTGTCGCTGGAAAACGTCCGGACGGTCGCGCGCTTCCTCCGGGGCGTGAGACGCTCCAAAGAGCTGCTCCGCAAATTCAAGCCGGACATCGTGGTCGGCACCGGCGGTTACGTGTGCGGACCGGTCGTGTACGCGGCATCGAAGCTCGGCATCCCGACGCTCATTCACGAGCAGAATGTCGTTCCCGGGCTGACCAACAAATTTTTGAGCCGTTACGCGGACGGAGTCGCCGTCAGCTTCGCGGATTCGAAACCTTACTTCAAGGGCAAGTCCTATGTCGTGCATGCCGGCAATCCGTGCGCTTCGGCCGTCGCCCGGGCGGACCGGCGGAAGGGGTTCGCTTCGCTCGGCCTTTCCGACGGCACGCCGTTTGTGCTTGTCGTCGGCGGCAGCCGCGGCGCCAAAGCGCTGAACGATGCGGTGGCGGAAATGGCCCCTAAGCTTGCGTCCCTTTCGGGCGTGCACTACGTTTTCGTCACTGGCGAACGCTATTACGAAGAGACGCTCGCGCGGATGAAGGAACAGCTCTCCGCCCTGGCAAGCCGCGTTCATGTGCTGCCTTACGTGCACAACATGCCGGAAGTGCTGGCGGCCGCCTCGCTTGTCGTCAGCCGCGCGGGCGCCTCTTCCCTTGCCGAGATCACGTCGCTCGGCGTCCCGTCCATTCTGGTGCCTTCTCCGAACGTCACCAACAATCATCAGCAGCCCAATGCCGAGAGCCTTGCGGCTGCGGGAGCGTCGGTGATGATTCTGGAGAAGCAGCTGACGGGGGACGCCCTGTTCGCGTCTATCGCCGGCATCATGGGCGATCCCGCGCGCCGCGAGGCGATGTCGCGGGCGGCCCGCGGCCTGGGCATGCCCGAAGCGGCCGCGACCATTTACGGACAGATGAAAGAAATTATAAGCAAACGTAATTAATACAGGAATGCAAAGGTTCGGCTGCTGGGCGTTTGTCACCACACCGTGCCGCTCGTCATAAGATGAAGCGTAATCGTGACTGTCGAACCGGCATGCGTAAGGCAGCGCGGCAGCGGACTGATAAGCTTTCGGAATTGGAGGAACATTCATGCAACGGTTGGTCGCGGAATTGGAACAAGCCCGAGTCGGGCACGTGAAGTTGAACGAACCGCTCGCCGAGCATACGACTTGGAAGATCGGCGGCCCTGCGGACCTCTTCATCGTTCCCGAATCCCGCGAACAGTTGTCCGAAACGCTGAGGCTTCTTCATAAGCATGGCGTGCCTTGGACGCCGCTCGGCCGCGGCTCCAATACGCTCGTGTCCGACAAGGGAGTCAGGGGAGCGGTCATCAAACTGGGCAGCGGGTTCGACACCATTGCATTTGACAACAATACCGTCTGCGCAGGCGCCGCCTATTCCTTCATCAAGCTGTCGGTCATGGCCGGCAAGCAAGGCCTTACCGGACTGGAATTCGCGGGAGGAATTCCGGGTTCGGTAGGGGGCGCGGTTTACATGAATGCCGGAGCGAACGGTTCCGACGTGTCACGCATTTTCAAGTCGGCCGATATCGTCTGGGAAGACGGTAGCAGCGGGACGTACGGAAAGGAAGATATGAAATTCGGCTACCGCCACTCGATCCTGCACGAGCGCCGGGGCATCGTAACGGGAGCGACGTTTGTCCTCGAACACGGCGACCGCAAGGAGATCGCCGCCGTGATGGCGACGTTCAAGGAACGGCGGCTGCGCACCCAGCCTCTGCAAGAGGCTAGCGCCGGCAGCGTGTTCCGCAATCCGCCGAACGATTATTCCGCGCGGCTCATCGAGGCCGCTGGATTGAAGGGCGCCCGCGTAGGCGGGGCCGAGGTTTCCCTTCTGCACGCCAACTTTATCGTCAATCTTGGCGGGGCTACGGCCGAGGACGTCCTCACCCTCATGCATCGGATACAAAGCACCGTGGAAGAACGTTTCGGAATTCGACTGGTGCCGGAGGTTCTGTTGATGGGTGAACGGTAATCCGGAGGTGAATCCCTTGGACAAATTGGTGATTGAAGGCGGCGTGCCGCTTTCGGGCACCATACGCATCCACGGAGCCAAAAACGCCGCTCTGCCGATACTTGCCGCCAGCATACTGGCGGACGGAGCGGTAACCATTCGCAATGTCCCCCGACTGCTCGACATTCAAGTCATGCTTGACATTCTGCAGGATCTGGGCTGCCGGACGGCGTTCCGCGGCGGGACGGTTACGGTCGACGGTTCCGGCGCATCGTCGTCGCACGTTCCGGAAAGCCTGATGCGCCGGATGCGCTCTTCGGTTTTTCTGATGGGGCCGCTGCTTGCCCGCTTTGGGGAAGTGCAGGTGTATCAGCCTGGCGGCTGCGCGATCGGAGAGCGTAAAATCGACCTGCATTTGCGCGGCCTGGAAGCGCTCGGCGCGAACATCGAGGCGACGGGCAACCGCATCGTTTGCCGGTCGGGGCGGCTGCGCGGAGCGGAGATTATTCTCGATTTTCCGAGCGTCGGGGCGACGGAAAATATTATGATGGCGGCCGTTCTTGCCGAAGGCAGGACGACCATCGTCGGCGCCGCCCGCGAGCCGGAAATTCAGGACCTGCAGCGATTTTTGAACGAGATGGGAGCCATCGTCCGGGGGGCGGGTACGGATACGATCGTCATCGAGGGCGTGTCCTCACTGTCCGGCTGCGATTTTGAAGTTATACCGGACCGCATCGTGACCGGAACGGTCATGGTGGCGGCCGCCGCGACGAAAGGCGAAGTGACGCTGACCGGCGCGCAGCCGGGCCATCTGACCTCCTTGATTCATGTTCTGCGCCGCGCCGGTGTTCAAATTCAAGTCGAGAATGATATAATGAAAGTCCGCGCGACTGACCGCCCACGCGCCGTTCCTCGGGTCGTCACCTCGCCTTATCCGGCTTTTCCGACCGATTTGCAGGCGCAGATGATGATTTTGCTTGCGCTTGCCGACGGCGTCAGCGTGATCAAAGAGACGATTTTCGAGGGACGGTTCAAGCATGCGGAGGAATTGTGCCGAATGGGCGCCGATATCCGCCTCGATTTGAACACCGCCTTTATTCGCGGCGTGCCCCGGCTGTACGGAACGACGGTGGAGGCGACGGATCTTCGCGCCGGCGCCGCGCTGGTGATTGCGGGTCTGGCGGCCGAGGGGCGAACGGTGATCGAGCAAGTGCATCATATCGATAGAGGATACGACCGGATTGAAGATATGTTTAGCCGATTGGGAGGCCGCATCGCCAGGCATCAGGAAACCGACAAGGCGAATATCGCGGCCCTTCGCTGAAGGGTTCCCCGCTGAAGCGTCATCCCCTTTCTTTGGCGGGGGATTTTTGTCCGCGCCGCGGGACAAGCCGCCGGCAAGACGGGAGAAGCCAAACGTGAACAAGTTACGGAGACCGAACGGGAGCGAGGGGAGAGGAGCATGGTGGCGGAACGGATACCCGCTTTGAAAAAAACGGACGCGGAAGAAGGAACATCTCCGCGGCGCAGAGGCGGCAAGCTGCTGTGGATCGTATTCGTGCTGTTTGCGATCGCCATGATCGTCCTGTTCTTTCGTTCCTCTTTGTCCCGGATATCGTCCATTCAAGTAACGGGAACGGTTCATCTTCCGGCGGACGAAGTGTTGAAGGCTGCCGGAGTCCGGGAAGGAGAGTCGTTTTTCTTTCCGAGCGCCAAGGAGCTTGAGCGGCGCATCGAAACGCTGAAGGCGGTCCAATCGGTCAAAGTGGACAAGCGGTTTCCGGGCAAAGTCGAGGTCGCCGTCAAGGAATATGGCGAAGTCGCGGTCGAGCTGGACGCTTCCGGCAAGACGCGCATCGTCCTTTCCAACGGGCTGTCGGTGCCGGCGTCCGGCGCCTTGCCGGACAAGCCGATCCTGACCGGCTGGAAGGAGGGCGACGAGCGGCGCAACGCGCTGTGCCGGGCGCTGGAAGGGCTGCCGGAATCGCTGCTCAGGGACTTGTCCCAGATCGCTCCGGACCCTTCCACCGCCTATCCGGACCGGATCCGGATTTATACGCGGTCGCGTTTCGAAGTGGTGACGACGGTTGAACGATTGCCGGAGAAGGCGGCGCTCCTTTCCGAAATCGTAGAGAACCGGGAGCCGGGCAGGGTCGTTTTGCTGGAGGCGGATACGTATCAGCCGTTTTCGGCACAAAACGCCCCGTCTCAAGGCGATTCATGAGGAAAACATAAGGAAAAGGTCTCTACTCAACCGAGGCAAAGAGTGCTAGAATTTCTTTTATGGACTCCGGGAATCGATAGTCTGATAGGAATAAATTGCTTATGCTGAAAGCGGGAAAAATTTTGTTGAAAAAAGAGGGAAAACCTCGCAGACGTTGAATATGTAGAGGAAGCGTCCCATATCATAGCATTTTCATCGACCAACGGGAGGTGCCACCGGTTGAGCAGTAATGACCTCATTGTCAGTTTGGACATAGGCACATCTAAAGTCCGGGTGATTATAGGGGAAATCAGCAACGGGTCCATTAACATCATTGGCGTCGGCTCTGCGGATTCCGAAGGCATCCGTAAAGGCGCCATTGTCGATATTGATCAGACCGTTCAATCGATCCGCAACGCGGTCGATCATGCCGAGCGCATGGTCGGCATTACGATTAGCGAAGTATACGTCGGGATTGCCGGCAATCATATCTCGCTGCAGAGCAATCACGGCGTCGTCGCCGTATCGAACGAAGACCGGGAGATCGGCGAGGAGGACATCGAGCGCGTGTTGCAGGCGGCCAGGGTCGTGGCTTTGCCGCCCGAGCGGGAAATTATCGGCCTTTTGCCGAAGCAGTTTCTGGTAGACGGGTTGCCGGGGATTCAGGATCCGCGAGGCATGATCGGCGTTCGTCTGGAAGTCGAATGCACCATCATTACGGGCACGAAGGCTGCCGTACATAACCTGATGCGCTGCGTGGAGAAGGCAGGCCTTAAAATTTCCGGCATCGTGCTGATGTCGTTGGCGTCGGGCATGATGGCGCTGACCAAGGACGAGAAGCAGATGGGAACGGTTCTGGCCGATATCGGCGCCGGCGCGACGACCATCGCGATTTTCGAAGGCGGAAGCCTTGCGGCCGTATCCACGCTGCCGATCGGCGGGGATTACGTCACGAGCGATATTTGCTACGGGCTCAAGACGCAGACGGAGCATGCCGAGAAGATCAAGCTCAAATTCGGATGCGCCCGCACGGAGGATGCCGCGGAGGACCAGAAATTCAAAGTGATGCGGGTCGGGAGCAACGTGGAGAAGGAATTTTCCCAATACGATCTGGCCATCATCATCGAACCGCGCATGCAGGAAATCTTCCATATGATCAGGCAGGAAGTGAAGCGGCTTGGTTATTTGGACAAGATCAACGGATACGTGTTGACGGGCGGCTCGGTGTCCATGCCGGGAGTGCTAACGCTCGCCCAAAGCGAACTGGAGTCCAATGTCCGGATTGCGGTGCCCGATTTCATCGGCGTGCGCGATCCGTCGTTTAGCAGCGGGGTCGGCATGATTCAATATGTTACGAAGTATGTCCGCACGCATGGCGCGTCAGCCGCTAAACGCCCGGCCAAGAGCAAGGCGGCAGGAGGGACTACGTCATCCAAACCCGGCATCAGGGAATGGTTCAAAAACATATTCAAGGAATTTATTTGAACCGCCGTTTAGGACTGGCCAACCAAGCGATGCGAGGAGGAAAATGGAATTATGTTGGAGTTTGATTTTGAAATGGAACCGCTCGCTAAAATCAAAGTGATTGGAGTCGGGGGCGGCGGTAGCAACGCGGTTAACCGTATGATCGAGAACGGGGTGAAAGGCGTCGAGTTCATCACCGTGAACACCGATGCCCAAGCGTTGCAACTGACCAAGTCCGAACAAAAGCTGCAAATCGGCGACAAATTGACCCGCGGCCTTGGTGCCGGGGCCAATCCGGAAGTCGGCAAAAAAGCGGCGGAAGAGTCCAAGGAACTGATTATGAACTCCCTGCGGGGTTCGGATATGGTGTTCGTCACGGCGGGCATGGGAGGCGGCACCGGAACCGGAGCCGCGCCGGTCATTGCCGAGCTGGCTAAAGAATGCGGCGCCCTTACCGTCGGCGTCGTGACGCGTCCGTTCACGTTCGAGGGACGGAAGCGGTCGACCCAGGCCGAGCAAGGCATCGAGGCGCTGAAAGACAAGGTCGATACGCTGATCGTCATTCCGAACGATCGCCTGCTGGAAATCGTCGACAAGAAGACGCCGATGATGGAGGCGTTCCGCGAAGCGGACAATGTCCTGAAGCAAGCCGTGCAGGGCATTTCCGACCTGATCGCGGTGCCGGGCCTGATCAACCTCGACTTCGCCGACGTCAAGACCATTATGACCGAACGCGGCTCCGCGCTTATGGGCATCGGCGTCGCTTCCGGCGAGAATCGCGCGATGGAAGCCGCCCGCAAGGCCATCATGAGCCCGCTTCTGGAAACGTCGATCGAAGGCGCGCGCGGTATTATCATGAACATTACCGGCGGGTCCAACCTGTCGCTGTTTGAGGTCAACGAAGCTGCGGAAATCGTCATCGCCGCTTCCGACCCGGAAGTCAATATGATCTTTGGCGCCAGCATCGACGACAGCATGAAGGACGAAATCAAGGTTACGGTTATCGCGACAGGGTTTGAGCACAAGGCTCCCGCGTCCCGGCGTCCGTCCGCTCCGGCGGCCGCGCCGCAGCCGCAGCAACATGCGGAACCGAGCGACACGCGTTCGAGTTCCGGCAATCTGCGTCCGTTCGGCAGCCACGGCCCCTCCAGCGATCATCTTGATATCCCGGCCTTTTTGCGGAACCGTCCGCGCGGCGACCGGTAAAACCATAACATACGGCCAAACGAAGAACTCCTTACCGACTATTCGGCGAGGGGTTTTTTTTTGTTGTCCGGAGTTCCGGACTGGACAAAGTATGGCAGCGGCGGCGGCGGTTCAGGTAGAATAGAGTGGAAAAGGAGGAGAGATATGCTAGAGATTCAAGGCTTGTCCCATTGTTTTCGCAACGGGACGGAAGAGACGACGGTTCTGGACGGAATCGATCTGGTCGTACATAAGAAAGAAGTCGTAGCGCTGCTTGGCAGTTCGGGCTCAGGCAAATCGACACTGTTGAACTTGATGGCGGGGTTGATGAAGCCGACAAAGGGAACGATCAAGATCGCCGGTCAGGCGATCGAAAAGATGAACGAGAACGAGCTCTCCGAATTTCGCCGGAAACATATCGGGTTTATTTTTCAATCCTATGAACTGATTCCTCATTTTTCGGTGCTCGAAAATGTGGAGCTGCCGCTCATCTTCCAAGGGGTAAAGCCCAGGGAGCGAAGGGCGCGGGCGGCGGAAATGCTGACGCAGGTCGGATTGGGGGATAAAATTTCCCTCTACCCGTCCCAATTGTCCGGAGGGCAGCAGCAGCGGGTCAGCATCGCCCGGTCGCTGGTCACCTCTCCGACGATCGTGTTCGCCGATGAGCCTACCGGGAATCTGGATACGAAGACGGAGAAAGAAATTATCGATCTGCTGCTCGATTTGAATTCGCGCCTCGGGATGACGTTTATCATCGTGACGCACGAGCACGAAGTGGCGCAAAGGGCGCAGCGGATCGTTTATTTGCGCGACGGAAGGCTGGCTTCCCCCGAGGAATCAAGAGGTGAAGCCGGATGAGGCTCAGGGATTATATTGCGCTCGGATGGGACCAACTGCGGAGGAGAATGGTCGTGACGCTGCTGTGCACGATGGGGATCGCCATCGGTTCGGCGGCGATTATCGTCGCTTTGGCATTCGGCGAGTCGATCGCGCATTATGCCAGAGTGCAGATGAACTCGTTTCTCAAAATGGACGAAATTACGGTCTACGGGGATGGCTCCGCTTCCCCGGGAGGCAGCGGAGCCGACGCCGGCGGCATGACCGAGCAGAAGATCGATGTGATTCGGCAGCTTCCGCATGTTCGCAGCGCAGCCGTCTTTCAGCCGGTGGATTACGCTTCCTTCATCGTGGACGGAACGAAGCGCGGAAGTCTGCAGCTTACCGGGGCGGAGCTCGGCAAACTGGAGGAATTCGGCTATGAGCTGGGGCAGGGATCGTTCTCCGATCAGGACAACGCGATCGTCGTGACCTACTCCGCGATGTACGATCTGTACGACACTCGCCTTGACCAGCTCAAGTCGGGACAGGAAGGCGCAAATCCCGGCGGCGGCGAAAAACGGCAAAGAATCGCTTATCCGCTCTACCAAAAGCAACTGACGCTTAGCGTTTATACGGGAGAGAGCAATGGCGCGGCGCGCTTTGAGGCGTTTCCGGTCCGCGTCGTCGGCGTATTGAAGAAGCCTGACGGCGCCGCAGGTTACGAAGGCCAGAAAATCGGCTATATATCGCTGGGGCTGGCGGAGCGGATCGAACAGGCGAAACGGTCCGGCAGCGGCGCCGCGGCGGGGAATTCGGACACCCAGCTCGTCATCAAGGTGGACGACCCGTCGAACGTGGCCCAGGTTGAAAAATGGATTCAAAAGCTGGGTCTTAGGACCCAGTCGAATATCCGGTATCAGGAAGAAACGAACGCGCAGTTCAAAATCATTCGTTTCATCTTCGGCGGAGCGGGACTTTTTATTCTGTTTGTGGCTTCGATTTCCATCATCGTGGCGATGACGATGTCGACCTACCAACGGAGAAGACAGATCGGCATCATGAAGGTGCTCGGCGCGAATTTGGCGCAAATCCGCAACATGTTTGTCGTTGAATCCGCTTTGCTGGGATTTATCGGCGGGTGTTTCGGCATTTTGTTTTCGTATTGGGTCATCTGGTCGATCAATATCGTGTTGCAACGGTTCGCCGACAGCGAGGAAATTCTGTTCATCGAGCCGTGGATCCTGGCCCTCGGGCTGTTTTTTGCGCTGTTGACCGGCGTATTGTCCGGGATCTATCCGGCGATCAAAGCGTCCCGAACGGATGCCCTGACCGCCATCAAAAGAGAGTAGAGAAAAGAGATTAGTGAAAAGAGATTAGCGAAAAGAGATTAGAGGATCGAAAGAAACCGGATGAGGAGAACGACGGAATGAAAAAAAAGTCGACTTGGATTTTGATTTTGTTGGTGGTCTTGATTGCGCTTGTTACGTATTTGCTGTTTTCCCTGAACCGGTCGGCAGGCCAATCCGCCCCGCCGGAAGCCGCAATCGCCAACGTTATTCGGCTACAGGCGACGAAAGAGGACATTGTCAATACGATCGAAGTGAAAGGCAAATCCACTTACGCGGAAGAAACCTGGGTGTACGCGCCGTTTGCTTCCGAAGTGAAAGCATGGAAGGTGCGGGACGGCAGCCAGGTGGCCAAAGGCCAGGTGCTGTTCCAACTGGAGGACTCGGCCCTTCGCGACAGCATCGAACTGGCGAAGGCGAATTTGCGCAAGCAGGAGCTCGACCTTAAACTGAGCCAAATGCAGAAGCAGGTCAAGGAAGAGGAGGTGGAGACGGCGGAATGGGGCGACCGGAGCGCCGCTTTGGAACAGTACGCCAACTCGGAGCGGGAGACGGCGGAAGCCGAGCTGGCCGAAGCGCAGCTGGACATTGCCCGTAAGGAGCTGAAGGCGAACATGGACAAGCTGGCCAAGGCACAGTACAAAGCCCCTGCGGACGGCATTTTTTTGTTTGCCGAAACCAAAGAGCCGAAGATGGTCGATACCGGCGCTCCGCTGGGCAAAATCGTCAATACGTCGAAGCTTCGGCTGATCAGTACCGTCAGCGAATACGAGGTGTTCCGGATCAAGCCGGGGATGGAAGTCGACATCAAAGTCGAGGCGCTGAAGCAAAAGAAATTAAAAGGCGTTGTCGACAGCGTCTCCAAATTCGCCAAGGCGGGCACGGATCCGGCACAGTTTGAGGTTGTAATTTCTCTTGAAGCCAGTCCCGATCTGATCGCCGGCCTGAGTCTGGTCGGCACCATTCAGACGGACAAAAAATCCGGCGTCGTCGTTGTGCCCACTCTCGCGGTCATGCACGAGGACAGCGGCTATTTCGTTTATCTCGAACGCAACGGAGCGATTGTCAAGCAGCCGGTGAAGATCGGGTTGGAAACGCCGGACAAAACGGAGATCGTCGAAGGCGTCCGCGAAGGGGATACCGTCGTGCTTCAATAACGATCGGCAGATCGACAATCGGCAGCTCGACAAAAAAACAGGGGAAGGGGCGGCAAATTTAGACAGACACCGAAACGGGAAACGGATTATACTGGGTTCATCCATACCGGGGGTGCGTTCAAGGGTGGCGATCTCTATTGACCGTATACGTGGATCTTGTATTTCTCACCAATCTGGCTGTGGATGGAACGGTGCTGCTTACGACCGCGAAAGTTCGCAAGCTGCGTCCCGGACGGACCCGGATCGCCCTGTCTGCCGCCTTGGGTGCCGCCTATGCCGCCGCTATGTTTCTTGCGGACATCCCTTACTTTTACACGTTCGGAGCGAAAGTGCTGGTGTCCGCCGCCATGGTGCTCACCGCATTCGGATATGGAGGGCCGCTTCGGTTTATCCGGATATTCGGCGCTTTCTATTTGGTCAACTTTGCGACCTTGGGCGGCGTCATCGGGCTCTCTTTTTTGCTTAAACAAGCCGGTTCCCCTTGGGCCGCCATGTCGTTTACGCAGCAGGGCGGATTGCTGCTGAATTGGCAAATGCAGCTGGGATTGTTCGCGGCGGCGTTCGCCCTGTCCGCGTGGCTGTTTCGCAGCGCGTCTTTCAGCGCCCAAAGCCGGGAACGCTTGGAGACGCTGATCGCGGACGTGACCGTAACCGTGAACGGGGAGAGCATCCAGTGCCGCGGACTGGTGGATACGGGCAATCGCTTGTACGACCCGTTGTCCCGGGCGCCCGTCATGGTCATGGAGGCGTCCTTGTGGCGCGAATGGCTGCCTGAAGGCTGGGCTGCCCGGCTGCAGACCGAACCGGCCGATCAACTGGTTGCGGAAATGGGCGAAGCTTTCCCGGACGGCTTTGTCTTGCAAGACCGGCTGCGCCTCGTTCCGTATCGGGGAGTAAACGGGAATACCCGGTTGATGCTGGCGGTCAGGCCCGACGCGGTCTCGATTGCGCTGCCCGATTGCGCGCCGCATTCGAACCGGCGCGTTCTTGTCGGCCTGGATGGCGGCGCGCTGTCTTCCGATCAAACCTATCGCGCCATCGTCCATCCCGATCTGGTACCGGCTCAAGGTTCGGCGCCCGCTCCATCCCAGCCTGCATGACAGGAGGTTGTCGAGTTGTTCGTAAAGTTGAAGCTCATCTCCCAATTGACGCTGTATCGCCTGTTGTTTCGGCTCGGATGGAAGAGCGAAGAAGTGTACTACATCGGCGGCAGCGAAGCTCTGCCTCCGCCGCTTACCCGCGAGGAAGAGGAGTACCTGCTGGGCCGGCTGTCATCCGGGGACGCCGCCATCCGGGCGATGCTCATCGAACGGAATCTTCGGCTGGTCGTGTACATTGCGCGGAAATTCGAAAATACCGGCATTCACATCGAGGACCTCGTGTCCATCGGCGCAATCGGCCTGATCAAAGCGGTCAACACGTTCGATCCGGAAAAAAAGATCAAGCTTGCGACGTACGCATCCCGCTGCATCGAAAACGAAATTCTCATGTACCTGCGCCGCAACAGCAAGACGAGAACCGAGGTTTCGTTTGACGAGCCCCTTAACATCGATTGGGACGGAAACGAACTGCTGCTGTCCGATGTGCTCGGAACGGAAAACGACACGATCTACCGCAACATCGAAGAACAAGTCGACCGCAAGCTGCTGCATAAAGCTTTGGATAAGCTGTCGGAGCGGGAGCGGACGATCATGGAGCTACGCTTCGGCCTGACGGACGGCGAGGAGAAAACCCAGAAGGATGTGGCCGATCTGCTCGGCATCTCCCAGTCCTACATCTCCAGGCTGGAGAAACGGATCATCAAGCGGCTCAGGAAGGAATTCAACAAGATGGTGTAACGGTGTAATAAAAAACCTTCCCCCCGGAGACACTTACCATTAACGCTGCTCCCGGGAGGAATCGTCTTGACCCGCAACAAAGTGGAGATCTGTGGAGTGGACACCTCAAAGTTGCCTGTCCTCACCAATGCCGAAATGAGGGAGTTGTTTGTTGCTCTGCAAAGCCGCGGCGAACTTAGCGCCCGGGAAAAATTGGTCAACGGCAATTTGCGTCTCGTGCTAAGCGTTATCCAACGTTTCAACAATCGGGGCGAGTTTGTAGACGATCTGTTTCAAGTCGGTTGCATAGGTCTTATGAAAGCCATCGACAATTTCGATCTCAGCCAGAACGTGCGGTTTTCCACGTATGCGGTGCCCATGATTATCGGCGAGATTCGCCGCTATCTGCGGGACAACAACCCGATTCGGGTATCCCGCAGCCTGAGAGACATCGCCTATAAGGCGCTTCAGGTTCGCGACCAGCTGACGAACCAGCATTCGCGCGAACCGACGATTATGGAAATTTCCGAAGCGCTGAATGTGCCCAAGGAGGACATCGTCTTCGCTCTCGACGCCATCCAGGACCCGGTTTCGCTGTTCGAACCGATTTACCACGACGGCGGCGATCCGATTTACGTGATGGATCAAATCAGCGACGAACGGAACAAGGACATCCAATGGATCGAGGAAATTGCCCTGCGCGAAGCGATGCGCAAGCTAAACGACCGCGAAAAAATGATTTTGTCCATGCGCTTTTTCGAGGGGAAAACCCAAATGGAGGTGGCCGACGAGATCGGCATTTCCCAGGCGCAGGTATCCCGTCTTGAAAAGTCGGCCATTCAGCAAATGCAAAAGCACGTCAAAACGTAACTATCGCAGCGCTCGCCGGACCGGAGAATTGTCTCCGGTCCTTTCTTCGTTCGTCCGCTTTTTTCCCTGTTGTCTCGCTCTTGTCTCCCTCTTCCCTCTTCCCCCTTCTCCACTCCTCCTGTCCATATAGCCTTTTCCTTCCTTAGCGACACTCTCCCCTTCGCTCAGAAGGCGGGTCATCCAATTCCTGTGCGGGAATTCAGCATCCTAGCTTGTAAAAGGGAGCGACCGGTTGCGCAAAGGCTGACGGGCAACAGGTGCGCATGCAGACCGCAACAAGCCTCATGAAGATGGGCTCTTTGCGTAAAACCAGATGGAGCCGAAAGCAGTATTCGTCCAGGTACGTTTGCAGGTACCGGGGTCCGAGGCCCCGGAATGTGCGGTTGATCCATCGCTTGGCGTCGGCAAACAATTCGGGCAGCGGACGAATACGATTGAGCAGCATGCGGCCGCGTCCCACAAAAACGCTTTTTGCATCCGGATGAACGTACCGCTCGGCGTAATCCTGAATTCCGATTTTGAGGAGATAGCCGTTCGGCAAGTAGGCTTTGGATATATGATTCATTTTGATTTGAGCAGGCCGCCAGTTCCAACCGGACGAAAAAGAAGCGGCGACAACAATCGGCTGAAGCTTCCCGTTTGCCTCCGGAGATATGTTCAAATAACGGCCGTAATAACGCAGTCCGCCCTTGACATGGCCGGTCAACGGTTCCCGTTCGTTCGACTGGACGAGGACGCGGCGAATTTTCCGAAGCATCGCGAACGCGGTTTTGTAGGTGACGCCGATCGCCGCCTGCAGTCGAACGGCGTTGATGCCTTTGGCGGTGTTCGAAACGAGACGGAAGGCGGTCATCCATTTGACGAGAGGCGTACTGCTTCCGTGCATGACGGTGTCCGAGATTAGAGAGGTCTGCCGGCTCGGGGAGGATTCTCGGGGAAGGTTTTCAGGGAGGGTTCTCGTAAAGGAATTTAAAGTTGGCTTCGCAGGAAAGCTGAGCCGATGGGAGAGTGACGCTAGCGAAGAGGAGGAGGATCATGTTGGGGGGTGAGGGGGACGCCGGAATGAAACTTTTGACCGGTTGGCACATATATTTAAGATAAACGGTCCGGTAGCCCATTACCGACGCCGACTGCGGGAAGGCGGGAGGGCGTATGATGAAAATTTCCGATTTCCAGACCAAGGACGTCATTAATATTGTGGACGGGAAAAAGCTAGGCCAGATCAGCGATCTCGAACTGGATCTGCGGCAGGGGAGAATCGATTCGATCGTCGTGCCGACGGGCAGCCGGTTTTTCGGCATGTTCGGCAGCGGCAGCGACGTGGTGATTCCCTGGAGAAATATCGTCAAAATCGGCGCCGACGTCGTGCTGGTGCGGCTGGATGACGCCAAAGCCTATCGGGCGGAAGAGGTGGAGGGGAGCGCCAAATAGACGGGGCTCCTTTCCGCGCCGAATTCCGCTGTGTTACACTTAGGACGGAGGTGGCACGGATGGAGCCTTTTGCATTGGCGGCGGACCGCGCGCAGGATGCCGCGCTGCTTTCGCTCGCGAGCTGGTCAAAGCGCGGAGGCTTGACGGCGGGATTCACGCTGCGCGGCGGCGGGGTCAGCGAGGCGCCTTGGCGGTCGCTGAATACCGCTCTTCATGTCGGGGACGATCCCGAACATGTGATCCGCAACCGCAGAAAGGTAGCGGATGCATTGGGTTGGGACTTCGAAGCGTGGACATGCGCGGAGCAGGTGCACGGCAACAGGGTGCACGTCGTTACGCGCATGGACCGGGGCAAAGGCCGGGAAAGCCGCGAAACGGCGATCCCGGGTGCGGACGCGCTCATAACGGACGAGCCGGACGTGTTGCTTACGATGTTTTTTGCGGACTGCGTGCCGCTTTATTTTTATGATCCGGATACGAACGCGTTGGGACTTGCCCATGCCGGCTGGAAAGGAACGGTTACGGACGTGGCCGGCGCGACGGTCCGGGCGATGGCCGAAACTTACGGAACCCGGCCGCATCGGCTGCTTGCGGCGATCGGCCCGTCGATCGGAGCGTGCTGCTACGAGGTCGACGATGCGGTGCTTCGCCATGTCCGGCCGCTTGAAGACGGCGAGAGGTTCGCGAACCCGACCGCGGACGGCCGGGCAAAGCTGAACTTGAAACAATTGAACCGACACCTTATGATAAAAGCAGGAATTTTGGCGAGCCGCATCGAAATGTCTTCATGGTGCACGTCTTGTCGAACCGATCTGTTTTTCTCCCACCGGGCGGAGAACGGTTCGACGGGAAGAATGATGAGTTGGCTCGGCAGGAAATCGGGGTGAACGGTTCCGTGCCATTAGAGGATCGGCTGCGGGACGTGGAGAGACGGATCCGGGAAGCTTGCCTGAGAAGCGGCAGGCGGCGGGAAGACGTCAACGTTGTCGCGGTAACCAAGTATGTATCCGCAGCTGCCGCTGCGAATGTCGTGGCGCGGGGAATCGGCCATATCGGCGAGAACCGCTGGCCGGACGCGGAAGAAAAGTGGCAGTTGCTTAAGGGACAAGCTGTTTTTCATTTTATCGGCACGCTGCAATCACGGAAGGTCAAGGATGTCGTCGGCCGGTTCGACTACATTCATTCCGTCGATCGGCTGTCGCTTGCGGAGGAAATCCAAAAGCGCGCGGAGGCGCTGGACATTACGGTTCCTTGTTTTTTGCAGGTCAACGTTTCGGGAGAGCCTTCCAAGCACGGCGTCGCTCCGGACGAGCTGGCCGCACTGGCCGGCGGCGTGGCGAAGCTCGACCGCGTGCGGCCGATCGGGTTGATGACGATGGCTCCGTTTGAACGCGAAGCCGAAGAGACAAGGCCGGTTTTTCGCCGGCTGCGCCTTCTGCGGGACGAATTGAATGAACGGGCGCTTTTGCGTGAACCCTTGACGGAATTGTCTATGGGAATGTCAAACGATTTTGAAGTGGCGATCGAAGAAGGAGCTACATGGGTACGTTTGGGAAGCGTTCTTGTAGGTAAAGAGGAGGGATAACGAATGAGCGTCATGAACAAGTTCTTGAACTATTTCGGATTGCAGGAGGAGACGCCGGACACCGGCAAGGAAGCGTTCGATGCGGAAGAGGAACAGGAAATTGAAACCCCCGCCTTTGAACAGCGTAAACAAATAGGTAAGCATAATGTGGTCAGCATTCACTCGCAGAAGAACGTCCGCGTGATCTTGACGGAGCCGCGCACGTACGACGAGGCGCAGGAAATCGCCGACCACCTCAAGTCGCGCCGCTCCGTCGTGATCAACCTGCAGCGCGTCAGGCGCGATCACGCGGTGCGCATCGTCGATTTTCTGAGCGGTACGGTTTACGCGTTGGGCGGACATATCTCGAAACTTGGCCCGAATATTTTTCTCTGCACCCCGGACTCGGTAGAAATTTCGGGTACGATTTCGGACCTATATGCGGAGGAAGCCGACTATTCCAAAATGAGGTGACCTCAGGTTGCAGGCTATTGAAAGCTATATTTTGCTGTTGCGCGATATCTATTTTTACATGATTTTGATTTACGTGCTGATGTCCTGGGTCCCGACGGTGCGCGAAAGCTTTGTCGGCGAATTGCTCGGCAAGCTGGTTGAGCCTTATTTGCAGCCGTTTCGCCGTCTGATACCGGCGATCGGGGGCGTCATCGACGTATCGCCGATCGTGGCGTTGTTCGCGTTGCAGTTTATCGCCAAAGGGCTCATCGCGGTGCTAAGTCTTTTTATTCGCTAGGAGTTCACACGATGCCGAATTCGGAAGTATACGAGCATTTCCGCCCTGACGAGAAAGGGTTTGTGGATCGCGCCTGGGAGTGGGTCGAGCGGGCCGCCGAGCTTCACGAGGTTCGGCGAACGGATTTTCTCGATCCTCGTCAGGCGCATATTTTGTCTGCGCTGGCCGGCCGGAACCGGGACGTCGCCGTCCGCTTTGACGGCGGGTATCCGGAAGCGGAGCGCAAACGGGCGATCCTGGCGCCGGACTACCGTCCGATCGAGCATGAGGATGCGGGCATCGTCGTCTTGACGATTTCGTCGGCCGACCGCAAAATCGGGGAATTGGACCACGGCGATTATCTCGGCGCCATCCTGGGTCTTGGGGTAAAGCGCGACAAAATCGGGGACCTCCACGTGAGCGAAGACGGATGCCAGGCGCTGGTCGCCGAAGAGATTGCGGACTTTTTGCGCATCCATCTGAAGCAGGCTCACCGGGTCGAGGTGTCGGCCGACATCGCGCCTTTGTCCGAGCTGAAGGTCGTGCGGCCCGTTCTGGAGGAAACGGTGATTTCCGTTGCCTCAATGCGGCTCGACGGCGTTGCAAGCGACGCTTTTCGCCTGAGCCGCGCCAAGATCGTGGCGCCGATCCGTGCGGGCCGCTGCCGCGTGAATTGGAAAACGGAAGAAGACCCTTCGGCCGTCGTGCGCGAAGGCGACATCGTTTCCGTTCAGGGCATGGGCCGTTTCAAGGTGCTCGCCGTCGACGGCGTGTCGAAAAGCGGGAGAATCCGGGTCCGCATCGGCAAATTTGTGTGATTATGCGATAATCAGAAGGAATTCCGCCGGGGATGTCGAATTCACAGTGTACCCTATGAAAATTCCGCATTTTTTCTCACAGGAGGTTAGCCAATGCCACTTACGCCATTGGACATCCATAACAAGGAATTCGGACGTCGGTTGCGCGGTTACGATGAAGATGAGGTCAACGAATTCCTGGATCAGATCATCAAGGATTACGAGGCGCTGATCCGTGAGAACAAGGAACTGCAGAACCAGGTGGCCGCGCTGCAGGAGAAGCTGAGCCATTTTGCCAACATTGAGGAAACGCTCAGCAAAACGATCATTGTCGCCCAGGAAGCGGCGGACGAGTTGAAAAACAACTCGAAGAAGGAAGCGCAATTGATCATCAAGGAAGCGGAGAAAAACGCCGACCGCATCATCAACGAATCCCTCGCGAAGTCCCGGAAGATCGCGATGGAGGTTGAGGAGCTGAAGAAGCAGGCTTCGATTTACCGCGCCCGCTTCCGCGCGCTTGTGGAAACCCAATTGGAACTGCTCAACAAGGATACCTGGGACTCGCTCGACACCCAGGAAACGCGGATTCAGGAACTCGAAGTTTGAGCCGATTGACAAACGCCGAATTTCCCGGTATAAAGAATGAAAAAGCGAAAGTCGAAAAATCGTTGACGGGAACACGTGCGCCTTGCGCGGATGCGCAGAGAGCTGGCGGCCGGTGCGAGCCAGCGTGAAGCCAAGGAAGCATATCCTCCCCGAGAGGCCGAGCCGAACATGGCCGTCCATGCCGCGGCATCAGTAGGCTCGAACGGGCGCCCTCCGTTATCCGGGCCGGCAGCTTGCACACAGGCTGCCAGAAGTCAAGTGCCGTTTCGGCTGGCGGAAGCCGAACGGAACAAGGGTGGTACCGCGAGCGATCCTCGTCCCTTACCGGGACGAGGTTTTTTGTTTTTACACACGGAAAGGTGGAAGCAAGCGATGAATCGCGTGGATGTGAAGGAAAAGGCGCGCAACCGCGAATTGCGCGTGCTGGAGTATTGGCGGAAGGACAATACGTTCCGGCGCTCAATCGACAATCGGGCCGGACGGCCGAACTTCGTCTTTTACGAAGGTCCGCCGACCGCAAACGGCAAGCCGCATATCGGCCACGTGCTGGGGCGGGTGATCAAGGACTTCGTCAGCCGGTACAAGACGATGGCCGGCTACCGGGTCATCCGGAAGGCGGGCTGGGATACGCACGGCCTGCCGGTTGAGCTCGGCGTGGAGAAGCAGCTCGGCATTTCCGGCAAGCAGGAGATCGAAAATTACGGCGTGGAGCCGTTCGTCCGCAAATGCCGGGAGAGCGTATTCGAGTATGAACGCCAGTGGCGGGAACTGACGGAAGCGATCGCGTATTGGACCGATCTCGACGATCCGTACATTACGCTCGACAACCGCTACATCGAAAGCGTTTGGCATATTCTGGCGACGATCCACGAGAAGGGATTGCTGTACCGCGGCCACCGCGTCAGCCCCTACTGTCCGGATTGCCAGACGACGCTCAGCTCGCACGAAGTGGCGCAGGGCTACGAAGACGTCAAGGATTTGACGGCGACGGCCAAATTCAAGCTGAAGACCAGCGGCGAGTACATGCTCGCCTGGACGACGACGCCCTGGACGCTGCCGGCGAACGTGGCGCTTGCCGTTCATCCGGACATCGAATACGTCCGCGCCAAGCAGCAGGACGGCGTTTATATCGTGGCCGGAACCCTCGCGGAAAAGGTGCTGAAAGGCGAATTCGAGATCATCGGCACCGTGAAAGGACGGGAGCTTGTCGGACTCGAATACGAGCCGCTGTTCACCTATGTTCCGGTGGAGAATGCGTACCGCGTCATCGACGCCGACTATGTCAGCGATTCGAGCGGTACGGGCATCGTTCATATCGCTCCGGCTCACGGCGAAGAGGACTACCGGGTAGCCCGCCAGCACAACGTTCCGATGCTTATGGTCGTGAACAACGCCGGACGTTATATCGACGAGGTGACGGATTTCGCCGGACGCTTCGTCAAGGACCCCGAGCTTGACATCGACATCGTCAAAACGCTGTCCGAACGGGGGCTCCTTTACCACAAGGAAAAATACGAGCACAGCTATCCGTTCTGCTGGCGCTGCAAAACGCCGCTCATCTATTACGCGACGGAAAGCTGGTTCATCCGCACGACGGCGGTCAAGGATCAGATGATCGCCAACAATCAGAAGATCAAATGGTATCCGGAGCATCTGCGGGACGGCCGCTTCGGCAAGTTCCTCGAAGATATGGTCGACTGGAACATCAGCCGCAACCGGTATTGGGGAACGCCGCTCAACGTGTGGGTGTGCGAATCGTGCGGCAAGGAGAAGGCGGCGCATAGCCGCAAGGAATTGCAGGAGCTTGCGCTTGAGCCGGTGCCGGACGATCTGGAGCTGCACAAGCCATACGTCGACGGGGTGAAGCTGCGCTGCACCTGCGGCGGGGAGATGGTGCGGACGCCGGAAGTGATCGACGTGTGGTTCGACAGCGGCTCGATGCCGTTCGCGCAGTATTTCCATCCGAACGGGGACGAAGAGAAGTTCCGCGAGCAGTATCCGGCGGATTTCATCTGCGAAGGCATCGACCAGACGCGCGGCTGGTTTTACAGCCTGCTTGCGGTATCGACGCTTTACAACGGCCAGGCGCCGTACAAATCGGTCATCTCGACCGGACACGTGCTGGACGAAAACGGGCAAAAGATGAGCAAATCGAAAGGCAACGTCATCGACCCGTGGGACATCATCGAGGAGTACGGCACCGATGCGTTCCGGTGGGCGCTGCTTGCGGACAGCGCGCCGTGGAACAGCAAACGCTTCTCGAAAGGCATCGTGGCCGAAGCGAAATCCAAAGTCGTCGATACGCTCGTCAACACGCACGCGTTCTATGCGCTGTACGCATCCATCGACGGCTTCGACCCGGCGAATCATCCGGCCGTGCCGTCCCGCAACAAGCTGGACCGCTGGATTCTGTCCCGCCTGAACAGCCTGATCGCGGACGTGACCAAGGGGCTGGAAGCAAACGACTTCCTCAACCCGGCGCGGGCGATCGAAACTTTTATCGACGAGCTGTCGAACTGGTATGTCCGCCGGTCCCGCGACCGTTTCTGGGGCAGCGGGCTCGGCGAAGACAAAGTGGCCGCCTACCATACGCTGCGCGAAGCGCTGCTCACGCTGTCCCGCCTCGTCGCTCCTTATTTGCCGTTCGTATCGGAGGAAATCTACCGCAACCTCGGCGGCGGCGACAGCGTGCATCTGGCCGATTACCCGGTCGCGGACGCGTCGAAAATCGACGAGCGGCTGGAGCGGGAGATGGAGACGGCGCGCAGCATCGTCGAACTGGCCCGCAACGTGCGCAACGAGTCCGGCATCAAGACGCGCCAACCGTTGTCGGAGCTGCTCGTCTCGCTCAGCGGCGATTTCGATGTCGCCGGCTACGAGGACATCATCAAGGACGAAATCAACGTCAAGCGCATTACGCTCGTGACCGACGACAGCGGGTTTGTCGATTTCAGCCTGAAGCTGAACCTGAAGCTTGCGGGCAAAAAATACGGCAAATACGTCGGGCCGATCCAAAACATGCTGAAAGGGCTGGACGCGGAACAGGCGCGTCAGGCGGTGCAGTCCGGCAAAATCGCCTTTGCGGCGCCGGAGGGCGAGACGCTTGAAATTACCCTCGACGAGCTCCTTGTCGAAAAGCAGGCGAAGCCCGGCTTTGCGTCCGCATCCGATGGCGGCCTGACGGTTGCCCTCAATACCGACATCACCCCGGAGCTTGAGCAGGAAGGTCTTGTCCGCGAAGTGATTCGCGCCGTTCAGGATACGCGCAAAAAGCTCGATTTGCCGATCGAGCTGCGCGTCGGCCTCGTGCTCGACGTCGATGCCGAGACGGAAGCGGCGCTGCGCGCCTTCGACAGCGTCCTGCGGGAAAACGTCCTGGTCCGCGACGTCGTCTTCGCCCGCGAGGAAGGCATGGAGAAGGTGCAGGCGGGAGACAAGACGATCGGGATTAAGATTGTGACGGCGTAATAGACGGAATACGCGGCAATGCCGGCAAAAGGCGGCCGCCCGGCCGATAGGGTCGGGCAGGCCGCTTTTTGGCGTTCGTTTAGGAGTGGAGTCGGAGCCGTTGTGGCAAAACTAAAGAAGCAAAAGCGATCAACCGATGAGAGGGAGGACTTGGGAATGGCGAACAAAAACCGGAAGCCGGCGGGTCCCGAAGCCTCCGAAGGCAGCTTGAAGGAGGAGGCCGCGCTGTTCAGGCGGACGCTGGATACGCTGTCCGTGCGGATCGACAAGCTGGCGTCGGATATGGAAAAGGCGGAGCTTAGGGAGTACGTTAACCTCATGCACCGCCCGTGGCAGCTGATCTGGCGCAACTTCGTCTCCGGCCTGTCCCGGGGAATCGGCATCGCGCTCGGATTCACGTTTTTTGCGGCGACGATCGTATGGCTGCTCCAGCTTCTCGGCGCCTTGAATTTGCCGGTCGTCGGAGACTACATCGCGGACATCGTCCGGATCGTCCAGCGACAGCTGGAGATCAATCCCTATTGACCCTCGTCCCATTCCGCCGCCGACCGGTCGGGCTCAAGCAGCGGTTCTCCTTCCTGATCCGCCAGATAGCGCCGATACGCCCGGTTGCGGACGACGCTGACGTCGCGTCCCGTAATGTCGGTGGCGAGGAAGCTTTCGAGCGGCTCCACGAATCCCTCGTTTTCATCGGCTTCGATGTAAACGGAGTCGTAGTCGGCGATGTCGTTCTGCTCCGCCATGGCGGGAGTGTTCGAATTGCCCCACGATTCGACGATTTGCCAGGCGTCCTCGCCGTCGAAGCCGTTTTGGGTCGGCCGGTCGTCAAGCGAAGTTCTGCCGAACGGCGGATGCAAAAACTGCTCCTCCACGGGACGCTTCAGGGATTCGCGCTGCCTGGGCTCATGCTCGGTACAGTAAATGGCGGTCGGCATCGCTTCAAGCCGCTCGGCGGAAATAAACCGGCCGCATTCGGCGCAGCGGCCGTATTCACCTGTATCCATGCGCCCCAGCGCGGCTTCGATCCGTTCCAGCTTCAGCGCTTCCCGCTCCAGCAGCGCGACGTCCTTGGCTCGCTCGAACGTTTCCGTTCCCGCATCCGCAGGGTGATTGTCGATTCCCGACAACTCGCCCGTCGAATCCCGGTAGGCGTTCGCCAGGCCGAAATGGCCGTTTTGCCGCACGCGCCGTTCCAACTCGGCTTTCTCGTCCAGAAGCCTGCGCCTTAACGAGTGCAGCATTTCCTCCGTGAGCTGTTTGGCCATGACGTTTGTCCCCTTCCTTTGCATTACTTAATAAAAGCATGATGCCGCGGCGACTGCTGCATAGTTTCTCCAAGGCCGCCGCTTTTACGTCATGCGGAAGCAGGGCATGTTTTGGACGCGCTGTCGTTATTTGCATCCTCTTACATGGACGCTAGGCTTGCGAATATGATAAAATCATCAGGAATATGCTCGGAGAGGCGGATCGTTACGAATGCAACGGAGTCGACCTGGAATTTGGCTGTATTACGCGATTGCTTTGTTGACTTTTGCCATTGACTACATAACCAAAAAAATCATTGAGCGCAACCTGGAACTGTACGAACAGATCAAGGTGATCGGGAACTTTTTCCTGATTACGTCGATTCGCAACCGCGGCGCGGCATTCGGCATTTTGCAGGAGCAGCGGATCTTTTTTATCGCGATTACGATTATCGTGGCGACGGGGATCGTCTGGTACCTTCACCGTTCTTATCGCTTAGGGCATCCGCTGTTGCTGACGGGTCTGGCTCTCGTTCTGGGGGGAGCCGTCGGCAATTTTCTGGACCGCGCGCTTTACGGCGAAGTCGTCGACTTTTTGCAATTCAATTTCGGCAGTTGGACGTTTCCGATCTTCAATCTAGCCGATACCGCCATCGTCTGCGGGGTGGCGCTGATTATACTGGACTCGCTTCTGACGGCAAAACGGGAGAAAGACAAGGAGAACGAAACCGATGGCAACGGAGATGAACAGCAACTTGTTTGAACTGTACGATTCGGACGAAGAGGAAGGCGCGGAGCGGGAATTGTCCTGGGCCGTGACGGAGGATCACGCCGGCGAGAGGCTGGACAAGCATGTGACGGACCGGTTCGCCGATCCGTCCGTTTCGCGTTCCCAAGTGCAGGATTGGATACGGAGCGGACTTGTGCTGGTGAACGGCAAGGCAAGCAAGCCGAATGCCAAGACGGCGGCGGGCGACGTGATCGCGGTGACGATTCCCGAGCCCGAACCGATCGAGGCCGCTCCGGAACCGATTCCGCTCGACGTCGTTTACGAGGACGAAGACGTCATCGTCATCAACAAGCCGCGGGGCATGGTCGTGCATCCGGCGCCGGGGCATTCGTCCGGCACGGTCGTCAACGCGCTGCTTTATCATTGCCGGGACTTGTCCGGCATTAACGGCGCCGTCCGGCCGGGCATCGTCCACCGGATCGACAAGGATACGACCGGCCTGCTGATGGCCGCCAAAAACGATGCGGCCCATGCTTCGCTCGCCGCGCAGCTCAAAGCGCATTCGGTGATCCGCCGCTACACCGCCCTCGTTCGGGGTGTGCTTCCGCACGACCGGGGAACGATCGACGCGCCGATCGGGCGGGACAAGCACGACCGGAAAATGTTCACGGTCACGGATCGGGGGGCCAAACCTGCGGTCACGCATTTTTCGGTGGTGGAGCGCTTCCCCGATTATACGCTTGTCGAGCTGCGGCTGGAGACGGGACGGACTCACCAGATCAGGGTGCATATGAAATATATCGGGCATCCGCTCGTGGGCGACCCGGTTTACGGCGGACGCGGGGGGAAAAACCTCGGTCTCGACGGACAAGCGCTGCATGCGGGCGTGCTCGGCTTCGTGCATCCCCGGACGGGCGAAACGATGGAGTTCAGCGCGCCGCTGCCGGCCGACATGGAGCATGTCCTTCGCATGCTCAGGACAAGATAAACAAGGCTTGCAAATCCTGCAAAAGTTCTGCGGAATAATCCATGGAGCGCTTAGCCCGATTGCGTCATATTAGAATACGTACCCCTGTGTCCAGGAAGCGGCCAGGATTGTGTTCGAGACTATTTGCAGGCGAGGAGTGTTGCAACGTGAGCGTGGAATATTATCAATCGACTTACATTCAGAAGCAATTTGCCGACCGGATCGGCGGGGCCAATTACGGGAAAGACACGAACATTTACAAGTTCGAAAAAATCAAGCGCGCCAAAGCGGCCGCCAAAAAGGCGTTTCCCGACGTCGAACTGATCGACATGGGCGTGGGCGAGCCGGATGAAATGGCGGACGCCGGCATCGTGGCGAAGCTTGCTGAAGAAGCGGCCAAGCCCGAAAACCGCGGCTACGCGGACAACGGCATCGCCGAGTTCAAGGTGGCGGCGGCCAAATATTTGAAAGACGTGTTCGGCGTAGACGGCATCGATCCGGAGACCGAGGTCGTGCACTCGATCGGCTCCAAGCCCGCTTTGGCCATGCTGCCGTCCGTGTTCATCAACCCGGGCGACATTACGATCATGACCGTGCCGGGTTATCCGATCATGGGCACGCACACGAAATACCTCGGCGGCGAAGTGTACAACGTTAAATTGACGAAAGAGAACAACTTCCTGCCGGATCTGGATTCCATTCCGGAGGAAATCGCCCGCCGCGCCAAGCTGCTGTATCTGAACTATCCGAACAACCCGACGGGCGCAGCCGCGACGCCCGAATTCTTCGCGAAAGTCGTCGAATGGGCGAAAAAGCACAGCGTCGTAGTCGTGCATGACGCGCCGTATGCCGCGCTGACCTACGACGGCGTGAAGCCGCTCAGCTTCCTCTCCGTACCGGGCGCCAAAGACGTAGGCGTGGAGCTGCATTCCTTGTCCAAGTCGTACAACATGACCGGCTGGCGGATCGGCTTTGTCGCGGGCAACCCGCTGATCGTCAAAGCGTTCAGCGACGTCAAGGACAACAACGATTCCGGCCAGTTCATCGCGATTCAGAAAGCGGCCGCTTACGGGCTTGCGAACCCGCAAATTACCGAAGCGATCGCGGCCAAATATTCCCGCCGCCACGACCTGCTCGTGGCCGCGCTGAACGAAATCGGCTTCAAAGCCGAGAAGCCGAAAGGTTCGTTCTTCCTGTACGTCGAAGCGCCGAAAGGCATCAAGGGCGGGCAGCGCTTTGAAACGGCCGAAGACTTCTCGCAATATTTGATCCGCGAAAAGCTCATCTCCACCGTTCCGTGGGACGACGCCGGACGCTTCATCCGCTTCTCCGTGACGTTCATCGCCAAGGGCGAAGAAGAGGAGCGCCGCGTCATCAACGAAATCAAGCGCCGCCTGACGGATGTGGAATTTGAATTTTAATTCATTTTTGTGCATAAAAATTTAATAAATCCTGTTGACATCGGTTGTCGAACGTGCGATAATTCCATGTAAATGAATGGTTGCCTTTAAATCAGTCCAGAGAGGCTGGCAAGGTGGCGTAGAGCACGATCCGATTTGGCAATAGCTTGGACCTGGCGAACGGGACGCTTGTCCCTTTTGCGAGTTCAGGCTCTGGCTGAACCTGTCGACATGCACCTCCTTGCGTCGGTCGCAAGGAGGTTTTTTTATGCCTTCATCGCCAGCGGGAGGGTTCGTTATGCAAGAGTTCCAAAACGTGATCATGGATGAATCCGCAATCCGGCGAGCGCTCACCCGAATCGCCCACGAAATTGTGGAGAAGAACAAAGGAATCGAAGGCTGCGCGCTGGTCGGCATTCGGACGCGCGGCGTATTTCTGGCCCGGAGGATGGCCGAGCGGATCCGGGAGATCGAGGGACAACCGATCGACGTCGGCGAGCTGGACATCACGCGGTACCGGGACGATCGGCCTTACGATCCCGAATCGGCCGCGGGAGCGTCCGGCATCGTAAGCGAAGACGGGAAGACGGCGCTGGACATCCGGGACAAGCGGATCATTTTGTTCGACGACGTGCTTTATACGGGCCGTACGATCCGGGCGGCGATGGACGCGCTTATGGATTGCGGCAGGCCGAAGGCGATTCAACTTGCCGTTCTGGTCGACCGGGGGCACCGGGAGCTGCCGATTCGGCCGGATTACGTCGGCAAAAACGTTCCGACCTCCAGACAGGAGAAAATCGAAGTATCGCTCAAGGAAGTGGACGGGGCCGATTGCGTCACGATCCTGCACCCGCGCGAGGCGGAACTGGAAGTGTAGACGAACGTCGATTCGAGGAGGACCGTTACGCGTATGACAACCTGGATCTTAAACGGTTTGGCGGTAAACCCCGAAACGGGGGCGCTTGAAAAAAAGCATTTGAAAGTGGAAAACGGCAAAGTGGCGGCATGGGCGGACGGCGCGGACAGCCCCGATACGGAGGGAGCGGAAGTCATCGACGCCGAAGGCAAGCTGATTTCGCCCGGCTTCATCGATATGCACGCGCATCTGCGGGAGCCCGGATTCGAATATAAGGAGACGATCGCAACCGGCACGCTTTCCGCAGCTAAGGGCGGCTTTACGACGATCGCCTGCATGCCCAACACGCGCCCGGTAACGGATTCTCCGGAGACGGTGCGGCTGGTGCTGGAGAAAGCGGCAAGCGAAGGCGCCGTCAAGGTGCTGCCTTACGCCGCGATCACGAAAAACGAGCTCGGCCGTGAGCTGACCGATTTTGCCGCGCTTAAGGAAGCGGGCGCGATCGGATTCACCGACGACGGGGTCGGCGTACAGAACGCCCAAATGATGAAAAATGCGATGGCGCTGGCCAAATCGCTCGGCCTGCCGATCATCGCCCACTGCGAGGACGATTCGCTTGTCGAAGGCGCGGCCGTCACCGAAGGCGCCTTTTCCCGCAAGCACGGCCTGAAAGGCATCCCGAACGAATCCGAAGCGATTCACGTCGGGCGGGATATTTTGCTCGCGGAAGCGACCGGCGTGCATTATCACGTATGCCACGTCAGCACGGAGCAGTCGGTGCGGCTGATCCGTCTCGGCAAGTCCGTCGGCGTCCGGGTGACGGCGGAAGTGTGCCCGCACCACCTGGTGCTCTCCGACGAAGACATTCCCGATACGATGGACGCGAACTGGAAGATGAACCCGCCGCTGCGGACGCCGCGGGACGTCGAGGCCTGCATCGAGGCGCTCGAAGACGGCACGATCGACATCATCGTCACCGACCACGCCCCGCACAGCGCCGAGGAGAAGGCGAAAGGGCTCGAGCGAGCGCCGTTCGGCATCGTCGGGTTCGAAACCGCGTTTCCGCTGCTCTATACGAAATTCGTCAAAACCGGCAGATGGACGCTTTCGTTCCTGCTCAGCCGCATGACCCGCGATCCGGCCCGCGTGTTCGGCCTCGAGGCGGGAACGCTCGCGCCGGGAGCGCCGGCGGACATTACGCTGATCGATCTGGAGCGGGAGCGGGAGGTCGATCCCGACACGTTCGTTTCGAAAGGACGCAACACGCCGTTTGCCGGGTGGAAACTGTACGGATGGCCGGTGCTGACGATGGTGGACGGCAAGGTCGTCTGGAGCGAACGCGCATAGGAAACCGGCAAGGAATCCGGCGACAAGAAGCGGAGAAGACTTGAGGAGGAAAAGGGATGCAAGCGAGATTGTTACTGGAAGACGGCACGCTGTTCACCGGTCTCGGATTCGGCGCCGAGGGCGTTTCCACCGGTGAAGTGGTGTTCAATACAGGCATTACCGGATACCAGGAAGTCCTGTCCGATCCTTCGTATTGCGGGCAAATCGTCACGATGACGTTCCCGCTGATCGGCAACTACGGCATCAACCGCGACGACTTCGAATCGATTCGCCCGTACATTCACGGGTTCGTCGTGCGCCGCCACGAGCCGGTGCCCAGCAACTGGCGGGCGCAATATACGCTCGACCGGCTGCTTAAGGAATACGGCATCATCGGCATCAGCGACATCGACACGCGCATGCTGACCCGCATTTTGCGCCGCCACGGCACGATGAAGGGCATTCTCACGACCGGGAGCGAGCGTGTGGAGGAGCTTCGGGAACGCCTTGACGCTTCCCCGCTGCTGCGCGATCAGGTGGCCCGCACGTCGACCAAGCAGGTCTTTTCCAGCCCGGGCCGCGGCGAGCGGATCGTGCTGATCGACTACGGGGCCAAAAGCGGCATCCTGCGCGAATTGACGCAGCGCGGCTGCGACGTCGTCGTCGTTCCGCACAATGTCACCGCCGACGAAATCCGCCGGCTGCATCCCGACGGCATCCAGCTCTCGAACGGCCCCGGAGATCCGAAGGACGTGCCGCATGCCGTGGAAACGGTCCGCCAGCTCCTCGGCGAATATCCGATTTTCGGCATTTGCCTCGGCCATCAAATTTTCGCCCTTGCCTGCGGCGCGGACACCGAGAAGCTGAAATTCGGCCACCGCGGCGGCAACCATCCGGTCAAGGAACTCGCAACCGGACGCTGCTACATCACGTCGCAAAACCACGGCTACACGGTCAAGGAAGATTCGATCCAAGGCACGGAGCTGACCGTCACGCACATCAACAACAACGACAAAACGATCGAAGGCTTGAAGCATAACCGCTACCCGGCCTTTTCGGTGCAGTACCATCCGGAAGCGGCTCCCGGACCGTTCGACAGCAGCTATCTGTTCGACCAGTTCCTGGAGATGATCCGCGACCACAAGCGCAACAACCCCGAACGTCCGCGTCAGGCGCAGCTGGCGGAGACGCTGAGAGGAGAGCTGCAATATGCCCAAAAATAAAGATCTCAAAAAAATTCTCGTCATCGGCTCCGGTCCGATCGTGATCGGACAAGCGGCGGAATTCGACTACGCCGGCACGCAAGCTTGCCAAGCCCTGAAGGAAGAGGGACTTGAAGTCGTTCTGATCAACAGCAATCCGGCCACGATCATGACCGATACGAACATGGCCGACAAAGTCTATATCGAGCCGATCAATCTGGAATTCGTATCCCAGATCATCCGTCAGGAGCGTCCGGACGGCCTGCTTCCGACGCTGGGAGGGCAGACCGGCCTGAACATGGCGGTCGAGCTGGCCCGCGCCGGCATTCTGGAGCAGGAGGGCGTCAAGCTGCTCGGCACGCAGCTGTCGGCGATCGAACGCGCGGAGGACCGCGACCAGTTCCGCGAGCTGATGCGCGAGTTGGGGCAGCCGGTGCCGGAAAGCGCCATCGTCACGAGCGTGCAGGAAGCGGTGGATTTCGCCAATGAGATCGGCTATCCGGTTATCGTCCGCCCGGCCTACACGCTTGGCGGCACGGGCGGCGGCATCGCCCAGACCGAAGAAGAGCTCCGCGAGACGGTCGAAAGCGGCATTCGCTACAGTCCGATCGGCCAATGCCTGATCGAGAAATCGATCGCCGGCATGAAGGAAATCGAATACGAAGTGATGCGCGACGCGAACGACAACTGCATCGTCGTCTGCAACATGGAGAACTTCGACCCCGTCGGCGTCCATACCGGCGACAGCATCGTCGTCGCGCCGAGCCAGACGCTCTCGGACCGCGAGTATCAAATGCTCCGCTCCGCGTCGCTGAAGATCATTCGCGCGCTGAACATCGAAGGCGGCTGCAACGTGCAGTTTGCGCTCGATCCCCATAGCTATCAATACTACGTCATTGAAGTCAACCCGCGCGTCAGCCGCTCCTCGGCGCTCGCCTCCAAGGCGACCGGCTACCCGATCGCCAAAATGGCGGCGAAAATCGCCATCGGCTACACGCTCGACGAAATCGTCAATCCGGTTACGGGACAGACGTACGCCTGCTTCGAGCCGACGCTGGACTATATCGTCAGCAAAATCCCGCGCTGGCCGTTCGATAAATTCGTCTCGGCCAACCGCAAGCTCGGCACCCAGATGAAGGCGACCGGCGAAGTGATGGCGATCGGCCGCACGTTCGAAGAGTCGATCCACAAGGCGGTCCGCTCGCTGGAAATCGGCACGCACCGCCTGCTGCTCAAAGGCGCGGACGAGATCGAGGACCAGACGCTGCGCACGCGGCTCAGCAAGCCGGACGACGAGCGGCTGTTCCTGGTCGCCGAAGCGTTCCGCCGCGGCTGGCCGCTTCAGGAAATTCAAGACCTGACGCGCATCGACTGGTGGTTCCTGGACAAAATCGAACGGATCGTCAAGTTCGAGGATGTCATCCGCCGCGAGCCGGGACTGACGTTCGAGACGCTCCGCCAAGCGAAGCGCCTCGGGTTTACCGACCGCGCGATCGCCGAGCTGCGCCGCGAAGGCCAGGGAGCCGGCGCCGCGCATACGACCGAAGCGGATGTGCGCGAGTACCGCCTGCAGCAAGGGCTTAAGCCGGTCTATAAAATGGTCGACACCTGCGCCGCGGAATTCGAAGCTTCGACTCCGTACTACTATTCCACGTACGAAACGGAGAACGAAGTGCTTCCGAGCGACAAGGAAAAAATCGTCGTGCTCGGTTCCGGCCCGATCCGGATCGGGCAAGGCATCGAATTCGACTATTCGACGGTCCACGCCGTATGGGCGATCCGCAACGCCGGATACGAAGCCGTCATCATCAACAACAACCCGGAGACGGTTTCCACCGACTTCAATACGTCGGATCGGCTGTACTTCGAACCGCTGTTCTTCGAAGACGTCATGAACGTCATCGAGCAGGAAAAGCCGATCGGCGTCATCGTCCAGTTCGGCGGCCAGACGGCGATCAATCTGGCGGGCCCGCTCGCCCGCGCCGGCGTGCGCATCCTCGGCACCTCGCTTGACAGCATCGACGAGGCGGAGGACCGCAAGCGGTTCGAGGCGCTGCTTCGCCGCCTGAACATCGCCCAGCCGAAAGGCACGACCGTCACTTCGGTCGACGAGGCGGTAGGCGCGGCCCGTGAACTCGGCTATCCCGTGCTCGTTCGTCCGTCCTACGTGCTTGGCGGGCGCGCGATGGAGATCGTCTACTCCGACGAAGAACTGCTCGCTTACATGAAAGAAGCGGTGAAAATCAATCCGGAGCATCCCGTCCTGATCGACCGCTACATGCTCGGCAAAGAGATCGAAATCGACGCTATCTGCGACGGGGAAACGGTGCTGATTCCGGGCATCATGGAGCATATCGAGCGCGCGGGCGTCCACTCCGGGGACTCGATCGCGGTGTATCCGCCGCAGTCGCTGTCCGAGGACATTAAGAAGCAGGCCGTCGATATTACGATCCGCATCGCCAAGGAACTGAAAACGGTCGGTCTCGTCAATATCCAATTCGTCGTCTGGAACGACAAGGTTTATGTGATCGAGGTCAACCCCCGCTCGTCGCGGACGGTGCCGTTCCTCTCCAAAGTGACGAACGTGCCGATGGCGAACCTGGCGACGCGGGCGATCCTGGGCGAGAAGCTGGCCGATCTCGGTTACCGGGAAGGGCTGTGGCCGGAAGACGAGCATGTATCGGTCAAAGTGCCGGTCTTCTCGTTTGCCAAGCTGCGCCGGGTCGACCCGACGCTGACGCCGGAAATGAAATCGACCGGCGAAGTGATGGGCCGCGATCGCCAGTTTGCCAAAGCGCTGTATAAAGGCTTGCTCGGCGCCAACATGAAAATCCCGTCCTCCGGGTCGATCATCGCGACGGTAGCCGACAAGGACAAAGCGGAAGCGGTCGAGATTTTGCGCGGCTTCTACAACCTCGGCTACAAGCTGCTGGCGACCGGCGGCACCGCCGAAGCGCTGGAGAAAGCCGGCATGCGCGTGACGCGGGTCAACAAGCTGAGCGAAGCTTCGCCGAATATCGTGGACCTGATCCGCTCCGGACAGGCTCAATTCGTCGTCAACACGCTGACGAAAGGCAAAACGCCGGAACGCGACGGATTCCGCATCCGCCGCGAAGCGGTGGAAAACGGCGTCGTTTGTCTCACGTCGCTGGATACGGTGCGGGCGCTGCTGACGATGCTGGAGTCGCTGCGCTTCTCCAGCGAGCCGATGCCGGTCCTGCAACCTTAGAAACGAGCTTATGCCCGGTCTTTCCGCCGATGGAGGCGGAGATCGGGCTTCTGTATGGACATTTTTTCAACGCGGACGAAAGGGGCTGAATGGGTTGACGACGGGCCTGACCCGAGAACAGGCGGCCGCCAAGGTGATGGTGGCGCTGGACAAGCCGGATGCCGAATCGGCTTTGCGCCTCGCAGACGCATTGCAAGGAACGGGCTGCTGGATGAAAGTCGGGATGGAACTGTTTTATGCGGCGGGCATCCCTGTCGTACAGGGATTGAAGAGCCGCGGCTTCAACGTGTTTCTTGACCTGAAAATGCACGACATTCCGAATACGGTGCGCGGAGGGGCAAGAAGCATAACGCGTTTGGGCGTGGACATGTTCAACGTGCATGCGGCGGGAGGCATCGCCATGATGAGCGCTGCCCTGCAGGGAGTGAAGGACGCGTTGGAGGCGGGCGACGCGGCTTCCGAGCCGATCGTCATTGCCGTCACGCAGCTGACGAGCACGAGCCAGGCTATGCTGAACGAGGAGATCGGCATTGCCGGCACGATCGAAAACGCGGTCGTCAACTACGCGCGGCTGGCCAAACGGGCCGGACTTCACGGCGTCGTCGCTTCGCCGCTTGAAGTTCAGGCGATCAAAACCGCCTGCGGTGCGGATTTTGTAACGGTGACCCCCGGCATACGGCCGCGCGGCGCGGATGCAGGCGATCAATCCCGCATCACCACGCCGAAAGATGCCGTCCGGGTCGGAACCGATTATCTCGTCATCGGACGGCCGATCACCGGCGCTCCGGACCCGGTCGCCGCGTTTGAATCGATACTGGAGGAGATGAGCGAATGACAGCTGTATCTATCGACCGATTGCCGAACGAAATCGCCAAGGCCCTGCTGAGCATTCAGGCCGTATCGCTTCGTCCGCACGAACCGTTCACGTGGACGTCCGGGCTCAAATCCCCGATTTACTGCGACAACCGGCTGACGATGTCGTATCCCGAAATTCGCGAGCGGATCGCCGAAGGGTTCGCCGCGATCATCCGCGAGCGCTACCCGGATTGCGAAGCCGTAGCCGGGATCGCAACCGGCGGCATTCCGCATGCCGCCTGGGTCGCCCAGAAGCTGAACCTGCCCATGCTGTACGTGCGGGACAAAGCCAAGGGCCACGGCAAGACCAACCAGATCGAAGGCCATTTTACGCCGGGGCAAAAGGTCGTGCTGATCGAAGACCTGATTTCCACCGGAGGCAGCTCGCTCAAAGCGGCCGTAGCCGTGCGGGAAGCCGGCTGCACCGTCCTCGGCGTTGTCGCCATTTTTACGTACCAATTCCAGAAGGCGGCCGACGCGTTCGCCGCGGAAAACATTCCGCTCGACACGCTGTCGAACTACACTGCGCTGATCGCAGCCGCCCTTGAAAACGGCACGATCCAAGAGAAGGACGTCGAGCTCCTGAAGTCCTGGCGCGAAAATCCGGAAGGCTACGGCGTTTCGTAACGCAGCATCGTCCGGTTCTCCGCCGAACGCGGCTTGTTTTCCGGCTGGAGCCGTTTTTTCGGATCGTTTTGGCGACGATCGGCACAGGCGACAATGCGGTGTTCCGGATGACGCGATATTCAGAGGAACAATGCGAAACGTGCCGCCGGAAAAAGAAAAGGTCCGGTCAATCGGCCGGACTCGCGGTTAGGCTTTGGCATCCAGGGCGGAAAGCCATTTTTCGATGCTTTTGTTGATGGCGGCGATTTCGGCGGCATTCGGGAGGGGAATTTCGGCATCGGTGAGCCGGTACTTGTTTTTCAGGGTCAAGATTCGCCGCACGCTTTCGTCAATGCGGGCTTCGGTCAGCCTGCCGTTCCGGACGGCGCTGCGCAGCGCTTCGAATACCTGCCGCTCGTTGTCGTAGCCGTGCGCGACCAGCACGATGTCGCTTCCCGCATCGATGGCCGCGACGGCCGCTTCGGCCAGGCCGTATTGTTTCGTAATGGCGCCCATCGTCAAATCGTCGGTCATGACCACGCCATCGTAGTTCATCTTCCCGCGGAGCTGCTTGCCGACGATGATGTCGGACAGGGAAGCGGGCGCGTTCGGATCGATGCGCGGAAACAGAATGTGCGCGACCATGACGGCATCCGCGCCGGCTTTGACCGCAGCCTGAAACGGGATCCATTCGAGCGCGGCAAGCTGCTCGGACGACTTCCGCAGCACGGGCAGATCGAGATGGGAGTCGACGGACGTATCGCCATGGCCGGGAAAATGCTTGACGACGGATATGACGCCGCCTTTCGAAATCCCGTCCATTTCGGCCAGACCGAGTTCGGCGACGATTTTGGCGCTCCGGCCGAACGAGCGGTCGCCGATGACGGGGTTGTCCGGATTGCTGTCGATATCCAGCACAGGGGCAAAGTTCATGTTGAAGCCCGTTGCCCGCAGCTCCCGCGCCAGCAGGGAGCCCATTTGCCGGGCGAGCTTGGGATCGCCTTTGCGGCCGACGGCGCGGCTTGAAGGCATGGCGGCAAACGCGTCGGGAAGCCGGCTGACCCGTCCGCCTTCCTGGTCTGTGCTGATGAAGAGCGGAACGGGATTGCCGGCGTTGGCGGCTTTTAGTTGATTGACCAGGCGTACGGTGCCGTGGACGCCGCTCACATTGTCGGCGTACAGAATCACGCCGCCGATCCGATCCTCCCTGATCATCCGCTTGGTCTCATCGTCCAGCTTCTTGCCTTCGAAACCCGCTATAATCAGTTGCCCGATTTTTTGATCCAGGGACATGCCTGCGATGCGGGCGGCGCCGGGGCTTTCCGAGGGAGATGGCTCCGGTGAGGCGGGAGCCGTTCCCCGCGCGCATCCGGCAAGGAGCAGGAAGGCAACCAGCGCGCCTGTCCAGATCCGGCAATTTTGTTTCATGTCGGCGACCTCCTTTTGTTTTGGCGGAAATGAAAACGAAGAAGCCGTCGGTAGGCGACGGCTTCTATTCTTATTTATTCGGGAGCTGGAACGAGCTTTTGAGCGAGACGATCCGGTTGAAGACAAGCTGCCCCGGCTTGGTGTCCTTCGGGTCGACGTTGAAGTAGCCGTGGCGGAAAAACTGGAATTTGTCGTGGGGGACGGCATCCTTCAGCCCCGGCTCGACAAAGCCCTGCAGCTTCGTCAGCGAGTTCGGATTGAGGCGCTCGAGGAACGAACGGTCGTCGCCCTCTTCGCCGTCGGTGATCAGCGGCTCGTACAGACGGAATTCCGCCGGCACCGCGTGGGCCGCATCGACCCAATGGATCGTGCCCTTCACCTTGCGTCCGGTAAAGCCCGAGCCGCTCTTTGTTTCGGGATCGTACGTGCAGCGAAGCTCCACGACTTCTCCGGCTTCGTTTTTGACCACTTCTTCGCATTTGATGAAGTAGGCGTGCTTCAGGCGCACTTCGTTGCCCGGGAACAGGCGGAAATATTTGCTCGGCGGATTTTCCATGAAGTCGTCCTGTTCGATGTAAATCTCGCGGGAAAACGGAATCCGGCGGCTGCCCATTTCCGGATTCTCCGTGTTGTTCTCCGCTTCGAGCCATTCCGTTTGGCCTTCGGGATAGTTGGTGATGACCACTTTGAGCGGGCGAAGAACGGCCATCGTGCGCAGGCACTTCAGCTTCAGGTCTTCCCGGATGAAATGCTCCAGCATTTGCTCGTCCACGACGCTGTTGCTGCGGGCGACGCCGATTTCGCGGCAGAAGGCGCGGATCGCTTCGGGCGTGTAGCCTTTGCGGCGAAGACCGGAGATGGTCGGCATGCGCGGATCGTCCCAGCCGTCCACCGCTTTTTCGTCCACGAGCATTTTCAGCTTCCGTTTGCTCATGACCGTGTTCGTCAAATTCAGCCGCGCGAACTCGTACTGACGGGGAACGTGCGGCATTTCGGTTTCCCGGATGACCCAATCGTAGAAAGGCCGCTGATCCTCGAACTCTAGCGTGCAGATCGAGTGCGTCACCCCTTCGATGGCATCCTCCAGCGGGTGGGCGAACGCATACATCGGGTAGATGCACCATTTGTCCCCCGTGTTGTGGTGCGTCGCATGAACGATTCGGTAAATGACCGGGTCCCGCATGTTGATGTTCGGAGACGCCATGTCGATTTTGGCGCGCAGCACCTTGGCCCCGTCGGGAAACTCGCCATTTTTCATCCGCTCGAACAGGTCGAGATTTTCTTCCACGGAACGGTTGCGGTAAGGGCTCTCGATCCCGGGCTGCGTCAGCGTGCCCCTCGTCTCGCGGATTTGATCCGCGCTCTGGTCGTCGACGTAGGCCAGCCCCTTGCGAATGAGGAGTTTGGCGCGTTCATACATCTCCTTGAAATAGTCGGAGGCGAAAAACAATCCGTCCCAATCGAAACCGAGCCACTGGACGTCCCGCTTGATCGCTTCGACGTATTCGGCGTCTTCCTTGACCGGATTCGTATCGTCGAATCGCAGATGGGTCCGTCCCTTGAACTCGTCGGCAAGCTCGAAATTGAGGCAGATCGACTTGGCGTGGCCGATATGCAGATAACCGTTCGGTTCGGGCGGAAACCGGGTGACGACTTCCTTCACGCGACCGGCGGCAAGATCTTCGATGACGATGTTTTTGATGAAGTTCGATGACGACATTTTGCTGTCCAATCCGACCAACCTTCCCTTGAAAACTCTTGTTATTCCTTCATCATACACAAAATAAGCCCTTCTTATAAAGAGGAAAGCAAAAAATTAACCGGCTCCGGCCGCGGTGTCGACTCGTGTCTTCCAAACCGTTCCGGCGATCTCTCATATTTCTCATAAAAAATTGTTAAAGACGGTAACTTTTCTTGTGTTTTAATCGTTATATTGGATGAGAGATTTTGGGAAAGATCTGCATCTGCCGTCAAGTTTTGCTATGGAAAAACAGGGGGGAACAAGAACATGCTGTCATGGTTGCCGCGCAAAAAAAGCCCGGAATCTCCGGCTTCGATAGATAACGCCGAAGATCGGCATGCCGCCGCCGCTTCCGGGGAGCGGGACACGCCTTCGGAGCCGCTGCTGACGGTGCGCGGGGTGGAGCGCTCGTTCGATGTCGGCGGCCAGAAGCTGCGCGTGCTGAAAGGAATCGATCTCAAGCTGTACCCTAAGCAGCTTGTCATGTTAAAAGGAAGATCGGGCTCCGGCAAAACGACGCTCATGAACTTGATGGGCGGATTGGATACGCCGACGGCCGGCGAAATTTTTTTTCAGGGAAGACCGCTTCACAAGCTGGACGACAACAAGCGGACCGAGATTCGGCGCCGGGACATCGGGTTCATCTTTCAGGCCTACGCGCTGCTGCCGCTGCTTTCCGCCTATGAAAACGTCGAGCTGACGCTGCGGATGGCAGGGGTCCCGAGATCCCAATGGAAAAAACGGATCACCGAATGCCTGGATATGGTCGGCCTGTCGAAGCGGATGCACCATCGGCCTTCCGAGCTGTCCGGGGGGGAGCAGCAGCGGGTCGCCATCGCCAAGGCGATTTCGCACAAGCCGAGCCTGCTGCTCGCGGACGAGCCGACGGCCGAGCTGGACTCGCAGATGGCCGCGCATATCATCACGGTGTTTCGGCACATCGTCGAGACGGAAAACGTCACGATTTGCATGACGACACACGATTTAACCATATTGGAGGTAGCGGATCATGTCTATGAAATGGTGGACGGCGTATTCGTATCGAAGTGAGTTGAAGGAGCCGTGGCGCCGCAAACGCCGCAGAACGGCTTCGGCCTTGGCCGTTATATCCCTGTCCGCGGTTCTCGCCGGCTGCTCGCTGCTGCCCGACGAGCCGGAGGAGGAGGATTTGTCGGCGATTCAACTGCCGCAGATCTCGAAGAAGCCGGAGTATGAAGTGACGACCAAAACGCTGGAAACGAAGGTTCAAGCTTCGGGCAAAATCATGTCCCAGCAAGAGAAGACGCTCTATTATACTTCATCTGCATTGGAAGGCAAACGAATCAAAAAGCTGTACATACAAACCGGCGACGTCGTCAAGGCGGGGCAAGTCGTCGCGGAACTGGACGTGGAGGACTTGAAAAAATCGCTGCGCACGCAGCAGCTGCAATTCCGGAAGCTGGAGCTTGACATGAAAAACACGCTGCGGCAAAAGGACGAGATGGATCCGCTCGAATTCGAACAGAAACAGATCGACTTCGAGGAAGCGCGCCAAGCGCTGGCGGATCTGCAGCAAGACATCGCGGCCGCCACGCTGACCGCCCCGTTCGCAGGGACGGTCGTGTCGGTCAGCGTCGAGGAAGGCGCCGCCATCAAAGCCTACGATCCGATCGCGGTCGTGGCCGATACGAGCCGCCTTGTGGTGGCCGCCGACTTCAGCAAGGACAACCTGGAGAAGATCGCCGTCGGGATGGAGGCGAACGTATCCATTAACAATGTCGGCGAGCTGAAAGGCAAGGTCAAGGCGCTTCCGGAGCCGTCCGCAGGCAGCGGCAACGGCAGCGGAAACGGACTACCCGGAAACGGGGGCTCCGGCGGGGCGAAAACCGACAAGCCGAGCAACTACCTGCTCGTCGACGTTCCCAATCTGCCGGCCAAGGCGACGAGGGGAACGCCGCTTACGGTGTCGGTCGTCGTCAACCGGAAGGAGAACGCCGTCGTCATTCCGACCTCCGCGCTTCGCACGATCGGAGCCAGGACGTATGTGCAGGTCGTGGAACCGGACGGCAGCAAACGCGAGGTCGACATCGAGGTCGGCCAGCAGACGGCGACGGACGTGGAAGTGCTGCAGGGCTTGAAGCCGGGGCAGAAAGTCGTGGGGCGGTAAGGCATGAGCGCGCTGATCCGTTTTTTATTCCGTAAAATGTGGAACACCCGCTGGCTTACGCTCAGCACGTTGGCCGGTTTGCTGGTGGCCGTCGCGTTTACGACCAGCATTCCGATGTATGCCGACGGAGCGCTCAAGCGGGTCGTTGCCCAATCGCTCCAGGACAACAGCCAAGGACTTCCGGCCGGGTCGCTGCTGATCCGTTACCAGTCGACCGACGGGAAGACGGACCTTGAAGGCTTCGGCAATGTCGACAAGTACATTAACGAAGAGGTGCCCGCCGCCATCGGCTTTCCGGTCGAAGTGTCCCAGCGGAGCCTGACGCTGCGCAACACGCAGGTGACGCCGGAGGACCCGACCAAGGTCGACGCCAGCCGGACCCGCACGATGACCATCGCTTCCTTCAGCGGCCTGAAGGATCAGACGGAGCTCGCGTCCGGACGCTGGTTCGCCGACCGGGCGGGCGCCGACGGCACGCTGCAGGCGGTCATGATGGAAGAAGCGATGTTCCGCAACGACCTTCATGTCGGAGACGTGTTGCTGTATCCGATTTACGGCGGCCTGAACCTTACGCTGCGGGTGGAAATCGTCGGCGCCTACAAGCCGAAGGACGAAACCGGCGCGTACTGGTATCAGGGCCTCGACAGCCTGATGAACACGCTGTTCATCTCCGACGAGGCGATGCTTGAGGATCTGGTCCGCAAGCAGAAGATACCGCTTCAAACGGCGAACTGGTACACCGTGTACGATTTGCGCGACATCCAGACGAGCCAGCTGGCGCCGCTCAGCAGCACGCTGAGCCGGATCGATATCGAGGTGTACCAGAAGCTGAAGGATACGCGGGTCGACCTTTCCTTCGCCGACATGCTCGGGGAATTCCGCCGCGACAGCCTGCAGATGCAAACGATGCTGTTTATGCTGGCGGCGCCGATGATTGCGATGGTGTTCTATTTCATTGCGATGAACGCCCGCCAATCGCTGGAGAAGCAGCGGTCCGACATCGCGGTGATGCGGAGCCGGGGCGCCGCAACGAGGCAGATCTTCATGCTGTTTCTGCTCGAAGGGGTTCTGCTCGGCGCCCTGTCGCTGATCCTGGGGCCGATGATCGGATGGTTCATGGCCAAGAGCATCGGTTCGGCCAGCGGTTTTCTCGAGTTTGTCAACCGCAAGGCGATCCCGGTCGGCTTCGGCACGGACGGGATTCTGGCGGGACTTGCGGCCGTTCTCGTGGCGATCGGCGCGGCTGTGATCCCGGCTATCGTGTTCACGCGGACCTCGATCGTCGATTACAAGCGGATGATGGCGCGGACGGACCGGCCGCCGGCATGGCAGCGCTGGTTCCTCGACGTCGCGCTGCTCGCCGTCGCCGCCTACGGCTGGTATCTGTTTAACGAGCGGCAGATGGTTTCGTTCAAAACCGGCGTGACGACGGACCAGCTTAACGTGCAGCCGTTCCTGTTCTTCGTGCCGGCGATCGCGATCTTCTCGGCGGCGCTCGTCTTTTTGAGGCTGTTCCCGCTGCTGCTCAAGCTGTTTAACTGGCTTTGGAAAAAATTCCTTCCGGTTCCGCTGTACTTGACGCTCACGCAGTTGTCCCGCTCATCCAAATCGTATTACCCGCTGATGATTCTGCTGATTTTGACGCTCGGGCTCGGCGTGTACAACGCCTCTGCGGCCCGTACGATCGGCCTGAATTCGGAGGAGCGGATTTTGTACAAATACGGGACGGACGTCATTGTCAAGACGAGCTGGGAAGCGAATGCCGAATTCGCGCCCCCGTCGTCGGGCGGAGGCTCGGGCCAGGGCGGCGGGCAAGGGCAAGGAGGAGGCCAGGGACAAGGCGGCGGTCCCGGTGCGGGCGGAGGCGGACAGACGCCGACGGTTACCCGGATCAATTACAACGAGCCGCCGTTCGAAGTGTTCCGCACGCTGCCGGGCGTCGAGCACGCCGCCAGAGTGCTGCAGACGAAAGCCAATATTACGATTTCGGGGCGGTCGGCGGGGCAGGGAACGGTCGTCGGCATCGACAACGTCGATTTTGCCCGGGTCGCCTGGTTCCGCGACGACCTGTATCCCGCGCATCCGTTCAAGTATCTCGCCGTCATGGGCAAAGCGCCGGAATTCGCGCTGGTCAGCTCGAACCTGGCGAAGAAGTACAACTTGAAGACAGGCGATTCGGTCAGGGTCGTGCTGCAGGACCAGCCGGTCGAATTCGTGGTCGCGGCGATCATTCCGTATTGGCCGGGCCAATATCCGGATCAATCGCCGTTCATCGTCGCCAACCTGGACTATATCTACGACCAAGCGCCGCTTATGCCCTACGAGGTGTGGCTGAAAATGCAGCCGGACGCCAAGACGGCCCCGATCATCCCGGTGCTGCAGGAAAAGGGCATACAGATCGCCTCGATCGACGACGTTCGCAGCGAGCTGATCGCCCAAGCCAAACATCCCGCCCGCGGCGGCGTGTTCGGCATTCTGAGCCTCGGCTTCCTGGTGACGGTGATCGTGTCGCTGTCCGGATACGTTCTGTTCTGGTTCTTCAATCTGTCCGGGCGGATCGTGCAGATCGGGATTTTGCGGGCGATGGGGCTGTCGCGAAGGCAGCTGACCGGCATGCTGCTGCTCGAGCAGATATTCACGGCCGGGCTGTCCATCGGACTTGGCATCGGCATCGGCAAGCTGACGAGCCTGCTGTTCCTGCCGTTTCTGCAAACGACCGACAATGCGGCGAACCAGGTGCCGCCGTTCCGGGTCGTGTTCGACAGTGCGGACGATATCCGGCTTTACGCCGTCGTCGGCGTCATGATCTTCATCGGTATAGTGATGCTCGTGACGCACATTCGCCGGTTGCGGGTGCATCAGGCCGTCAAGCTTGGAGAGGAGCGTTAGCGCGATGATTAACTGCGAAGGATTGGTGAAAATTTACAAAACCGACGATCTCGAGGTTGTCGCGCTCCAAGGATTGAATCTGTCGGTCAGCGCAGGCGAGATGATGGCCATCATCGGCAACAGCGGCAGCGGCAAATCGACGCTGCTCAATATTCTGGGCGGACTCGACCGGCCCTCCGCCGGCCAAGTGACCGTCGGCCCGTGGAACCTGCTGAAAGCGAGCGACGACGATCTTGTCAAGTATAAGCGCGATACCGTCGGATTTATTTGGCAGAACAATGCCCGCAACCTGCTGCCGTTTCTGACCGCGCTGGAAAATGTCGAGATGCCGATGATGTTTTCCGGCAAGCTGGACCGGGCCTATGCCAAGCAGCTGCTGGAATGGGTCGGCCTGAAGGACCGCATGCACAACAAGCTCACGCAGTTGTCCGGCGGGGAGCAGCAGCGCGTCGCCATCGCGATCGCGCTGGCCAACAAGCCCCAGCTGTTGCTGGCCGACGAGCCCACCGGCTCGGTCGACACCCGAACGTCGGATTTGATCATGGATATATTCCGCCGTTTCAACCGTGAGCTTGGGGTGACGATCGTCATCGTGACCCACGATTTGTCGCTGGCCAGCAAAGTCGACCGCGTCGTCGCCATCCGCGACGGGCTCACGAGCACCGAGTTTATCAAGCGCAATCCGAATCTGGACGGCGCTTCTCCGCTTCACGGCGGAGGGTTGAACGAGGCGCATGAAGCTTTCGTTGTGGTCGACCGGGTAGGAAGGCTGCAAATTCCCAAGGAATATTTGCAGGCTCTCTCGATCGGCGACAAGGCAAGCATGGAGTTCGACGGAGAACAAATCGTCATCAAAGCACCGAAACCGATTGAGGAGGAACCTGCATGAAAACTATCCCGAACCGCTTTCGCAAGCTGGCGTTGACCGGCTTGAGCCTGACGCTGGCCGGCTCCCTGCTTGCCGCCTGCAACGGCGGAGGCAACTCCGACGATCCGAACAACCGGCGCACGCTGCGCATCGGCACGATGTACGGAAGCAGCCAGGAAGAGCAATATTTCCGCCAGCAATATACCGACCTGTTCGAATTTACGCACGGCAACATCGACATCGAGATCGTTCCGGCGATCGACTGGAGCGAGACGCAGTTCGAGGAGCAAACCCCGGACCAAAAGCAGCCCGATCCCCTTGAAAAGGTCAAGGAAATCATGACGGGCCCCAATCCCGTGGACGTCATGATCCTGAACGATTCCAGCATGCTGGGCAGCATGGTGCAGGAAAACTTGCTCAAGCCGCTCGATCCGCTTGTTAAGGAAGACAAGATCGATTTGAACGAATACGTGCCCGCCGTGATCGAAGGGATCAAGGAGATGGGCGACGGCCAGAACCTTTACGCCCTGGCGCCGACCTACTCGCCTTCCGCGCTTTTTTATAATAAGAAACTGTTCTCGAAATTGGGCGTCGAAGTTCCGACCAACGGCATGACCTGGGACGACTTGTTTAATCTGGCGCGCCGCCTGAAGACCGGATCGGGCAAAGACGCGACGTTCGGCTTTACGTTTAACCAATGGGGCTACAGCGACGGCTATTACGATATGGTCAATTACGCGGCTCCGCTGCAGCTTCGGATGTTCGACGACAAGGCGGAGACGATGACGGTCAACACGCCGCAATGGGAGGCCGTCTGGACGACGTTTGCGAACCTGTACAAAGACAAAGTGCTTCCGACCCGGGAAGATCTCCAGCCCGACCCGCAGCCCGACGACGGCAAGTACCGCTATAATCCGTACCAAGAACAGGCTTTCTTCAAGGGCAAAGTCGCGATGGTCATCGGTTCGTACAGCATGATCAACGATATCGAACTGTTCAACAAAAACGTCGACAAATTCGAAGGCATGGAGGCGCTTGACTGGGATGTCGTTTCCGTGCCGACCTTCGCGGAAAATCCGGGCGTGAGCAACTACATCTACATCAGCACGCTGGCCGGCATCAACGCCCAGGCTCAGAACCCGGACGACGCGTGGGAGTTCGTCAAGTTCATGAACGGCAAGGAGTGGGGCAAGCTGCGGGCGCGGAGCAGCTACGAGCTGCCGTCGCTGATCGAATTCGCCAAGCCGAAGGAAGGCATGAGCTACAACATGGAGGCCTTCACGAGCGTAAGGCCCGTACCGCAGCGCAACAACGCAACCTGGTCGAAGCTGTACCAGGAGCGCCCGAATTTGAGCCTGATCGATCAGTTGGCCGCAACCGAGTTCAACAAGGTGATCAACGGCGAAATGTCGGTCAAGGAAGCGCTGGCCGAATTCGAGACGAAGGGCAACGACCTGCTGCAAAAAATCAAGCTCAATCCGAACGGTCCCATCGAAGGGGTAAACGACGGGGTCTACGGCGCCAAGGAATTGACCCATTCGGCTTCCGGGATGGCCATCCTTGATTAACGGATAACGGAATCCGGATTTGATCCTGGGCAGCACCGCGCAGTCATCGGGAGGATACGGATTTGCGCGGTGCTTTTACTTTGATAAGGGGGAAATGCTGTGCAGTCGATTCGCCGTTTGCGTTTATTGAAATCGATATCCGTAATGCTCGTTTTTGCCGTTTTCGCCGCGCTTGCCGCGGCCTGCAGCGCCGGAGACGATTCCGACGACCCGAACAACCGGAGAACGCTTCGCATCGGGCTAATGTCCGGCAGCAAGGAAGACGAATCCTACTTGCGCCAGCAGTATTCGGATATGTTCGAGCTGGCGAAGAAGAACATCGACATCGAGTTTCAATACGCTTCCGATTGGTCCTCGATGCGGTTCGCTTCCGAAGAGGAAATGAAAGAGCAGCAGCGGGTGGACAATTACGAGAAGTTGAAAGAGATGATGACCGGCGCGAATCCGGTCGATGTGCTGATCCTGGACCAAGGTACGGTGGCCCGGCTTATTCAGGATAATCTGCTCGTGCCGCTCGATTCCTATATCAAAAAGGACAAAATCGATCTGGAGGCGTTTGTGCCTGCGGTGATGGACACGTTGCGGGAAATCGGGAACAATCAAATTTACGGGCTGACGCCGACGTTCAGCTCGAGCGTGCTGTTCTATAACAAGAAGCTGTTCTCCGAAGCGGGCGTAAATCCTCCCACCGACGGCATGACGTGGGACCAAATCTTCGACCTGGCGGTTCAGATGAGCAAGGGGACGGGCAAAGACAGAGTATTCGGGTTGTCGCTGAGCGATTGGGGCGGCGATCTCAATTTTTATTCCGTCAACAATATCGTCGCTCCGCTCAAGCTGCGCATGTACGACGACAAGGGCGAGACGATGAGCGTCGATACGCCGCAATGGGAGCGGGCGTGGAAGCGGCCGGTCGAGTTGTACCGGCAAAAAGTCATTCCGAATCAGGAGGATCTGATGCCCGACCCGCAGGAGACGAACGAAGGCGTCAGGTACGACCCGTACTCTAACCGCCCGTTCTTCACCAACCGGGTTGCGATGACGATCGGCGGCGCCTATATGATCAACGAGTTAAAGACGTTTAACGAAAACGTCGACAAACTGAAAAAATACCAGCTCATCGATTGGGATATCGTCACCTATCCGACGCTTCCGGAAATGCCGGATGTCGGAGGAAGCATGTATTTGGGCTCGATCATGGTCGTCAACAGCAAGGCGCAAAATCCGGACGACGCGTGGGAATTCATCAAGTTTAGCACGAGCAAGGAGACGGCCAAGTTCAAAGCGCGCAGCACCTATGAAATGAGCTCCCTTACCGAGTTCATCAAGCCGATTGACGGCCTGAGCTACAACATCGAAGCGTTTTATAAGCTCAAACCGAACAAATTCGAATACAACGAGGCCGAAGATAAGCTTAACCGCGAGCGGCCGAACCTGATGTATATTTCCACGATCGGGGACCAATTGTTCCAAAAAGCGCTGAGAGGCGACCTGACGGTCAAGGAAGCGCTGCAGGAGTGGCAAGCGAACGGCAACAAGCTGCTGCAGGAAATCAAGACGAACCCGACAGGCGAGCTGGACCTTACGCCCTACATGAGCGACGAGATGTCGAGGCAAAAAGAAATGGTCCCCAGAGCGGCGGGCGGTTAAGCTTGGGCGCGAACGAGCATCCTAAGGACCAGCAGCCCATATATCGGAGGGATCGCAGGCGATGAATTGGGTGTACTGGGCGAGACTGTACGACAGCAAATTTCAGGCGGGCTGTCTCGTTCGCCGCATGGAGGTTGACGGGTGGCTGTTCGGGGTCGACATGCCCCGCGAGATCGAAGTGTACCGCTCCCGCAAAGGGAAATACGGAGTGCGGTTTGTGCCGTAGCGGTTCTCGGGGCCGGCTTCCGTTCGCGAAGCCGGCCTTGGCATTGCCCGCTCGTTGTGGTATCGTCTAGGAAGGGAAAGGAGCGTGCACAGCATGCGGAGAATGCCTCTGTCGGCGGAAACGGCGCAGAAGCTGGCGCAGCATCTGAAGGTGCCGCTGGAGCATCTGATGCATATGCCGCAGCATATTTTGCTGCAGAAGCTCGCCGATATGGCCAAGGCGGAAGCGGCGGCGAACGGCGCAGAAGCAGCAAAAGAGCAGCCGAACGAAAAATAATTCTGCAAAATGCTATTTTTTTCTTGACTCATAAATCCCCCTGCTGTATATTAGTTCTTGTCGCTGTCGACAGCACCTTTAACCACTGGCGCGGGGTGGAGCAGTCCGGTAGCTCGTCGGGCTCATAACCCGAAGGCCGCAGGTTCAAATCCTGCCCCCGCAACCAATCATACCTTGAATGGACCAGTACGAGGGCCCTTAGCTCAGTTGGTTAGAGCGGTCGGCTCATAACCGATTGGTCGGGGGTTCGAGTCCCTCAGGGCCCACCAGCCAAAAAGCCTTGATCAATCAAGGTTTTTTTGATTTTGTGGGCCCCTTTTCATTAGTTTAGTATCGGCGAAATTTCGGTGTCCGATGAATTGCTAACGGATTTGCTAATGGGCGCCTCGTTATCCATACATTTAATGATGATATTGCATGCGTTTACGATACGTGATATGATATACCTTGTTGTCGCACGACAATTCTTGGAAACCCGAGATTTTCGTGCCGGGGTGGCGGAACTGGCAGACGCACAGGACTTAAAATCCTGGGGTGGGTAACCACCGTACGGGTTCGATTCCCGTCCTCGGCACCAGTAGCACCCACACTTATGATTAATAAATCCCCTTTTTCGGCCTGTCAATCTCAAGTCGGAAAAAGGGGTTCTTTTTATCGATTGTGATTTTTTGCAAGTCGTTGTTCGGGTTAACAATGGGACTGCGACTATACTGCAACCTTTTGAAGTATCCATAGACACCCTGCAAAATGCACAATCTTCAATGGCTAAAATCCGGAATGCTATAAACATAGTCTCTGCTGAACGCGCTAGGTTGGGTGCTTATCAAAATCGTCTTGAGCATACTTTAAATAACGTGCAACACTATGCGGAAAATTTATCCGCCTCCGAATCCAGAATTCGGGATGCGGATATGGCAAAAGAAATGACGGAACTGACGAGGAGTCAAATATTAGCGGAAGCGGGAAAGGTGATGCTGGCACAAGCCAATGCGTTACCGAGATTTGTTTTGAAGCTGTTGGAGTAAGATTAGACTCGCTAAAGACGCACAGGACTTAAAATCCTATCCGTTTCCCATCCCCTGCGCCACGCGGTTTTACCCTCATACCCCCAAATCCCGCTATGGCGAAATGCGGCAAGGCAGCGAAAGAGGTCGCGCGAAGGAATCCCCCTGACGAAAGGAGATCGCCCGGATGCTGGAAACGAAACGCCTGTTGATCCGAGAGTTTTCCCTTGAAGATGCCGAAGACGTTCATGTTTACGCTTCAAATCCCGAAGTAGCGAAGTACATGATATGGGGGCCGAATACGGAAGCGGATACGAAGGCGTTCATCCGGCTCGCCCTTGAAATGCGGAAGCAGGAGCCCAGGCGGGTTTACGAATTCGCGGCCGTGCTCAAATCAAACGGATCGCTGATCGGAGGCTGCGGCATTCATGTTTCCGAACCGTCGCAGGGAGAGATCGGCTATTGCTTCCATCCGGACTACTGGCGGCAAGGGTACGCGTCGGAAGCGGCGAAGGCGATGCTTTGGTTCGGATTCCGGCGACTCGGCCTGCACCGCATTTACGCCACGTGCCGTCCGGAGAATATCGGGTCCGCCAAAGTCATGCAGAAGATCGGCATGAAGTATGAGGGACATCTGCGCGGGCATATGCGGCACAAAGGGCAATGGCACGACTCCTTCCAATATTCCATTCTGGAGGACGAATACGAAGAAGATTCAACTGCGGAAGCGAGATTGCTATAATAAATTCGAGTCTTATGGCGAATCACGCGACGATGAAAATGGGGGATTGCGATATGGCGGCCATATTCCAAAACGATTGGGGCCCGCTGCTGCAGCCGGAAATGGAAAAGCCGTACTACCGGGAATTGAGGAAAAAGCTTGCGGCGGAGTATCGCCAGCACAGGGTTTATCCGGATATGTACCATATTTTCCAGGCGCTGCATTTGACTTCGTACGAGGCGGTAAAAGTGGTCATCCTCGGACAGGACCCGTACCACGGCTACGGGCAAGCTCACGGGTTGAGCTTCTCGGTGCTGCCGGGAGTGAAGACGCCGCCGTCCCTGCAAAACATTTACAAGGAATTGCGGGACGACCTGGGCTGTACGATCCCGAGCCACGGCTTTTTGGAGCATTGGGCGAAGCAGGGCGTGCTGCTGCTCAATGCCGTTCTGACGGTGCGGGAAGGGCAGCCGAACTCGCACAAGGGACTCGGCTGGGAGCGGTTTACGGATGCGGTCATCGCGGCGCTGAACGAGCGGGAGCGGCCGGTCGTGTTTATTTTATGGGGGCGGCATGCGCAGGAGAAGGCTTCGTTTATCGACCGCTCGCGCCACTACGTGATCGCTTCGCCGCATCCGAGTCCGTTCTCGGCGCATAACGGCTTTTTCGGCAGCCGTCCGTTTTCGCGGACGAACGCCTTCTTGCGTTCAATCGGAGAGACCGAGATCGACTGGCAAATACCGGAGCTGGATGCGGAGACGGAGCGCCTGGTATCGGGAGCAAGCCGGCGATGAGCTCGCGCCGCCTGCTGACGCCGGCGTCGGGCTACTTGCAGGGCTATACGCATACGTTAAATCCGTACGTCGGCTGCGCGTATGGCTGTTCGTATTGCTACGTGCGCCGGCTTCCGGTCGCGCTGTTTCGGTCCGAGCCTTGGGGAGAGTGGGTGGAGCGGAAGCAGGCGGATGCCTCGGGATTCGAGCGCGAGCTCCGGCGCGCCAAAGCGAACGGGCCCGTGACCGTCTTTTTCTCGTCGGCTACGGACCCGTATCAGCCGCTGGAGGCATCCGCCTTCGTCAGCCGCCGGCTGCTGGAGGCGATGGCGGCCGAGCCGCCGGACTTTGTGCTGGTGCAGACGCGTTCTCCGCTCGTCGTCCGGGACGCGGACCTGCTGCTTCGGCTTAAAGGCCGCCTGCGGGTAAGCATGACGATCGAAAGCGACCGCGACGACGTTCGGCGGGCGCTGACGCCGTATGCGCCGCCGATCGCAGCCCGCTTTGCGGCGCTGCGCAAGCTGCGCGAAGCCGGCGTGGACGTGCAGGCGGCCGTATCTCCGGTTCTGCCGCATACGCCCGGTTTCGCCCGGCGGTTGGCCGAGGCGGCGCCGAGAGTGGTCGTCGACGACTTCTTCCGGGGAGACGGCAGCGGCGGCAGGCGCAGCGAACGGCTCGGGATGCGGGAGACATTCGCGCAGCTCGGCTGGAGCGAATGGTACCGCCCGGAAGCCGCGGAGGCGCTCGTTGGCGAGCTGTCCGGCCTCATGCCGCCGGGCGGCGTGGCGTTCAGCGCCGACGGCTTTGCGCCGCCCGCTCCGGCCGCAAGAAGGCGGGACGAAGCGGGGCAAACCTGATAAAAACCAAAAAGCCACGCCGCCCGGCGTGGCTCTTCATTTACGTTATATGGTGATCTGAACAGGATTCGAACCTGTGACCCCCACCCTGTCAAGATGGTGCTCTCCCAGCTGAGCTATCAGATCAAGAAGTGTTTCGGCTTGATCTATTATAGCGGGTCGCAGCAGGGTTGTAAAGGGGGGGATAAAATATTTTATCGCGTTAACGGTCAGCTGTGGTCAACCTGGCGTCCTTTGCCCCAGACGCGGTTAATCAGCTCATGTATTCTCGCCTTTTCCTTCTCCAGCAGCTTGCTTTCGATCGCCGACTCGCTTATGCCTTTTTCCTTGCCGATTTGCACGATCGATTTGCCTTTTTTCAGCTCTTCGATCAGCTCTTTCGGATTCATGCCGAGCACCTGCGCGATGTCGTTTAACCGTTTGGCTCCCCGGTGATGGCGATGCGGGCCGCCTTTCCGGTCGACGAGCTGGCGCACGCGCTCCTCCATGTTCGCTTTCCACTGTCCGGCCTCGGCTTCCGTCAATTGTCCCGCCTTGACCGCCTCGTTGAGTCTTGCGATATGCTGGCTGACGAGCAGGTCGATCACTTTTTCTTTGGACACGCCGTTTTTCTCGGCGATATCCGCAAGCGATTTGCCCGCCGCAAGCTCGCTTCGGAGCGTGGCTTCATCGGTTTTCAGCAAATCGAGCAGCGCCGCGTTCGGGCCGCGGGACGCCGGTTCTGCCGAGATGGAACGGTTAAGCGTCTGCGGGGAAGGGGAAAGTCCCGGTGCGGAATCGTCCGCCGCGTAAGCGGCCGCGCCGGCGGCGGCGGGGAGGGCAAGGGCAAGAACGAGCGTCAGAAGCAGGCTTTTCGCCATGATCGTGTTTTTGTTCAGCATAGTTGTCTTCACTCCTTCGTTACCTATTGTAGGTAGCGGGAGCAGTCTCTAAACCGTCACGCTGCAAAAAAACAAAACCTTCTTGCGTTACGCAAGAAGGCTCATTGTTTGATTATGGTGATCTGAACAGGGTTCGAACCTGTGACCCCCACCCTGTCAAGATGGTGCTCTCCCAACTGAGCTATCAGATCACGTCTCGCGAAGACATTTTGTATATTACCAAGATCCTTGTCCGATGTCAACCGGTTGGAGCCGGTTTGTTTTTGCACAATCGACGCCAAAATGTTTTTCCCGTCGCCCGGATGGCGGTGATGAAAGCCGGCCTTTTGACGTAAGTATGAACTAAATCGGCATGAACGCGGGGAGGAGCGAAACGCGACGCATGGATGAGGGTGCGATGTTGCTGCTGGCTTTGATCGGCCTGTTTGGATTGATCGGCGCGGTAATGGCGGCTGTGGCCCATATGGTCAGCAAGGATTCGGCGGAGTACGACCGGCGTATCGTGTGGAAAATAAAGGGGTACCCGAACCGAAAAAACGGCAGCGGCGATTAAGGTTCGGGCGAAGCGGGCATTCTGAGTAAAACGGAACGCATGTTCCGAATGAAAGGAAGGAGCGCTTCCCATGCCGGCCTGCAGCCATCGACGCATCGGGTTCGGACGGATCGCAGCCGTTGCGCCGCTTCTCGCCGTATCGCTTGTCCTCGCCGCCTGCGGCTCGAAGCCGGCCGTTCCCGCAAACGCCAACAGCGGGACGAACGGGACGAACGTGATCGCCGACGTCTACGAAAGCGAAGTATCGAAAGACGTTTATCAATCGCGGAATGTGACGCCGGGAATGGAATGGGGGGTCGGATGGTAGCGCCCTCATTCCTGTCCGGACCATGCCCGCCGCCAGGACGAAAAAAGCTCCGCTTCCCCTTAAGGGCAGGCGGAGCTTTTTCCCGTTATTCCTCCCACTTGCGGGAGTAAGCTTTCTTCGTGACCCAGAGCAGCAGCCAAATCATCAGGACAAGCAGAATGCCGGATACAACGTAGGCGGTAACCAAACGGGCAAACTTCCTTTCGTGTCTTGATTCCTTCCCCCATCATACCTTAACCCGCCGCCGATTGTCATCCCGGGGTCAGATCGTGTACCGTTTGTGCTGCTCGACAAACGTCATCTTCCCGGAGCGGCCGATGAAATTCGGCTGATCGTCGCCGTAATGCATTAGCCGAATCCGCTCCTGCAGGTCTTCCGGAAGCGTCAGCAGCTCCGGAAGGCAGGCGTGAACGGTTCCGGGCGCATGAAGCTGGCAATCGTGGAAAATCGTCTTCACTCCCCGCTCGTAAACGAGGCGGCGGAGCAGGTCGGGGTCGAATTTCATATCGGCCGTATAAAAGAACGTGCCGTTCAGCAGAACGGAGTAGCTTTTTTTGCCGGGAATATGCTCCGTCCGCAGCAGCTCCGCCGTAAGGCCGGGCAGCAGCTCGGCCGCCTCTCCTTCGCGGAGCGGGCGCACGTCGAAATAATCCTCCAGCGAGTGGTTATCCTCCTGCTGCAGCCCGCCCCGCAGCGTATGCTCCCACAGGGGAGACACAAGCGTATCGGCCACGTACAGCGGTTTCCGGGTTTTATAAATAAGGGAGTATTGGAACGCCAACTCTTCCAGTCCGCCGACATGGTCGGCATGAATATGGGTAACGAGAATGGCGTCGATGTCGGCAAGCGGAATGCCGAGGCGGTGAAGCGCTCTTGGCGCCGTGTGGCCGCAATCGATCAGAAGGGTGCGGCCTTCGGAATAGACCAATGCGTTATTGTTGTAAAAGGTTTTGGCGAATGCGCTTCCCGTTCCAAGCATGAGAATGTCCATTCCAAGCTCCCCTTTAGATGCGTTTGACATGAATATACCATGATTTGGACTGCGGCAAAAGCGTTCGCCAAAAATCCGATCGGCGGCCGAAGCAAGGCGTCTCTCCTTCGCATACGTTATCGTGGCGGCATTTATGCCCGGAAGGGGGGAGTCCCATGAGCAAGCCGAGCAGCAAAGGATCGAGGGCATCCAAGAAAAAAGAACTTTCCTCCGTCATTCACCGGCCGCAGATGAAAATCGTCACTTCGGATGTATGCGCGGTATGCAAAACCCCGTGCGCGAGGGGATTGGCCTACCTGGCCAAAATGTCCGAGCCGGGGGCCGTAGGCCGGGGCGTACCGTGCGTGCTCACGCTGCCCAAGGCGAACTGAACCGGGAAATAACCGGCTGGCCGCGAGGGTATTTCCCGGGCGAGCGCACAAACGGAGCGAATTCGACATTCTGTGCCAGCGCCCGGGCGGCGAAGCGGCGGATGTCCGTTCTGAATTTTTCTTCGTCTTCCGCAACTTTTTTCCTGTCAATTGGTATAACGTATACAGGAATGCGAGAGTGTGATGACGGAGGTTGTGCAGAATGAACATCCGCAAGCTGCTGCCCTTAACCGTGGCGCTCATGATTGCCAGCAGCACGGTTATCTTCGCGGACACGGTTTCGCAGAAGGTTCGAATCATCTTCAACAAGCAGACGATCGATGAAAGCGGCATAATGGTGGACGGGAAAGCTTACGTCAGCGTGCGCTCGGTCGGCGATATCATACAGGGCTTGGTTTCCTGGGACGACAACGACAAGAAAGTGGTCATTGCCAAACCTAACGTACATATGTTTACGATGGCCGGCAGCAAGCCGTTCGGCTCGGTGCAGAAAGATCAGAAGGTGAATTTCATCGTCTTCGCCCAGATCGACAATCTGCAGACCGACATTTCCGCGTTCAAGGTCACGATTGCCGACCCTTACGGATCCGAAACGTACATCGACGGCCTCACGAGCAAGGACAAGGATTTTCCGACCAAGGACAATTTCTGGTTTACGACGAGCAGCAGCTTCAGCTACGAATTCAAGTCGAGCGGCAAGTACACGATTCGTTTCTGGATGCAGCCCGCGGGAAGTTCGTCCATGCAGGTGGTCTCGGAGAAAACGATTATTTCCAGGTAAAACAAGCGATAGGCGCTCCCCCTTTCGATCGGGCGGAGCGTTCTTCGTTTGACCGGAGAGTAGGGAAGTGTTACGATACGGGGGTAGGTAAATTCAACCGATCGAACGGAGGTTCCACATGAGCGATCATGTTCATGACGAAAATTGCAATCATGACCACGACGAGGAGGCCGTATTTGTCGTAACCGACGAGGACGGCAACGAACACGAGATGGTGCTCGTGTACACGTTTGAGAGCGGCGACAATGCGTATGCCGTTTTGCTCGACCGCAACGATCCCGAAGACGACGGCGTCATATTCCGAATTGAGGAAGACGGGGAAGACGAAGTGCTCGTCAACATCGAAGACGACGAAGAATGGGAGCGGGTTATGAAGGTATACGAAGAGCTCGCCGCCCGGGAAGCGGACTGAAGCCCCGGATTCGGCAGACGGTTCCGGAACCTTTCGGCGAAGCGCATCCGGATTTGACGATGAATAAGGGCTGCCTGCGAGAGCGCGATGCTCAGCAGACAGCCCTTGCGTTTTATTTGCGGGGATTGTAATGCATGATGCGGCCGTTGAACAGCTTCACTTCCGCGAGCAATTGCCGTCCGAGCCATTTGCAGTATTCGTTGGCTTTGGCCTTGTCGCCGTGCGTGGCTCCTTCGGGGAGAACGACCTGAATGTACGGGACGGACCGGTCGCCTTCCTGTTTCCGGCCGACGCCGAACAAGATGAAGCGGTACTGCGGCTTCAAGCCTTTCAAATAAAACCAGAGCCGGTCTTCTCCCGGCTTGTGCTCGATCGTGTAGGGGAACGCCGCATTCGCGTAGTCCCAGCCGAGCTGCTTTCCGGTCAGCGCGGTTTGCGCGCGGTAACGCAGCAGATGCTCCTTCACGTCGTCGAGCGTAATGTCCGTTGCGGCGGATCCTTGAACCAGCGATATGTAAGCGCTCTGACTCATCGAATGCCACCTCCAAGCCCATAATAGCAAAATCAGGTTCGTTTCACAACGAATTCCTGGCCATTGGGCGAAAAACGAAAAACCCCCGGCGCGCGGATCGAATCCGCCGTCCGAGGGTTTTGCCGCAAATGCGGCCGCAACGGGCTTTCCGGCCGGTTACGAGATGGCCGTTTCTTCGACGATGACTTTGATTTGGCGGACGGTGCGGTCTTCCGGACCTTTGACCGGCAGGCCGACCTCCAGATGCTCCACGATATAATCGATATTCTCCTGCGAGATGACTTCCCCCGGCAGGAGAATCGGGATGCCCGGCGGATAGACGTAGATGAATTCCGCAATGATCCGGCCTGCCGAAGCGGTCAGCGGGATCGTCTCGGTCTCTCCGTAGAACGCATCCCGCGGCGTCAGCGACAGATGGGGGATCTCGGGGATTTTGACCACGATTTCGGGAACTTCGCGGGTGTTCAGGAATTGCTCCGACATCTCGCGCAGCGCCTTCACGAGAAGGCCGACGGACGCTTCGTCGTCGCCCGGCGTGATCAGGCACAGAATATTGTACATGTCGCTCAGTTCGACTTCGATCCGGTAATGGTCGCGAAGCCAGTTCTCCGCTTCATAGCCCGTGATGCCAAGATGCCGCACGTGAATCGTCAGCTTGGTCGGATCGTAGTCGTACGTCGCCTCGTCGCCGAGAATTTCCTCCCCGAAGGCATACAGTCCCTCGATCTCGTTGATCGCTTTCCGCGTCCGGTTGGCGAGATCCACGGCCTTGTCCGCCAGCTCCTTGCCGTGCAGGGCCAGCTGCCGCCGCGCCGTATCGAGCGAAGCCAGCAGCGGATAGGAGGTGGAGGTGGTCGTCAGCATGCTCAGAATCGTCTGCACGCGCTGGATGTTGACAAGCCCTGCCCGCACATTCAGGATCGAGCTCTGGGTCATCGAGCCGCCGAGCTTGTGGACGCTTGTTGCGGCCATATCCGCGCCGGCCTGCATGGCGGACATCGGCAGCCGGTCGGAAAAATGGATCAGCGCGCCGTGCGCCTCGTCGACCAGCACCGGAATGTCGTACTCATGGACGAGATCGACGATTTCCTTCAGATTGGCGCAGATGCCGAAATACGTCGGGTTGATGACCAGCACCGCCGCCGCGTCGGGGTGCCGTTCGAGCGCCCGCCGAACCGCGCGGGTCGTGACGCCGTGATCGATGCCGAGCTGATGGTCGCGCACCGGCGACAGGAAGACCGGCCGCGCGCCCGCGAAGATGATGGCGGAAAGCACCGACTTGTGGACGTTGCGGGGTACGATGATCTTGTCCCCGTTTCCGCAAACGGAAAGGATCATCGCCATGATGGCGCTGCTTGTCCCCTGCACGGAAAAGAAGCTGGCGTCCGCTCCGAAAGCGTCGGCGGCAAGCTTTTGCGCTTCCAGGATGACGCCGGCAGGCTGGTGAAGATCGTCCAGCGGGGCGATATTGATCAGGTCGATATCGAGAACGTTTTGCCCGATATACCTGCGAAATTCAGGGTCCATGCCGGCGCCTTTCTTGTGGCCGGGAATGTGGAACTGCACCGGTCCGGCTGCCGCATGCCGCCGCAGCGCGTCGAACAGGGGGGTGCGGGAGTGATCCAATTTGTAGCGCCTGCCTTTCCATACCTAGCATAAGTTCAGCTATTCGTTCAAACTAGGTTGAGTATAGCAAAAATAAGGGGGAATGCAATAAATGCGGCGCCCGAAATGTCATCCATCCGACAAATTCCGGGATTTGGAACCGGCCGCCCGCTATGTTACCATACTTTCATGAACATCTGATCTTGAGCTTCAGAGGAGAGACAAGAATCCATGAGAAGCAAGCTTGTCATCGTATCGCTTATGCTGATCACCACTTTTATCGGCTTCGGCATCATTATTCCGGTTCTGCCGCAGGCGGTGTCCGACATCGATCCCGCCGCCGCCAACGTCCACACGGGCTTGATGCTGACGCTCTATTCGCTCGTTTCGTTTGTCGTGTCCCCGATGTGGGGGGCGCTGTCCGGCAGAATCGGCAGAAGACCCGTCATCATGACCGGGATCACGGGCTTCTGCATCAGCTTTTTGCTGTTCGGGTTTGCCGGTGACAATCTTGCGCTCATGTACGCGTCGCGGCTGATCGGCGGGCTGTTCTCCGGCGCGGTTACGGCGTGCATCGTCGCCTACGTGGCCGACATTACGACCGACGAGGAACGGACAAAAGGAATGGCGGTCGTCGGGATGAGCATCGGGCTCGGCTTTACGTTCGGCCCGTTTGTCGGAGGGGCGCTGAGCAACATTTCGCTCAGCGCGCCGTTCTTCGCGGCGGCGGGGCTGTCGCTTGCGACGCTTGCCGCCGCATGGGCGAAGCTGACGGAATCGCTGACGCCGGAGCAGCGCGCGAAGACGGCCGCCGCGCCCAAGGCGTCGCGCTGGACGGCCTTTCAGGGACCGCTCAAGAACTTGTATGTCCTTGCGTTTTTCGTAACGTTTTCCCTGGCGATTCTGGAGGCGACGATGCAGCTCTACGGCATGAAGCGCTTCGACGTTACGCCCTACAAGGTCGGCATCATGTTTTTCTTCTGCGGGCTGGTCGGGGCGCTTGTGCAGGGCGGCGTTGTCCGCCGGTTCGTCAAGAAGGGGCGGGAAGGCTTGTTTATCGCGATCGGGCTGGTGATCTCGGCCGCCGGATTTTTCCTGCTGCTGACCGCGCACAACTGGTTTGCGGCCACGGTGTACCTGTGCATCTTCGGCATCGGCAACTCCCTTACCCGCCCCTGCGTAACGTCCCTGATTACCCAGAAAACGACGGTGGAGCAAGGGGTGGCCTCCGGCCTCAGCTCCTCGATGGACAGCCTCGGGCGGATCGTCGGCCCCGTGCTCGGCACGCTGCTGCTCGGCATCTACGATTGGCTGCCGTATGCGCTGTCCGGCGCCGTGTCCTTGCTCGCGCTGGGGCTTCTGGCCCGGTTCCGCATGGCGGATCGCGCGGCGGCGCAGGCGCGCGGCTGACGGTCGGGCGCACGGATCGCGCTTGTAATCCCCTTGCCGGATAAGGCATAAGGCAAGTTCCGCGTTGCGTTTTTCAGTTCCATATGTTCGGACGGCAAACAAACCGGCAGCGGTTCGCCATGAAGGCACCGCTGCCGGTTTGTTTGTACGCCCAGCATGGACGTCATCTTTAGGGTGAAAGTCCCGAGCGGGGGCTGGCGAGCGCCTACCGTAGCCAAGGGCAAGGGTGTCCGTCGTGAGGCGGAATCTGAAGGAAGCCGGAGGCAAATGCACGGGCCAAGGTACACGAACCCAATTGGAGGCAGGGTTAGTCGGATGAGTTGCCAAAACACAACGAAATCCAAAGCCGCCAAGGGCTAGTCCTGTAGACTTGGGTGGTCGCGGGCAGACAGATGACGTTCTTATCTGGGGAG
>NZ_KB899815.1:1001-133783 GCF_000378425.1 Cohnella laeviribosi DSM 21336 | reverse complement strand
AGGCTTCGCATGTGCCAATGGAAACAGTGGAAACGGGTACGAACCCGCATCCGCGAACTCCGGGCGCTTGGCATGCCCGATTGGATGGTCTTCATGATGGCCAATTCTAGACGAGGTCCTTGGGAAATGTCCCGAACCATAAACAACGCCCTTCCAACTTCCTATTGGGAAGCAAAAGGGCTGAAAAGTTTGCTTTCTCGTTATCTGGAACTTTGTCAACCTTTTGGAAACGCCTAGTGCGGACCCGCATGCTAGGTGTTGTGAGAGGACGGGGGTTAGCCGCCCCCTCCTACTCGATCTGAGCGATCGGAAAAGAAAAGGACAAGCCCTCGCCTCTCTTTCCGAATCGTCCGGCCCAAGCCGTCGGCGTTTTGGAGACGGCTCCGCGCAGCCTTTTTCGGTTTGAGCCGTCAATCACCGCCCAACGGCTTGAAGAGCTCGAAACAGTGCAGCTCTTTTACGTGCCTTGCGACTTTGTAGCCGAGACGCCGGTAAAAACGAAGAGCGCGTTCGTTCTTTTCGTCGACAAACAGATGAGCGACCGTGCAGCCTTCGCCCAGGCCATGCGCCTCGGCTTGCATCATAAGCTCCGTGCCCCAGCGCCTTCCCTGGAACGCGGCGTCGACCGCAAGCAGATCGATAAACAGCCGGTCTTGGCGGATATTGAAATGGACGAAGGCAAACGGGGAGCCGCTGCGGCTTTGCGACGCGACGAGCGTGGAACCGCTTTGGATTCGCCGGGAAACGATGTCGTACAGCCTTTTGTCGCGAGGATGGAACCACGGCGAGATCGGCACGAGCTGCGAACGGACAAGGCGAACGATGTCGGGTATGTCGCGCTTGTTTTTCCACCGGATCATGGCGCACCTCCTTTGGGCCGCCGAAGACGACTTGCCAATCGAAACGGCCGCTTCTACATCGTATGATCCTCCCCTTCCGGCGGACCTCCGCCTATTTCGCTTTTCGAATTCGAAACGTGTATTGACGAACGCTTGAGCAAAGAATATAATCAAAGCTGTATCGAATTAACATTTAACGCAATGGCCGTGAAGAGGAAGAAGCGCGAGGGCTCTTAAGCTCAGAGAGCGTCGGAATTGCTGAGACCGATGCCTTAATCCCTGTACGCTGGGTCTCCTTGGAGCTGTTCGCTTGAACCGCCGCTTGTCGGCGCTGTAGGGTGAATCGGAATGGCGCACGTTATCGCGCCCGAAGTATGCGGCTTGCCCCTTTAGCGCTAAAGGTTTGGCGCCCATACTCGACGAGGCCGTCATCGCGAGATGCGCGGCGAATCCGGGTGGTACCGCGGAAGGAACAACCTTTCGTCCCAGAACGTTCTGCTTGAATGTTCAGGGGCGGAAGGTTTTTTTGATTTCCGATTCGGAAAAACGGTCTTTCGACCTTTTTCCGAGTCGTTGTCGCCGAAACGGACGAGCGTTTTTTTGCGAGCGGCGTACCGTTTGGCCTAACGATCCGAAATTGCGAAAGGAGGATGACGGATGAGCGCGCAAAGTGCCACGCTGAAATCCAAAGAAGAGCTGATTGAAAAATGGAGCAAACCGGAAGTCATTACCGGTTCGGAAATGCTGCTGAGAAGTTTGCTGTTGGAGGGCGTTGAATGCGTCTTCGGCTATCCCGGCGGCGCCGTTCTCTATATTTACGATGCCATGTACGGCTTCGACGACTTTAAACATCTGCTGACCCGTCACGAGCAAGGGGCGATTCACGCGGCCGACGGTTACGCCAGAAGCACGGGCAAGGTCGGCGTCTGCATCGCCACCTCGGGTCCCGGAGCGACCAACCTGGTCACCGGCATCGCAACGGCCTATATGGATTCGGTGCCGCTCGTCGTCATCACCGGCAACGTGGCGACGAGCCTGATCGGCACGGACGCTTTCCAGGAAGCCGATATCGTCGGGATCACGATGCCGATCACCAAGCACAGCTATTTGGTGCGCAAGGTCGAGGATCTGCCCCGTATCATTCACGAGGCGTTCCATATTGCCAACACCGGCCGCAAAGGTCCGGTCTTGATCGATATTCCGAAGGACGTATCGGCGGCAAAGGGGCTGTTTAAGCCGGTAACGTCCGTTCAGCTTCGCGGTTACAATCCGACCGTGCAGCCGAACCGGATGCAGGTGGACAAAATGCTGCGGGCCATCGAGCAGGCCGAACGCCCGCTGCTCCTTGTCGGCGGCGGCGCCATCTATTCGGGCGCGCACGAGGAACTGTACGAATTCGTAACGAAGACGCAGATTCCGGTCACGACGACCTTGCTCGGTCTGGGCGCGTTCCCGAGCGGACACGAACTGCATATCGGCTTCCCGGGCATGCACGGCACCTGGACGGCCAACACCGCGATCCAGAACTCGGACCTGCTGATCAACATCGGCGCGCGGTTTGACGACCGCGTTACGGGCCGGCTGGACGGCTTTGCGCCGAACGCGAAGATCGTCCATATCGACATCGACCCCGCGGAAATCGGCAAAAACGTGCCGACGGACATTCCGATCGTCGGCGATGTCAAAGCCGTGCTCAAAGTCGCCAACGAAAGCGCCAAACGGGCGGACAAGGCGGATGCCTGGAGGGCGCAGGTCCAGCAGTGGAAGGCGGCCAAGCCGTTCAAATATATCGATTCCGACAAGGAATTGAAGCCGCAGTGGGTCATTTCGATGATTCACGAGACGACGGGCGGAGACGCGATCGTGACGACCGACGTCGGACAGCATCAAATGTGGGCGGCGCAATTTTATCCGTTCAACAAGCCTCGTTCCTGGGTCACGTCCGGCGGACTCGGCACGATGGGCTTCGGCTTCCCGTCGGCCATCGGCGCGCAGATGGGGAACCCGGACCGGACGGTCGTCTCCATCAACGGCGACGGCGGCATGCAGATGTGCGCCCAGGAGCTTGCGGTGTGCGCGATTAACAATATTCCGGTCAAAGTCGCGATTTTGAACAACCAGGTGCTCGGCATGGTTCGCCAGTGGCAGGAGCTGATTTACGACAACCGCTACAGCCACATCGATCTTGCCGGCAGCCCGGACTTTGTCAAGCTGGCGGAAGCGTACGGCGTCAAGGCGTTCCGCGCGACGAACAAGGAGGAAGCGCGCCGCGCCTGGACCGAAGCGCTGAACCATCCGGGTCCGGCGGTCGTCGAATTCGTGGTCCGCAAGGAAGAGAACGTCTATCCGATGGTTACGCAGGGCAGTACGATTGACCAAATGATCATGGGGGATGCGGAATGAACCGGAAACATACGATCGCGATTCTCGTCAACGACCAGCCGGGCGTTCTGCAACGGGTATCCGGATTGTTCGGAAGACGCGGCTTCAATATCGAGAGCATCACCGTCGGCCCTTCGGAAGAACCGGGATTGTCCCGCATGGTCATCGTGACGACAGGCGATGACCACACGCTCGAACAGATCCAGAAACAATTGTACAAACTCATCGACGTCATCAAGGTGATCGACGTCGGCTCCAATCCGATGGTCGCCCGCGAGCTCGGACTGATCAAGGTTTCCGCCGAGCCGTCCGCCCGGCCCGAAATTTTGGGCATCGTCGAGACGTTTCGCGCCGCCGTCGTCGATATCAGTCCGACCAGCCTGATCGTGCAGGTGGTCGGCGATTCCGAGAAGATCGAGGCGATGATCGAGCTGCTCAAGCCGTACGGCATTCGCGAGTTGGCCCGCACCGGCGTCACCGCCTTGACCCGCGGCGTGAAGTAACGGGCTTATTGCCTTCATCCTATCCGCTCGCTTCCCCCGGGAGCGGGTGTTCGAGGAGAGAACCGCGCAAAGCGGGCCGATCGTCCCGCGCCCGAGGCTTGTCCTGCGGCCTTCCGATGCGGAGGGCGCCGCCTAGACGTTCCGGCGGGCGCCGGCTTGTGGCGGATCGAAAACTTGCGGCCCGGTTCTCTCTTGGGACGCCCGTTTCATGAGGGTTGCCTATATAGTTTTTTCATAAAGAAGGAGGAAACACATCCAATGGCAGTTAAATTGTACTACGAAAAAGACGCCGATCTCGGCGCTCTGAAAGGCAAAACGATCGCCGTTATCGGCTACGGCAGCCAAGGCCACGCTCAAGCCCAAAACCTGCGCGACAGCGGCCTGTCCGTCATCATCGGCCTGCGCGAGGGCAAATCCGCGGAAGCGGCCCGCAACGACGGCTTCGAAGTGCTGTCCGTTGCCGAAGCGACCCGCAGGGCGGATGTCGTGCAAATCCTGATGCCCGATGAAACGCAAGCCGCCGTCTACAAAAACGAAATCGAGCCGAACCTGAAAAAAGGCGCCGCACTCATGTTCTCCCATGGCTTCAACATCCATTACGGCCAAATCGTTCCGCCTCAAGACGCCGACGTTCTGCTCGTCGCTCCGAAATCCCCGGGCCATCTGGTTCGCCGCACGTACGTAGAAGGCTTCGGCGTTCCCGGATTGATCGCCGTTCACCAAAACGGCACCGGCAAAGCGTTTGAAATCGGCATGGCTTACGCGAAAGGCATCGGCTGTACCCGTGCGGGCGTTATCGAAACGACGTTCCGCGAAGAAACGGAAACCGACCTGTTCGGCGAACAGGCCGTTCTGTGCGGCGGCGCAAGCGCGCTCGTCAAAGCCGGTTTCGAAACGCTCGTCGAAGCGGGCTACGCTCCGGAAATGGCCTACTTCGAGTGCCTGCACGAGCTGAAGCTGATCGTCGACCTCATGTATGAAGGCGGTCTCGCCGCGATGCGCAACTCGATCTCCAACACGGCCGAATACGGCGATTACGTGACCGGTCCGCGCATCGTAACCGAAGAAACGAAAAAAGCGATGAAAGAAGTGCTCGCCGACATCCAATCCGGCCGCTTCGCACGCGACTTTATCCTGGAAAACCAATCCGGGCGCGCCTTCCTTACGGCTACCCGCCGCAACGAAGCCGAGCATCCGATCGAAGTGGTCGGCTCCCAACTGCGCGGCCTGATGCACTGGATCAACAAGAAGTAATTCCGGCGCCCCAACGCGCAATCGGACAACCCCGGCCAAAGCCGGGGTTGTTTATCAAGATTCGGCGGGTTGCGAAATTCCCGGCAAATCTCGTCCGAACTTGCGGATTTCGCTAGAAGGCGCTTCCGATTATGTTATAATCGAACCAAGACCAGCAGCAGGGCGGTCTGAACTTCATTAGCTGCTTCAGGAGGTGCGGGCATCAAGCTGCCATATGCGGAAAATATACATTTTTGATACGACGCTGCGCGACGGGGAGCAGTCCCCCGGTGTCAACCTGAACACCCAAGAGAAACTCGAAATCGCGTATCAGTTGGAACGCCTCGGAATCGACCGGATCGAGGCGGGCTTTCCGGCCGCTTCTCCCGGCGACCTGGCCGCGGTCAACGCGGTCGCGCGCGCGGTGAAGAACGCCACCGTCGTCGGCCTTGCGCGTTCGCGCGAGCAGGACATCGACGCGGTGCGCGAAGCGCTGAAGGGCGCGCAGGACCCTTGCATTCATATTTTTATCGCGACATCCCCGATTCACCGCAAGCACAAGCTGCGGATGGAGAAGGAGCAGGTGCTGGAGACGGCCGAACGGGCGATCCGGTACGCCAAAAAATATTTCAGCAAAATCGAGTTCTCGGCCGAGGATGCGGGACGGACGGAGCTGGATTTCCTGTGCCAGGTCACCGAGCTTGCCGTCAAGAACGGCGTTTCGGTCGTGAACATCCCGGATACCGTCGGCTACATGACGCCGCAGGAATTCGGAAACATCTTCAAAACCTTGAAGGAGAACGTGCCGGACATCGAGCGCATCCAGCTGTCCGCGCACTGCCACGACGATCTCGGCATGGCGACGGCGAATGCGCTTGCGGCCATCTTGAACGGGGCCGACCAGATCGAAGGCACGATCAACGGCATCGGCGAACGTGCGGGCAACACGGCGATCGAGGAAGTGGCGCTGGCCCTTTATACGCGGGCGGAATTTTTCCAGGCGAAGACAACACTTAACCTGCAGGAGATCGCCAAGACAAGCAGGCTGGTCAGCAAGCTGACGGGCATGGTCGTTCCCGGCAACAAGGCGATTGTCGGCGCCAACGCGTTCGCGCACGAATCCGGCATTCATCAGGACGGCGTGCTGAAGGAGAAGACGACGTACGAAATCATCTCCCCGGCGACGATCGGCCTCAAGGACAGCAAGCTCGTGCTCGGCAAGCATTCGGGACGCCATGCGTTCCGGGAGAAGCTGATCGATCTCGGCTTCGAGAACTTGACGGAAGAGCAGATCAACGCCGCGTTCGGCAAGTTCAAGGACTTGGCCGACCGCAAGAAGGACGTCAGCAACGAGGATATCATCGCGCTGCTGGAAGAGAAGATGGTCGAGACGCCGGAAGTGTTCGCCCTGGAGCAGCTTGTCGTCTCGTTCGACAGCCGCACGGGCCCGACGGCTACCGTCCGGCTGAAGACCGCCGAAGGCTTTGTCGAGACGAAAGCGGGCGGCAACGGCTCGGTCGACGCCATTTACCGCGCGATCGACGAGCTGACGAAAGAAGAAGTTATACTGGACGACTACACGATCAAATCGGTCACCGACGGCACGGACGCGCTTGGCGACGTTCACGTGGTCCTGCGGCAGGGCGATGTAAGCGCGCACGGCCGCGGCGTCAGCACCGATATTCTCGAAGCGAGCGCCCGCGCTTACGTCGACGCGCTCAACCGTCTGATCGACAAGCGGAACGCGCCCACGCGCAGCCGCCGCGACAACGTAACGTTAATCTGATCCGTTTTTCGGCGGAGTCCTCAAGCGTTCGGGGACTTTGCGATATTTTAGGAACCGGAAATGGGGAACCCCGAATGAACTATCGGTTTTCCGCCAAGATGGGGAGCTTCTCTTCTTCGGCGGTTCGTGAAATTTTAAAGCTGACGCAAGGCAATTCCATCATCTCGTTCGCCGGCGGACTCCCCGCCGAAGAGCACTTCCCGGTGACGGCGGTGTCGGAGGCGTTCCAACGGGTCATGGAACAGGGCAACAAAGCGCTTCAGTACGGCTTGACCGAAGGGTACCTGCCGCTGCGGGAAGCGCTGTGCGCCCGAATGGCGCGCAAGGGCGTGCGGGTGACGCCCGACCATATGCTGCTGACGACCGGATCGCAGCAGGCGATCGACCTTCTTTCCCGCATTTATCTCGATCCGGGCGACGTGATCCTGGTCGAGCGCCCGACGTATTTGTCCGCCCTGCAAGTGTTCCGTTCCTACGGCGCCGTGCCGGTTTCGGTCGAGGGGGACGCCGACGGTCCCGATCTGGACGATCTGGCCGCCAAGCTTGAGCGGTACAAACCGAAAATGCTTTATGTCATCCCGACGTTCTCGAACCCCACCGGCAAGGCGTGGAGCGAGCAGCGCCGCCGCGGCACCCTCGAGCTGTGCCGCAGGACGGATACGCTGATTCTCGAGGACGATCCTTACGGCGAGCTGAGTTTCGGCGACGGATCCGTTACGTATCCGTCGATTTTCTCGCTGGACGAGCATCCGGAAGGTTCGGGCGTCGTCTACACCAGCACGTTCTCCAAGACGGTCGCTCCGGCGCTTAGAACCGGTTGGGTCATCGGCGATTCGAAGCTGATCCGCAACATGACGCAAGCGAAGCAGGCTGCGGATCTGCATTCCAGCTCGCTGGACCAGCAGACCCTGTATCAGCTGCTTTCGCATTTCGATCTCGACGGGCACATCGAGTTCGTGCGGAAGGAATACGAGGCGCGGATGCGGCAAATGGCCGAACTGCTCGCCAAGCACAATTGGCCCGGCGTCAAGTGGGAGGAGCCGAAAGGCGGCATGTTCTTCTGGCTTGAATTCCCCGAGAGGGTCGATACGGCGGAGCTGCTGAAGGCGTGCGTGGAGGAGGGAGTCGCATTTGTGCCGGGCGTAACGTTCTACGCCGAGAACCCGAAGCACAACACGCTGCGCATGAACTTCACGCACAACGATTACGAGGCCACTTATTCCGGTATGGAGAAGATGAATCGCGCGATCAAACGCGTAGCGGTCTGAACCGGACCGCGTTTCGTCCCCGGCGGCGATCCGCCGGGGGCGATCTTCGCGGCGTACGGGCGGCAAACAGGCGGCATACGCGAGGCACTCGGACAACATTCGTGGGAGGCACTCAGGCCAGCATTCGTAAGGCGCTCGGGACGAAACGGTCACGCGAAATTATAGGTTGAAACTATCGAAACGATAGGATTTATCTATTTTGCCGGGGATACGGAAATGTGCTACAAATGAATGGAGAGTTTCGGACAACGCTACACTAAGAAAATCGGGAGTGAAACGCGCATATGGCAGACGTGAAAAAAATTGCCGTCATCTCCGGGGACGGAATCGGACCGGAAGTGGTGGCGGAAGCGATTAAAGTGCTGAAAAAAACGGAGGAGCTGTACGGCTACAAATTTGAGCTGGAATACGGCTTGTTCGGCGGCATCGCCATCGACGAGAAGGGTACTCCGCTGCCGCAGGAAACGCTGGAAATTTGCCAAAAGGCGGACGCCGTGCTGCTCGGCGCGGTCGGCGGTCCGAAATGGGACAACAATCCGAAGGAGCTTCGTCCGGAAACCGGGCTGCTGGGCATCCGCAAGGCGCTCGGCCTGTTCTCCAACATCCGGCCCGCCGTCGTGTTCGACTGCCTGAAGGACGCATCCACGCTGAAGCCGGAAGTGCTGGAAGGCACGGACCTGATCGTGGTCCGCGAGCTGACGGGGGGCATCTATTTCGGCGACAAATTCCGCCGCGAAGGGGAAGGCGGCCAGGAAGCGGTCGATACGTGCGTATATAGCGTATCCGAAGTCGAGCGCATCGTTCGCCAGGCGTTCGAGATCGCCCGGAAACGCAGAAAACGCCTGGCTTCCGTCGACAAGGCGAACGTGCTCGAGACGTCCCGTCTCTGGCGGGAGACGGTCAACCGCATCGCGCCGGAATATCCGGACGTGGAGCTTGAGCACGTGCTCGTAGACAACTGCGCGATGCAGCTGCTGCGCCGCCCGTCCAGCTTTGACGTCATCGTTACCGAGAACATGTTCGGCGACATCCTCAGCGACGAAGCCGCAATGCTGACCGGCTCCATCGGCATGCTGGCCTCCGCTTCGCTCGGCGAAGGCAGCTTCGGACTGTACGAGCCGGTGCACGGTTCGGCTCCGGACATCGCAGGCCAGGGCATCGCCAACCCGATTGCGACGATTCTGTCCGTGGCGCTGATGTTCCAGCTGACCTTCGGCTATCTGGAAGCGGGGAAAGCGATCGAAGACGCGGTCAAAAAGGTGCTTGACGCCGGCCATCGCACAAGCGATATTGCCGTCGACAAGAGCAAAGCCGTCAGCACGAGCGAGATGGGCGATTTGATCGTAGCCGCATTGGCGAAATGATCCGCTAAACGATTTGCTAGTTTATATTTATTCTAAACAAGTAATCGTTCCATATTGATTTTCCTTCTCAATGATGATACCATGAAGGATAGACAAATACCCGGCCATCAGGCCGAACTGTAGGAGGTTATGAATCATGGCAGAACGTTTGGTAGGACTCCCCGCCCCGGATTTCACCCTTGAAACGGCGCTTGGCGACGGACAAGGCTTCGGCAAAGTTTCTTTGTCCGACTACAAAGGCAAATGGCTGGTATTCTTCTTCTATCCGCTGGACTTCACGTTCGTGTGCCCGACGGAAATCGTGGCGCTTTCCGAAGCGGCTGAACAATTCCGCGCGCTGAACACGGAAATTCTCGGCGTCAGCGTCGACAGCATTCACAGCCACCGCGCCTGGATCAATACGCCGAAGAGCGAAAACGGCCTTGGCAAGCTGAACTTCCCGCTCGCCGCCGACATCACGAAGAAGACGGCACGGGATTACGGCGTTCTGATCGAAGAAGAAGGCGTAGCCCTGCGCGGTCTGTTCATCATCGATCCGGACGGTATTATCAAATACCAGGTCGTCAACCACAACGATGTGGGCCGCAGCGTGGACGAAACGCTCCGCGTGCTTCAAGCGCTGCAATCCGGCGGTCTGTGCCCGATCAACTGGAAGCCGGGGGACAAGCACCTGGTTGCCAAATAAGACAGCTTCCGGACATAACCGGTTACGAAGGCGCATGCTCGATGCATGCGCCTTTTCGCGTCTTTTTAAGGGGGGCGTTTGGCCGGAGACGAATCTGCAAAGGATAAAAAACAGCCCGACCGTTTTACTTTTCCGACAAAATGCGGCAAAATGATAATACGGAAGGTCCTATAGCCAATCGGGAGGAATTCCGCAAACGCAAGAAGAATATAGTGAATAGCACCATTCATCTTCATGGAACGGGGAGGGGTAACGATGAGTTTTTGCTGCGGAGCGAGCATGATCGGCACAAAAGGGACGCTGAAACATTTCAGAACGAGAATCCATAACGTTCCAATATTGTTTTGTCCGGTATGCCACCGTGTCGAAGTCCACTACCTGGTGGAGAACGAGTACGAGATTTTGGCTGAATACGCGCACGGCGACGGCGCCTCCGAAGTCGACTTCAACGACTACGTTGACGAATCGGACAAAGCCCTCCACGAGAACTGCATCAACCATGAGGATGAGGACCCGCTGTACATTGTTCAGTATCAGATCGACATGGCATTGGATTTACTTACGTTCGCCAAAGAGCTTAAAGATGCCGAATGGGAGCAGCAGCTCAAGCGCCGGCTCGGCATGCTGGCTCAACGCCGCCATAAGCTTCGTTTCAAACGGACGTCCGGCGGCGCGTATTAACCCGATACGAATAGGCAGTGTTGAGCGTCCCCCACTGGTCGGCAGCGCCACGGTGCGGGGGCGTTTTTCTGCACGAAAAAGGAGATGCCCGCCGATAATCGCTTGAGCATCCGAACTCTATATTTGTGGGGTGAGTTTTTGCTGCTCGCACTGTGGAAAAAATGGGTCGGACACCGTTCCGATAGCGATGGCGCGCCGGAGGGCGATACGCCGGAAGCGATGGTCGCGTCCATTCAGCAAGGGAACGAGGAACTTCGCAACGAACTGATTCAACGTTATCGGCCTTTTATCCTCAAGACAGCTAGCCGATTTTGCAAACGATACATCGATCCCGCCCGGGATGACGAATTCAGCGTGGCGCTGCTTGCGTTCGACGAGGCGATCAACGGGTACTCGGCGCAATCGGGCGGACGGTTTCTAACCTTTGCTTCGCAGGTGATCACGAGGCGGCTTATCGATTATGCGCGCAAAGAGGAGCGGCACGCGTCGCTTGTGCCGTACAGCGCCCTGGAGGGCGATAAGGGAGAGGGCGCGTCGCTCCTGTCGCAAGTCGAAGCGAAAGAAGCGCTCGAGGCTTACGCGCAGGACCAGGACCGGGAAACGCGTCTGGAAGAAATCAAGGCGCTGGCCGAGGAGCTTGCGGGCTTTGGCATCAGCTTCGCGGATTTGAGCGAGCAATCCCCCAAGCATCTGGATTCGCGAAACATGCTTCTCGGAATCGGCCGGAGGCTGGCGGCGAATCCCGTTTTGTTCGCCATGCTCAAAGAGAGGCGCCAGCTTCCGCTGAAGGAGCTGTGCGAAGCGGAGCAAGTATCCAGGAAAACGCTGGAACGCAACCGCAAGTACTTGATCGCGACGGCTTTGATCGCCGGCGGACCGTACCGACATTTAAAACCATACATCGAAAGTCCGGAAAAAGGCATGGAGGGTGAAACGCCATGAATCGGGCCGTCATTCTGTCTTTGGAAAAGAGAAAAGCGATCGTGCTGGCGCCCGGCGGCCAATTCGTCCGGGTCAAGCGGTTGCCCCATTTCCGGATCGGCGACGAAATCGAATGGGCACGGACCGGAGCGCGGCGCGGCCTGCTTGGGGGACGCCGAACGGCGGCGATTCTGGGCGCTTCTGCCGTTGCCGCTTTCGTCCTGCTGCTGGGACTGTGGTGGTTTCAGACGCCGACCGTTGTCGCTTACGTCTCGATGGATGTCAATCCGAGCGTCGAGATGGGCATCGACAGCAGGGAATACGTGCGCGAGCTGCGCGCCTTGAATGCGGATGCGAGGCCGATCGTCGCGGCAATCGAATACAAAGGGCAAACCGTCGAAGACGTAACCGCCCGGCTTGCGGAAGAGCTTGCCTCCCGGAAGCTGCTCGACTCGGGCGGCGAAGTCGTGCTGGCAAGCGTGGCCGTAGGCAAAGTCGACGCGGAATGGGAAGCCGAAATCATCGGCAGCATGAAAAAAGCGATCGAGCAGACGGCCAAGCGGCTTGGCGGCGCTTCGGACAACGCTCCGGAAATTATGGCGGTATCGGTCCCCGCCGAAGTCAGGGAGGAAGCCAAGAAAAGCGGCGTATCCACCGGGAAAATGGCCTTCTGGCTGAAGGCCGAAAGCCAGGGGCATGAGGTGCCGCTGGAGACGCTGCGGCATGAATCGATGAAGACGATCGCCAGCGAGTGGGGAGGCGTCCAACAAGTTCTTACGGGCAACAAGCCGAACCCGGACACAAAGAGCGAGTCCGCCTCGTCCGCTTTGAAAAACGGCAGCGAAAGAGACGAATGGAACAAGCTGCTGGCTGCGCTGAAGGATAAAGTCGAAGAGGACCGGAAAAAGCGGGATGAATTGAGGAAACAGCAGCGGCAGGAAAATCGGAAGAAACAAAATTACCGGGAAAAACAGGAAAATGGGGGTCGAAACGCGAATCAAGAAAGGAGCGGAAAACAGGAGAGCAACGCTCGGCAAACTTCGGGCGGCGCGCTTGTGACCCGGGATCATCGGGATCGGACAGAAAAAGCGGGCAAGGAGAATAAGATAGGGAAGAAGAAAGACCGCGAAGACCGGCGAGGCGACGACAACCGGGGCGCACGCGGCGGGAAGACCGGAAGCGGCAACCGGCGCTACGGCGACGGCGGCGAGCGGAACAACGGACATCGCAACCGGGAAGTTCGCAACGAAAACAAAATAAAAGGGCAAAACAGCGGTAGCCTGATCTCAAATGCTTCAAATCGGCAGACCGAAAATCACGATCGGAACCCGTCCCGCCGGCATGACGGCGGTTCGAAGCGCAGCGCGGATCGGAATCAGGACGGCAAATCGAAAGATTAAGCAATGTGCTTTTCAGGTCTGCCCGAACCTGTCGATATTGGATCGGATCGGGAGGAGTCGTTCATGGAAAGGTGGAAATCCCGCTATTTTCCGGCATTGGCCGAATTTGCGCTGAGCGAAGGCGGAACCATTACGGACAAGGCGAAATTGATGCACCAACTGCAAGGCGTTTCCTCCGACGACATACTCAGTCATCATGAGGCAAGCGTGAAGGATCTTCTCTACAACGCCGAAGCAGAAGACCGGATGACCTTGATGCACAGATCGCTGCTGTTTCTTATGGAAATCCTCACATCCGTCAGGCTTCCGGAAGCCGCTGCGGGAGAGGAGGACGCGAGCGCGAAACGGCTGAAGGAGTCGGCCGTTCAATCGTTGCCCCTTCAGGAGGAACGCCCGAGCAAATTCGAGACGGTGCTGCAGCATATGGACAGCGGAATCGCCCTGTTCGATTCCGAAGGCCATCTTCGCTTCTTGAACGTGCAGATGTCCCGCCTGCTGCAAGCTCCCCGCCGGGCGTTGATCGGCCACTCGCTGCGCCAGCTCATGTTTCATCCTTATCTTCGCAAATCGATTCGGATGATTTTCCTTCGGATGTACAAGGAAATGGTCTACTATCGCAGGTTCAACGGCGAGTTTCAGGATGCGCACGGCCGTTTTCTGCTGATCAGCATTACCCGGATCGACGAGCTCGACGGGGATTATCTCGTCAGCGTCAAGGACGTTTCCGAATTCAAGCATATCGAGCAGTCCGCATTCCAAAACGACAAACTGGCGATGCTGGGCAAAATCGCCGCCTCCATCGCGCACGAAATCCGCAACCCGCTTACCTCGATCCGGGGCTTTATCCAGCTTCTGAAGCCTTATTTGGAGACGATCGGCAAGCAGGAGTACGCCCGCATCATTTTATCCGAGATCGACAGGGCCAACGACATCATCTTTGAGTTTCTCAATTCCTCGAAGCCTTCGGCGCCCATGAAGCAGCACATTTCGGTCGGCATGCTGCTTAAGGAGTCCATTCTGCTGTTCGAGAGCGAAGCCAACATGAAAGGCTGCGAGCTGCACTTCGAAATCTACGATCCGGTCATGCAGGTCGCCATCGACGTCAAGCAGATTAAGCAAGTGATTTTGAATATTTTGAAAAATTCGATGGATGCCATACAGGATTCGGGCGACGAACGCAAAGGGCTGATCCAGGTGACGGCCAATCGGGAAAACCGGTACGCGGTGATCCGGATTCGCGACAACGGCAAAGGCATGGAGCGGTCGACGATGGCTCGGCTGTTCGATCCGTTTTTTACGACCAAGCAGGACGGAACCGGACTCGGCCTGTCGGTCAGCTACCGCATTATCCGCAACCACGGCGGCACGATTCAAGTCGACAGCCGGCTGAACGAAGGAACGGAATTCATTATCTACTTGCCACTGGCCGGGGAAAAAGAGTAGAATCGGGTTGATTACATCGTGGGGGAACTGTCGGAATATGACCGGAAGATTCAGGCTGCCGCGGAGCTCGGCTTTTTTCCGTCCGGAACGCGCAAGCGTTTCCAGCAATCGCAGGGGAATGCGGACTTCGGTTCGCGAGGGCATTCCCGCAACGATCATCGCCAATTTGCTGGGCGGTCCGCTGCAGACGGCATTCCTCCTCTACTTGGGCTTCAATTCCGAGCAGATCGGGATCGTGGCGGCGATTCCGTCGCTTACGCTGATCATCCAGATTTTTATCGCGGCGGGCATGCAGCGCTGGAGCGACCGCCGGTCCATGCTGCTGCTGTTCGCCGTTTTCCACCGGGTGCTGTGGGTGGCCACGGGGCTGATTCCGCTGTTGTTTCCGGAGGCCTCCTGGTTTGGGATCTATACGATTTTATTTCTGTTGTCTTTTGCGATGGGGCAGTCGGCGAACGTGGTCTGGACCTCGCTGATGGCGGATATCGTGCCGCCGGCCGTCCGGGGCCGTTATTTCGGCATCCGCAATACCATTCATTGGGCGGTAGCCAGCGCCGTTTTGCTGCTGGCCGGCCAATGGCTGGAATGGGTGCCGGGCGGGACCGGATTCGTATGGCTATACGTCATCAGTGCGGTATGCGTCGTTTGGAACACGGTGGAGCTCGCCCGTTACGCCAATCCCCCGTTCGAAAGATCGGGCGGGGGCCTATCCGCGGGCTTGTTCATGCGGCCGCTGCGCGACCGCGGTTTTTTGTCGGCGACGGGGTTCATCACGGTTTTTCTGCTCGTTTACAACCTGGTGGTTCCGCTGTTTTCCTACGCGATGCTGAACGTTCTGCACTTGAGCTACAGCAGCGTAACCCTGATTACGATGCTGCAAAATATCGTGATGATGGCCAGCTACATCTATTGGGGCAACATGAACGCGAGACATCCCGCGCGGACGCTGCTGCTGTGGACGTTTCCGCTTCTCGCCGCCTCGTGCGCCGTCTGGTTCGGCCTTGCCTTTTTCCCGGCGCTGCTTGTGCTTTCGATCGCGCACGTGCTGCTCGGCTTCGGCCTGGGCGGATACAATTTGCTCGTTTTTAATTTTCTGATCGGAGACACCCCGAAGCCGGAGCGCCCGATGTATGTGGCGGTTTTCAACGCTTTGACCGGATTTGCCGGCTTCATCGGGCCGATCGTCGGCGGATGGCTGTTCAAGGTGGCGAAGCATGAGCCCGCCTGGATTCAACAATACGGCATCATCCTGTTTGCGGGATTGGCGATGCTGGCGCTGTCGTCTCTTGTCGCTCCCGTTGTTTTTCGCAAGGCAACAAGGGGATAATGAGGAAAGAGGCTATCTTCCCGAATCTAAGGAGTGGATCGCATGAAGGAGACAGACATCGCTTCGCGGGTGCCGCCGGGTCAATTCGTGACGACAAGCTTTCCCATCCTGCATCATGGCGAAGTGCCGCATTACCGGGACATGAGCCAATGGAACCTGCGCGTATTCGGATTGGTCGAGGAAGAAGTGACGTTCACCTTCGACGAGTTCATGAGCCTGCCGCGGAAAACGTTCGTCAACGACATTCACTGCGTCACGACGTGGACCAGGCTGGACAACGTGTGGGAGGGCGTCGCCGTGTCGACGCTGATGGAGCGGGTGAGGCTGAAGCCCGAAGCCCGGTTCGTGATGCTGCACGCCGAGCACGGCTGGACCACGAATTTGCCGCTGGAGGATTTTTTGCGGGACACTTCGTTTTTCGGCCTCAAGCACAACGGAGAAACGCTGACGCCCAAGCACGGGTACCCCGTCCGGATGGTGGTGCCGCACCTGTATTTCTGGAAAAGCGCCAAATGGCTGCGCGGCATCGAATTCATGGCCGAAAACAAGCCCGGCTTCTGGGAGCGGAACGGATACCATATGTACGGCGATCCGTGGCGTTCGCAAAGGTACGATACCGATTAAAAGCGCAGGCAGCGAAAGCGTCCGAGGCTTCCGCTGCCTTTCGTTTGTTCATGTGCGCGCCTACACGGAAACGGCCGGTCCCGACAGGCTCCCCGCTTGCGAAGCCGTGCCCCTGAGCAGATGCTTCTTGCCCCTCCATCGAACGAGAGACAACGCTCCCCGCACGTACTCGTCGGCGATCATGCAGCAGTAAATGCCGATCAGCCCCCAGCCCGCCTGCAGCCCCAGCCAGTAAGAGCAGCCGGTTGCGATCAACGACATGGAACCGAGGGAAATGTACATGGTAAACCGGGTGTCGCCGACGGCGTTCAGCGAATTGCCAAGCGCCATGTTCAGCATTTTGCCCGGCTGCAGCAGCAGATTCAGCCCCAGCAGCGAGACGCCCATGGCGATGATGTCGCCGTCTTTCGTAAACAATCCGAGCATCGGACGTCCGAAAAGAAAGAGGAGCAGCGCGCAGGACACGACGAACGCGAGGCCGATCCCCAGCGCGCGGAATGCCGCCCGGTAAGCCTCCCGGATTTTCCCCGCCCCGTAAAGATGGGCGATTTGGATCTGGACGGCAAGCGCAATGGCGCTGCCGAGCATAAAGCAGAACGATTCGAGCGTATTCATGTACGTCCTTGCGGCGAGTTCCTTGGCGCCCAGATCGGCCAGGAACGCGTATATCGCCAATTGGGAGAACACCCAGCAGGACATGTTGACGCCAAGCGGCCAGCCGATCTTCAGCACTTCCTTGAACAGCTTGCCGTCGAACGTGCGGAAGTCTTTGGGCCGGATCGCCCGTTCGAAAGCGAAGACGAACATGTACAGCAGAACCGCGGCGGCAAGCAGCTTGGACAGGTTGCCGGACACGGCAACGCCCAGCAGTCCCCATTGGGGAAGGCCGAGCTTGCCGAAAATAAAGCCGTAGTTCAATACGATATGAAACGCATTCATGCCGATGCTGATGAACATCGGGGTTTTCGTATTGCCGGTGTTGCGGATGACGGTGCCGAGCACGGCGATGAGCGCCGTCAGGAACATGCCTCCGCCGATGTTCGATACGTAGGTGTCCCACAGCGGCAACAGCTCGTCCGAGACGTTCAGCATTCGGGCGATCGGACGGGATTGCGTAAACAGAACGGCGCTGAGGACAAGACCGATGACCGTGCAGACGGTCACGGCCATGACCGCAATCGTGCGGGCGTCCTCCTCGCGCTTCATCCCGATGCGCTGCGCGACGAGAATCCCCGCGCCGGTGGCGACGGTCATAAACAGCGTGTTGAGCGCGTTGAACAGCTGATTGGCAAAGCCGACGACCGCCACGGCGTCGTCCGATATGCGGCTGACCATCACGGTGTCGACGGTGCCCAGCAGCGTTTGCAGCAGCAGCTCGATAAAGACGGGCCACGCCAGCGCCCACAGCGAATATTTAGGATTCACAAATGAAACCCCCTGACTGAACTTGTTGTCTAACCGCGATTGCGCCAGACAGCACGTTATATCCACAACAGATTATAGATGGTATACTGGCGGCGAAGGTTCATTTTTTAAACGGAAACATTCAATTTTGAAACCTGATTGGAAAGGAAGCGCTCCCATGAACCTGCTGGAGTTCACCGTGCCTCCGATGCCGCATTACATCGCAAGCGGGCATGCGGTTTTCGCACCGGGCGACCGGCACATGAGCCGGCGCCATATCCGGGTGTTCGATTTGCTGTTCGTCCAGAAAGGCTGCCTGTATGTCGGGGAAGAAGAGCGCCGCTACGAAGTGTCGTCGGGCTGCGCCCTTATTCTTCGGCCGGACTGCTTCCATTACGGCACGGAAGGCTGCAGGGAACGGACAGAATATTACTGGCTGCATTTTCAGGCGACCGGCTCATGGTCCGTAGCCGACAAGCCTTCCGAGCGATGCTGCGAACCTGAAGGCGTTCAAGCCGTCGACCCGTACGACGTGCGGCCGTTTTCCATCGCGCTGCCGCAATTCGTCAAGCTGGCTCAACCCGGGAAGGCCGAAGAGCTGCTTCAGCAGATCGGCCATCTGAATCCGAGCGCCCATTTGCCTCTCTCGCGTCTCAAGCAGCAGGCGCTGTTCCAGGAACTCGTTCACCAGCTTGCCGCATCGCAAAAGTCGAGCCGGACCTCCCCGGGAAGGGAATGCGCCGAGCAGGCCGCCGCTTATTTGCGCAGCCGCTATCGCGAGGACATCACCGTCCGCGAGTTGGGAGAGAAGCTGAACTTTCACCCGGTCTACATCGCGCGCTGCATGCAGAGGGAGTACGGCTGCACGCCGATGGAATACCTGCTCCGCTACCGGATCGAACAGGCGAAGCTGCTGCTGATGCAAACCGACTGGACGATCGCGCGCATCGCCGAGGAGGTCGGGTTCAACCAGGCGCCTTATTTCAGCTCCTGCTTTTCCCGGCTGGAGGGTTTGTCCCCGCGCCGGTTCCGCCAGCGGTTCCATCAAGGAACGGAATAAGGGAAAAACGCGAAGCCCTCGGCATACCGGACCCATCGATTGGCGACGGCCTGTGCGGCTTGTTGACAGGTTTGCCGCCTTGGGCTATGATCAAATAGTAAATTTTACGTAGAGTGAATCGATCATCCGCTTGAAGGCTTGCGCCTAGTCGGGGAAAGAAGGGATAGCGGTGTCCGAACAAGACCGGAACAACAGCCACGATCGCGATCATTCTCACGACCGCAAGGACGGCGGCGACAAAGTCCGGGAAATGATCGGGATCATGTCGCGCAACGGGTGGCGCATTACGGAGCAGCGCAGGACGCTGGCGCAAATTTTTTCCGCGACCGACGGTTACTTGTCTCCCAAGGACGTTTACGACCAGCTCGCGGTCAAATATCCGAGCGTCAGCTTCGATACCGTCTACCGCAATCTGCGCATGTTGAGCGAAATGGGCGTGTTGGAGCAGTTTTACTTTTTGGAGGGCGGGCTGAAATTCAAGGCTTCCTGCCTGAACCATCACCATCATCACCTCATTTGCACGAATTGCGAGAAGACGGAAACGTTCGAATATTGCCCGATGAACGATAAGCTGAATTTGCCGGGGAATTACCGAATTTTGAGCCACCGGTTCGAAATTTACGGCCTTTGCGAGCAATGCCGGCACGAAATGGCGAACGATCAGGCGTAATCCGGTGCGCGAATGCGGACGGCGGAATCCGCATTTGTTCGCTTGTTTATTAAGTGTAAAATTTACGAATATATGGAACGGATACTGGACGGGCTTGGCGGCAGGCTGAGAAAAAGCGCCATCGTTACGGGAGCGCATACCGTCCGGAGCCGTCTTCGCATGATGCAAAAAGTTGAGGTGAAGCAGGTGCAATTGGCAACGATGCGGGAGGTCATGTTCGGGTACGCGGATGTCCCGTGTCTGGAGGATGTGACCGTCGATATTCGATTCGGCGAATTTGTGGCCGTGACCGGCCCGAACGGCGCGGCGAAGACGACGCTGCTGAAGCTGATGCTCGGCCTCCTCAGGCCCTGGTCGGGCGAAGTCCGGCTTGCGGCCAAGGGGACGGACGGCCGAAAGCTGGTCGTCGGCTACGTTCCGCAGCAGATCGCCGCCTTCAACAGCGGCTTTCCGAGCAAGGTGCTGGAGTTCGTCCTGTCCGGACGTTTCGCCCAAGGCTCGTGGCTGCGCAGGCTGCGGGCGGAGGACAGGGAGCAGGCGGAACGCGCGCTGCGTCAGGTCGGGATGTGGGAATGGCGCAACCGCCGGATCGGCGAGCTGTCGGGCGGGCAGAAGCAGCGGATCTGCATCGCCCGCGTGCTGGCAATGGAGCCCGATCTGCTCGTCTTGGACGAACCGACGACAGGCATGGACAAGGACAGCCGGCTCGGATTTTACGAGCTGATGAGCCGTCAGGTCCGGGAGCACGGCCGGACCGTCGTGATGGTGACGCACGGACTGGCGGAAGCGGCTCCGTATCTGGACCGGGTTATCGAATTGCGGCGGAAGGAGGACGGAGGATGGAAATGCTGCACTACGACTTCATGCAGAGGGCATTTTTCGCCGGCGCTCTGATCGCGCTGATCGCCTCGGTGCTGGGCGTCTATTTGCTGCTCCGCCGGCAGGCGCTGATGGCGGATATGCTGTCGCACGTGTCGCTGGCCGGCATCGCCGCAGGCGCGCTGCTGCATTGGAATCCGACGGCGACCGGATTCGCGGTCGCGCTGGCGGGGTCCGTCGCCGTGGAATGGGTACGCCGCACGTACAAAACGTACAGCGAAATCTCGATCGCCATCATCATGATCGGCGGCTTGTCCTCGGCCGCGATTCTGATGAGCCGGAGCAATGCCTTGAACAAAAGCTTTTCTTCCTATTTGTTCGGCTCGGTCGTCGCGGTCAACCGGACGGAATTGATCCTCATGGCCGCCGCAGCCGCGGTCGGCGCCGTCTTTTTCCTTCTGCTGCGCCGTCCGCTCTATCAATTGACTTTCGACGAGGATACGGCGAAGACCGCCGGACTTCCGGTCAAATGGCTTTCCATGGGCTTTAGCGTCTTGACCGGCATGATCGTGTCGGCGGCGATGCCGATCGTGGGCGTGCTGCTCGTCTCGTCGCTTATCGTGCTGCCCGCGTCATTGGCGATCCGCATCGCGCCGAGCTTTGCGGCGGCCGTCTGGATCGCGATGACCGTCGCGCTTGGCGGCGTCTTTGCCGGCTTGACGGCTTCTTACGCCTTCAGCATGCCTCCGGGAGCCAGCATCGCGATGACGCTGCTGCTGATCCTGCTGGCCGGCATTGGGGCGCAGAAGGCGTTCGTCAAGCTCGGCAAGCGGATCCATCGACCCCGTGATCGATCGGAGAAGGAGAGTCCGTCTCGAATTCCCCGTTTATCAAATAAATACTCGTATATGCAGTCGGGAGGAGAAGAGAAATGAGCAAAAAGCCGATTACGCTGTCGCTGCTGCTCGCCTTGTTCGCATGGGCTTTGGCGGGCTGCGGGGGAGGAGGTACGAACGCAGAGGCGAGTCCGTCCGGTTCCGCAGGCGGGTCTTCGGCATCCGAGGCGTCCGCCGGTGCCGCCGCGGAGCGAGAAGGCAAGCTGAAGGTGGTGACGACCTTCTATCCGATGTACGAATTCGCCCGTCAGGTGGCGGGGGAGCATGCGGAGGTCGTCGCGCTAATCCCGGCAGGGGCCGAGCCGCATGACTGGGAGCCGTCCGCGAAGGATATGGCGCAAATCAGCAATGCCGACGTGTTCGTCTATAACGGGATCGTCGAAGGATGGGTCGACAGCGCGCTGAAGAGCGCGGCCAGCGCCGACCGCATCGTCGTCAAGGCGAGCGAAGGCATCGAGCTGCAGGAAGGCGAAGCCGACCATCATCACGGCGAAGACGGCGGCGGGCAAACGCATGAAGAGGAGCATGCGGGCGAAGAAGCGCATGCCGGCGAAGATGAACACGGACACGAAGAAGAGCAGCTCGATCCGCACGTATGGCTGGACCCGGTGCTCGCCCAGCAGGAAGTCCGGAACATCGAGGCGGCGCTGGCGCAAGCCGATCCGGCGTACAAAGACGACTACAAAGCCAACGCGGACGCCTATATCGCGAAGCTGCAGGAGCTGGATCAAGCGTTCCGCGACGCTCTCCAAAACGCCAAACGCAAGGAATTCGTCACGCAGCACGCGGCATTCGGCTATTTGGCCAAACGCTACGGCTTGACCCAGATTCCCATCTCCGGCTTGTCGCCCGATCAGGAGCCTTCTCCGGAACAAATGGCGCAAGTCGTCGAATTGGCGAAGGAGCACGAGGTCAAAACGATTTTCTTCGAAACGCTGGTCGACCCGAAAGTGGCGCAGACGATTGCGGATGAAGTCGGAGCCGCGACGGACGTCTTGAACCCGCTGGAAGGGCTGACGAAAGAAGAACTGGACCGACATCTCGATTATCTCTCCGTCATGCGCAACAACCTGGAAGCGTTGAAGAAAGCGTTGAACGGATGACCGCAGCTCACCCGAACGGCCCTACCGCCTAACTTTCCGATCTGCGTAACAAACGCAGCGATCAAGGCGGGTGTTCGGGATTTTTGTTCCGATAAAATAGTAAAAATTACGATAAAGGAGGCGCGCAACTTGGCGCAAACCAAAATTCCGGTGACGGTGTTAAGCGGATACTTGGGGGCGGGCAAGACCACGATCCTGAATCACGTTTTGAACAACCGCAACGGGTTAAAAGTCGCCGTCATCGTCAACGATTTGAGCGAGGTCAACATCGACGCCGATTTGATTCGCGACGGAGGAGGTCTGTCGCGCACGGAGGAAAAGCTGGTCGAAATGTCCAACGGCTGCATCTGCTGCACGCTGCGCGAGGATTTGCTGCGCGAAGTCGAGCGGCTTGCGAAGGAGGGGCGCTTCGACTATATCCTGATCGAATCGACCGGCATTTCCGAGCCGGTGCCCGTCGCTCAAACGTTCAGCTACGTCGACGAGTAGATGGGGATCGATCTGACCCGGTTCTGCCGGCTCGATACGATGGTGACCGTCGTGGACGCCTACCGGTTCTGGCATGATTTCGCTTCCGGAGAAACGCTGCTGGAACGCAAGCAGGCGGCCGGGGAAGACGACACGCGGGAAGTCGTCGATCTGCTGATCGACCAGATCGAGTTTTGCGACGTGCTCGTGCTGAACAAGTGCGATAAAGTGGAGCCGGACAAGCTGGACGAACTGGAACGGCTGCTGCGCAAGCTGCAGCCCCGCGCACGCTTCATTCGCAGCGTGCAGGGCCGGATCGATCCGGCCGAGATTTTGAACACCGGGCTGTTCGACTTCGAGGAAGCGAGCCGGTCCGCGGGCTGGATTCGGGAGCTGGAAGCGCCGGCGCATACGCCGGAGACGGAAGAATACGGGATCGGTTCGTTCGTATACGAACGCGTCCGTCCGTTTCATCCGGAGCGCCTCATGCGCTGGATCAACGAATGGCCGGAATCCGTCGTCCGGGCCAAAGGGGTGATGTGGCTGGCGACCCGCAACGATATCGCCCAAAGCTTCAGCCAGGCGGGGCCGTCGATCCAAATGGGGCCCGCCGGATATTGGGTCGCCGCCCTGCCGAAAGCGGAGCAGGCGGCCATCCTGCGGGAAGAGGCCGATCTTGCCGGCTCGTGGCATCCGGTCTACGGAGACCGGATCACCAAAGTCGTGTTTATCGGCATCGGGCTTGACCGGGACCGCATCGAAGCCGGACTGGACGATTGCCTGCTGACGGAGGAAGAAATGGCCGGCGATTGGAGCAGGCTTTCCGACCCCTTTCCGCAAGCGCCCGGCGAATGGGCCGAACCGGCATCCGCAAGCCGCCCGCAGTAACCTTTCAAAACCGAAAAAAAGCTGCCTGCAAGGCGACGGACGCCTTGCCGGGCAGCTTTTCCATTTTATTCGAGGTTCGCGTGTCTGGCGAACATGGCGGAAGCGTCGATCGACCGGATCTCCATCAGCATCAGGACGACGGCATCGAGCGTAACCAGCAGGCTCTGCTCGAAGAGGGACCCCATCGGCTGAACGCTGGGGGAGGAGACGGTTTGCTCCTTCGCGGCGGCGGGAATCGGTACGATCACATCCGCGATCCGGCCGATGGGGGAATCGGCGGCGGTCGTCAGCAAGGCGATGCCCGCCCCAAGCCGCTTCGCCTTCTCGGCCATGCCGAGCAGGCTTTGCGTCGATCCCGAGCCGGAGCCGATGATGAGCAGATCGCGCTCCCGAATCCCCGGCGTGACGGTTTCGCCGACGACGTACGTCTCGATGCCCAGGTGCATGAGCCGCATGGCCAGCCCCCGCATGACAAGTCCCGATCGGCCGGCGCCCGCCGTGTAGACGCGCTTGGCCTGCAGGATGCGTTCGGCCAGACTCGCAAGCGCTTCGTCGGGTACGGCGGAAGCCGTGCGGGACAGTTCGCGGAGGATGAGCTCGGCGTAATGGCCCGGTTTCGAATCAAGTCGGTTCGCCATAAGCTTTACCCTTGCCGGATGATCCGCTGCATTTCGGCCGCCGTCGCCGCTTTGTCCGCTTGCCCGGTAATGCCGCCGCCGACAATGACCAGATCGGGCTTAGCCGCCACGACTTCCGGCAGCGTGCCGAGCTTGATGCCGCCGGCGATGGCGGTTTTCGCGTTTTTGACCACCCGCTTGATGGCGGCCAAATCCGCGAACGAGTTCAGCCCTGCCGCCTGATGATCGTAGCCCGAATGCACGGCGATGTAATCCACGCCGAATCCGTCGATTTCCCGCGCCCGCTCTTCCAGGTTTTTGACGTTGATCATGTCGACCATAATCTTTTTATTCCGCTTCTTGGCTTCTTGGACCGCTCCGGTAATGGTCGAGTTGTCCGATACGCCCAGGACGGTAATGATATCCGCGCCCGCCTCGGACGCTTTCTGCACCTCGTATCCGCCCGCGTCCATAATTTTCAGGTCGGCCAGCACCGTCAAATTCGGGAACGCTTCTTTTACCGCCTTGACCGCATGAAGCCCCTCGTTGATGATGACCGGCGTGCCGATTTCGACGATATCGATAAACGGTTCGACCTCCCGAACCAGCTCGATCGCTTCCGGAATGCCTACCAAATCCAGCGCCAATTGCAGCTGCATGTTCCTTTCCTCCATTTCGGTTATTGTGTTGTTCGATTTCAGGAGTTATTCTAATCTCATAGTTTCGATTTCGGAAGAACGCACTTTGCCGTAATGTAGTTACCTTCAGGATACTATTGGACCAATCAAGCTTAAAGAAAGGATGGGTGAACCATGGCCACCGTATTGAAAGAACGGATCAACTTGAAGGAAATCAACTGCGAAAAAGAACTGACGCTCGCGGTGATCGGAGGCAAGTGGAAGCTGATCATTTTGTGGCATCTCGGGCTTGGGGGGACGAAGCGGTTCAGCGAGCTCAAGCGGCTGATTCCGTCCATTACGCAGAAGATGCTGACGAACCAGCTCCGCGAATTGGAGGACGACGGCCTCGTGCACCGCAAAGTGTACGCCGAAGTCCCGCCCAGGGTGGAATATTCGCTTACGGAATACGGCGAAAAGCTGATGCCGATCTTGAAGCTCATGTACCAGTGGGGCAAAGAGTACGGCGAGAAATTCGTATGGAAATAACATGAACAAGGGGATTAGGACGATGAAGATAGACGCAATCCAGCCGTACGCCAAACAGTCCGACGGCGTGTTTCGGTCCGTCTGCTCGCTCGATTGTCCGGACCAATGCGGGCTGCTCGTGCACAAAAAGGACGGGAAAATCGTCAAAATCGAAGGCGACCCGTCCCATCCCGTCACGCAGGGGGCGATCTGCAACAAGGTCCGCCATTTGGCGGAGCGCATCTACGATCCGAAGCGGCTGCGCTATCCGTTGAAGCGGGTCGGTCCGAAGGGAGAGGGCAAGTTCGAGCGCATCTCCTGGGACGAAGCGCTGGCCACGATCGCCGGCCGCTGGAAGCGGCTTATCGCCGAGTACGGGCCGGAATCGATTATGCCGTACAGCTTTTACGGGAATATGGGCCGGATCGGCACGGAAGGGATGGACCGGCGTTTCTTCAACCGTCTAGGAGCGACGGAGCTCGAGCAGACGATCTGCGAGGCGGCGGGCTCGGAAGGCTACAAATATACGATGGGCGGCAGCTTCGGCACCGATCCGGAGGACACCGTTCACGCCAAGCTGATCGTCATGTGGGGCATCAATGCCGTGAGCACGAACATGCACCAGGTCGCCATCGCGGAGAAAGCCCGCAAAAACGGGGCGACCGTCGTGGCGATCGACGTGCACCGCAACCGCACCGCACGCTGGGCGGACTGGTTCATTCCGATTCGGCCGGGCACGGACGCGGCGCTCGCGCTCGGGATGATGCACGTGCTGTTTGCGGAAGGGATGGAGAACGAAGCCTTTTTGCGCGAATACACGGTCGGCCACGAGGAGCTGCGCGCGCACGTGCGGCAGTACGATCCGGTTACGGTATCGGGCATTACGGGCGTTCCCGCCGAGGATATCGTGCGCCTCGCCCGGATGTACGGCAGCGTGACGCCCGCTTTTATCCGCATCGGCAACGGGCTGCAGCATCATGACAACGGGGGCATGTGCGTCCGCACGATCGCCTGCCTGCCCGCCATAACGGGGCAATGGCTGCTCAAGGGCGGCGGGGCGATCAAGGGCAACGGCGGACACGTGTCGCATAACGCCGCGGCGCTGACGCGGCCGGATTTGCGCCGGGGGAAGGCGCGGTCGGTCAACATGAACCGGCTGGGACGCGCGTTGCTGGAGCTCGACCCGCCGATTCGCTCGCTGTACGTATACAACTCGAATCCCGCGGTCGTGGCGCCGGAGACGAACAAGGTCCGCGCGGGGCTGGCGCGGGAGGATCTGTTCACCGTCGTTCACGATCTGTTCCTGACCGAGACGGCGGCGTATGCGGATATCGTGCTGCCCGCGACCTCCTCATTGGAGAACACCGATTTTTATCATTCCTACTGGCATCATTATCTGCAAATTCAGGAGCCGGTCATCGAACCGTACGGGGAAAGCAAGTCCAACGTCGAGACGTTCCGGCTGCTGGCCGAAGCGATGGGCTTCGAAGAGCAGGCGTTTAAGGATACCGAGGAGGACCTGATCCGGCAGGCGCTGGATTATCCGGACAATCCGGCGTACGAGGGCATAACGCTGGAGGAGCTGCGGGAAAAGTCGTACGTCAAGGCGAAGGTGAAGCCGCTGTTTCCCGGCAAGCTCCGCACGCCGAGCGGCAAGATCGAGCTCTACTCCAAGGCGATGGAGCGCAAGGGGCTGCCGCCGCTGCCGACCTACACGCCGCTTAAGGACGACGGGGATTTGCCGTTTTTGTTTATTCCGGGGCCGAACCATAACTTTCTGAATTCGACTTTCTCGAACAACGAAAAGCACGTGAAGCTGGAAAAAGAGCCCAAGCTGTTCCTGAACGCCGACGACGCGGCACGGCTCGGGATCGAAGACGGTGACACCGTGCGGGTATGGAACGAGCGGGGCGAATGCGAGCTGACCGCTTCGGTCGGCCGGGACGTTCTGCCCGGCGTCGCCGTCAGCCAAGGGCTGTGGGCGGACGCTCCCGGGACGAAGCGCTCCGTCAATGCGCTTACGCCCGACCGGCTTGCCGACATGGGCGGGGGAGCGGTGTTTTTCTCCGGCCGGGTCGGCGTGGAGAAGAAGGCTGCAAGCGCAGCCGGAAAGAAGGAGACGGCATTATGAGCGGAAACGGGCAAAGACCGGGCGGCCGGGAGGTTCAGCTTCCCGCCCGCTGCGGTTTTATTTACGCGCATCCCGACGACGAGACGTTCCTGAGCGGGGCGCTCATCCGCCGTCTCGCGGACGACGGGGGCAAGCCGGTGCTTCTGCTCGCCACGCGCGGAGACGCCGGCCGCAAAAACGGGGATTACGCCCACCTGTCCAACGAAGAGCTGGGCGCCCTCCGCGAACGGGAGATGGAGCGGGCCGCCTCCGTGCTGGGGCTTGCTGCGGTCGAACAGCTGGGGTACCCGGACGGCAGGCTGAAGGAGGCCGAGGAGCGCGAAGCGGTGGAAGCGATCGTCCGTTTCGTGAACAAGCACAGGTTGGAGGCGGTGTTCACCTTCCCCGAGGACGGCGGCAACGGCCACCCGGATCATGTCGCCATTTCGCGCCTGGCGACGGTGGCCGTCCGCACCGGGCGCTGCCCGACGGTCCGCGCGCTGTACTATGCGGCGCCGGATGTGTCTTCGGCGCCGATTCGGATCGACGCGCAGCCGTATTGGCCGGTCAAAGCGGAGGCTCTGCGCGCACACGAATCGCAAAAGTACGCGATCGCGCGCTATTTCGGCCCGTTGGACGCCTGTCCGCCGAACCGGCGGTTCGAGTGCTTTGTTCCGGCCTGGGAGGCTGACCCGGTTCATTGACAAAACGGAAACTTTAATATAAATTTTAGACTAAGTATAATTATCAAAAAGGGGGGCAGTCCAATGACCCGAAAAGGCTTGACTGCGCCGCGCAAGCTTGTGTTCGATATCGTGAACAATTCGCACGACCACCCGACCGCCGCCGATATCATCGATCGCCTGAAGGCGGAGGGGCGCAGCGTCGCATATGCTACGGTTTACAATTCGCTTCGGTATTTGACCGAAGAAGGTTATATCCGCGAGCTGAAGCTGGAGGGGGATGCGAGCCGTTACGATTCGCGGACGGAGGACCATCACCACATCGTCTGCACGTCCTGCGGACGCGTGGACGAAGTGATGACCGGCACGCCTTCGGATTGGCTCGAGCGCATCGCCGCCGAGACCGGGTATGCCATAACCGAAGAACAGTTATTGTTCAAGGGGGTGTGCTCCGCATGCAGAACGTCCAAGGGATCGAACAAGTAAGCGCGCCTTACGGCGCTTATTGCGAAACCACGCGCCGCATCGTGATTATCAGTCCGTTCCCGGCGCGGCTGCAGGAGCTCGTTTCCGAGCTTACGCTCAAGTGCTATGACGTCCTGGTGTTCCATCACGAAAGCGAGCCGCTTCTGGCCAGCCTTCACCGCGATTTGATGATTATCGACCGGACGATGGCTCCCGCCTATCCGGAATCGCAGGAGGCGCCGCTATCGGCCGGGGCCGTCTTGTACCTCGTCTCCGATCCCGCGGACGCTCCCGCAGGCGCGGAGCACATCCAGATTTGGCCCGGACCGATGCGGGAGACGGTCGAGCGCATCGGCGAGCTGGTCGAGCGGAGCGAGCCGATCTCCGCGGAAGCTGCGGATATGCTGCTGTTCCGGGATATCCGCATGGATTTGAAAAAGATGACCGTCCACAAAGGAAGCCAAAAAATCGAGCTCACCCGCATGGAATACGATCTCCTGAAGGCGCTTCTGAAAGCGGACGGCGTCATGTCGCGGCAGGAGCTGATGGAAGCGATCTGGGGTGAAACCTATTTCGGGGGCAGCAACTCGATCGACGTCCATATCAAAAGCCTGCGCAAAAAGCTCGGGGACGATCCGCGCAATCCCGGTTATATTCTAACCGTAAGAGGGATCGGATACCGGATGGCGGACTGAATCGCATATTCGGAATACGTACGGCATATCGCCGCCTTGGCCAACGGTTCATGAAACCTTCATGATGTCTTCATTTCATCTTCATGCAACCCGGCCGGGCGGATGGTATGCTATTTTTGTAAGAAATATTTGAACTTATTCTAAATACAAAAAGGAAGGAGCGACCGCCATGCGCAAAACGATTATTATCGGCACGGGTCCCGCCGGACTGACGGCCGCCATTTATCTGGCCCGGGCCAACCTGAACCCGCTGGTGATCGAAGGGCCGGAACCCGGCGGACAACTGACGACGACAACGGAAGTCGAGAACTTCCCCGGCTTTCCAGAGGGAATACTGGGGCCCGAATTGATGGACAATATGCGGAAACAGGCAGAGCGATTCGGCGCCGAATTCATCCGGGGCTGGGTGACGAAAGTCGATTTGTCCAAACGTCCGTTTACCTTGACGGTAGAGGGGACGGGCGAGCTTAAGGCGGAGAGCGTCATCGTTTCCACCGGCGCTTCCGCGAAATACTTGGGCATTCCCGGAGAAAAGGAAAACGTGGGCCGCGGCGTCAGCACATGCGCGACATGCGACGGATTTTTCTATCGCGGCAAAAAGATCATCGTAGTGGGCGGCGGGGATTCCGCCATGGAGGAAGCGAATTTCCTGACCCGCTTCGCGTCGGAAGTCGTTCTGGTGCATCGCCGCAACGAGCTCCGCGCCTCCAAAATCATGCAGGACAGAGCGCGCGCCAACGAAAAGATCAGCTGGAGCCTGAACCGCACGCCGCTTGAAGTCGTCGCCGACGAAACCGGCGTCAAAGGGCTCAAAGTCCGCAACAACGAGACGGGACAGGAAGAGCTGATCGAGGCCCAAGGCGTCTTCGTCGCGATCGGGCATACTCCGAACACGAAGTTTCTCGACGGGCAGCTGGAGACGGACGAAGCCGGCTACCTGGTCGTAAAGCCGGGCTCGACGGAAACCAGCGTTCCGGGCGTGTTCGCCTGCGGCGACGTTCAGGACACCAAGTACCGCCAGGCGATCAGCGCCGCGGGAACCGGCTGCATGGCCGCTCTCGATTGCGAGAGATTTCTGGAAGCCGCGGAGCAAGCTGCGGTAACTTCGCGTTAAAGGAGGAGAAACGAGTGTCTGCTGCGCCCGTTATCATCTACACCAGCACGCATTGCGTGTTCTGCAAAAAAGTAAAGTCGTTTCTGGCCGAGCAAAACGTAGCTTACGAGGAACGCAACATCGATCTGGATGAGAAATATGCGGAAGAGCTGTGGAATTCCGGCATGCGTTCGGTTCCGGTCACGGTGATCGGGGAACGCAAAATTTTGGGCTTCAACCAGGCCGAGCTGTCCCGCGCTCTCGAAGCATATCAATCCTAACCCCAATCATAAGGAGGCAACCTACATGACGGTACAAAACGTTCAATATCCGTTCGCCAAAGTCGGCCTGCCGGCCCCTTCCTTCAAACTGCTGTCCACCAAAAACCTGGAAACGCTCGAAGAAACGGTCGCCCTGGAAGATTACCGCGGCAAATGGCTCGTCTTCTTCTTCTGGCCGTACGACTTCACCTTCGTCTGCCCGACCGAAATCATCGGCTTCAGCGACGCCTACGATCAATTCAAGGCGCTGAACTGCGAAATCGTCGGCGCTTCGGTCGACAGCGTCTACACCCACCGCGCCTGGATCCAGACGCCGCGCGACAGCGGCGGCATCGGCGACATCCGCTTCCCGATCGCATCCGACTTTACCAAGGAAGTCGCCCACGTTTACGGCATTCTGGACGACGCGTCCGGAGCGGCGCACCGCGGCCTGTTCATCATCGATCCCGAAGGCATTTTGCGCTACCAGGTCGTAACCGACATGAACGTCGGACGCAGCGTGGACGAGACCTTGCGCATTTTGCAGGCGCTGCAATCCGGCGGTCTGTGCCCGGTGAACTGGAAGCCCGGACAAAAGACGCTGTAAGCGCCCCGGCGCCCGGCGCCGCGTCCAATCGTTTCGATCCGAAGGACTCGCCTTCGGACTTCACATAAACGGAGGGAAGCCGAGTCTTCCCTCGGGCGGGGGCTGCCCCATAAGCGGATCCATCTGCTGAGGGGGCGGCCCTCTATTTGCCGGATCGCGGAGGTTTACCGCTTTGCCGATTTGCCTGCCTCTCGTTTATCCCGCGTACAACGCTTATCCCGCTTCTATCGCCGGTTCCACTTACCTCATTTATCCCGCTTTTTCCTCTTAGGTCGCTTATTCCGTCTGCCTTACTTCCCCAGCTTTTTCCGTTTATCTCCCCCAAAAAAGCTGCGAAAGCAGTTGCGCAAACAGCAACTGCATGGCTCGTTCACCATATTTTCGCGTAGGCAGTTGCTTTTTTAGCAATTGGAAGGTCCGCCTTCGCGAACGGCGATGTGAAACGGGGAACCGCATCCGGAAAAAGTAAATCGTTTAGTAAGCTGACCGGCACGGTCGTTGCGGATGCGGGATACGGCGGCAAAGAAACCCGCGCTGATTCGAAGGGGCAGCAATTTGCCGCTTGGGCGAAGTATGGTACATATCGCAAAAAAACGTCGGCGTTCTGGCAGAAGGATAGCGGGAATGGAGACCGTCCCCAAAGCGGCAGCCGGCGAAAAAACGAAATGGGATGAGCAGAGAAAATCTTCTGCACGATCCCATTTGGGTTGGTTTGGCTGGCTTCATTCGGTTGACTTTACCGCCTCTGCGGCTGAATGTCACCGCTTGGGAACGGTTGTTCAGGGCAGCCTCTTGAATCAGCCGTTTCAGTCATCCTTCCTGAACCAACATACCTGAACCAACTTTCTTGAACAACTTTTCTTGAATCATCCTTCATAGAGCCTCTCTCTTTGGAAGACAGCTCTTTTGGAACATTCCACTTGAATCATTTCGCTTGAAACATTTCGCTTGAATCATTCCACTTGAATCATTTCGCTTGAAACATTTTCGCTTGGAACATTCCTCTTGAGACAGCCCCTGCACGGCGGGAACGCGGGGCCATTGCCGCGTTCAAGCTCTGCCTGCGACGGACGGCTCTTGCTCCGGCTTGCGCCGCTCCTTGCTCCGCAGTCTGTGCAGGTACAGCTTGAGCAGCGGGGATACGACCAGGAAAATGAAGAGCACGCGGAACAACTGGTACCCGGCCACGATCGTCATGTTTCCTCCGACTTCATGCGCAATCAGGCTCATCTGGTCGAGTCCGCCCGGCATCAGGCTAAGAAAGCTCGTCTGCGGAGACAGCGGATGGAGCCGCCTGAGCAGCCAGCTCAATCCCCCGGCCGCGGCGATGAGCGCGGCGCCGCTGGCGACGGCCAGGCCGAGCGTCCGCAGCGTTTTGCGCGTGAGGCTGTCCGGCTTCAGCAGCAGGCCGACATAACCGCCGATCAGAAACTGGGCGGCGTTCAGTACGGGGTACGGCAGAGCCGGCGCTTCGAAGCCTGACAGATGCACCGCAGCCACGCCGATCAACGGCCCCAGCATCATGGCCGTCGGCAGCTTGATTCGTTGCCCGATCCAAGCGCTGGCAACGGCCACGGCGGCGAATGCGAAAATATTCGGAAACAGCCCGCTCCATTCGGCTGCGCGTGCGGCGGCGGCCGTACCCGCACCCGACGCGGCGTCGGGCGCGACGCCGGCCGGATGAAACAGCGGGCTGAACACGAGCAGCGGCACGCACAGCACGATCATCATGAGCCGGGTGATTTGAAGGAGCGACACCACGGTCAAGTCGGTATCCTTCGTTTCCTCGGCGAGCACGATCATTTGCGACAAGCCGCCGGGAATGCAGCCCGTCAGCGCGGTCGGAAACGAGATGCCGGCAAGGCGCGACAGGATGACGGCAAAAATCAGGCAAACCAGCAGCAGAAGAACGCTCATCAGCAGCATGGTCGGCAGCTGTCTGGCCATCTCGGCCAGGAGCGGATACGTAAACGACATCCCGATCGAATAGCCGACGACGATCATGCCCGCATTGCGCAGCGCTCCGGGCCAGCGAAGCGGCGCCCGGACCAGCTTGGAAGCGGCGAACAAAGCCAGCATCGGGCCGAGCAGCCACGGGATCGGCAGGCGGACGATCGTGCAAACGAGTCCTCCCGCGAGCGCAATGGCCAAGGCCGTACTGACAGCGGCTGCCGGATGGCGGCGGTCCGGGCGCGGCGAGAAGGCGGTTATCTCGGTCTGGCTCACGCTTCGGAAGCCAGTTCGGCAATGCGTTCGTTTGCGTTCTCCCGGTACCAGCCGCCATGGTAGCAGATGACGCTTTGAATATCGAATGAGGCCAGCTTGCGCAGCGACCTTAGCGCGGAGTTCATGTCCGGCGTGACCGCAGGATTCGGACCGAGCAGGCGGCCGCCGTTTACGATCATCGCGTCTCCCGCGATAAGAGTTTTGCTGCGGTGATGATAAAGGCAAATATGTCCCGGCGTGTGGCCGGGCGTATGGATAACGGTCAGGCCGCCGTCCACGTTCAACTGATCCCCGTCCTCCAAAATCCGGGTTACATTCGGGCGCGCCGACGGAGAGAACGCTCGCTCGAAACGGAGCCGTTCTTCTGCCGACAGGCCCTGCATGAACGCGGACAGCCGCTCGGCATTCAGCTTGATCAGCGGTTTGACGCCGTCGATATACGGCTTGTCGGCGGGATGCGCCCGCACTTCGACCGCGGTTTTGGCCTCGTGAAGCAGCTCGGGCAAGCCCCCGATATGGTCGATGTCCTGGTGCGTCAACACAATATGGCTCAGCCGCTCAAGCGGTACCCCGGCTTTCTCGAACTGTTCGCGAAGCTTGTGCGTCGGGCCCGGCATGCCGGTATCGACAAGTACGACCGTTTTCTCGTCCCAAACAAGCGTCGGATGAATCGAAATCGGCTTCCCCGGCGCGCTCATGTCCAATTCCAGTTTTACAAGAGGCATCGCATCCACGCTTTCGTTTAGTTTATTGGTAAGATAATTATAGCATAATCAATTCGGGCGAATGAAGCCACAGTTATCGGTCATCGCGGAATAAGGAGGATAACCGGGCGGTAAGAGGAGAGGGGTTGGACCGGAGGGATGAAGCGAGGGTTAAAGAGAGGGATTTCCGCTTGCCGTTAGCGTTCTTGCCAAATTGCTTGGAACGGACGCCCGAAAAACCAAACGCGCGCCCAAAGGCGCGCGCGGTCTTGCAGCCCGGCAACCGGGACGCCCCCCCGGACTGCATGCCGGGCCCCCGGTCAAGCCGTCCGGGCTTATTCGGCGTTTCCTCCGAGAGGCTCCAGAGGCTTGTGGTTGCCGTACGTCGGATACTCGCGGCCGGTCGGGGCCGCCCATTTGACGGCATTGCGGATGACCGTCCGCACCTGCTCGTTGTAATACGTCGGATACGTTTCGTGACCCGGACGGAAATAGAAAATTTTCCCCTGGCCGCGATGGAACGTGCAGCCGCTGCGGAACACCTCGCCGCCTTGGAACCAGCTCACAAAGACGAGTTCGTCCGGCTGCGGAATATCGAAATGCTCCCCGTACATTTCCTCCTGGGGCAGCTCGATGTATTCGCCGATGCCTTCGGCGATCGGATGGCCGGGCGACACGACCCACAGCCGCTCCTTCTCGTCCGCTTCCCGCCATTTCAAGTCGCAGGAGGTGCCCATGAGCGTCTTGAAAATTTTGGAGAAGTGGCCCGAGTGCAGCACGATGAGCCCCATGCCCCGCAGCACCCGCTGCTTGACGCGCTCCACGATCTCGTCCTTCACCTCGTCGTGGGCCGTATGCCCCCACCAGATCAGGACGTCCGTCTCCGCCAGCCGGGCTTCGGACAGGCCGTGCTCCGCATCCTGATCGAGCGTGGCGTACGCGACGTCCGCAATTCCGCCGAGCCCTTCGCCGATGGCGGCGTGAATGCCGTTCGGGTAGATGCTGCGGACTTTCTCGTTCTCGTTTTCGTGCCGGAATTCGTTCCAAATGGTCACTTTTAGCCGTTTCGTCATCCGGAATTCTCCTTTCTCTCCAATCGATTCGCGTGTTCCATGCGCCTCTGAACAAGGGCTTGCGGTCAGCTTCGTTCCCAGTATAGAAAATCGTCCGGAAATTCGATATGTCCAAATTGAACGCTTTTTTATTCAAAAGTGGTATACTTGCTTTTGCATCGAATCACGCAGTTGGAAAGGTGGGGTCCGCATGCCGCATCCGCAACCTCCCGCCGATACGTTGGTCCAAGCCGTCAACGAACAGGTGGTCTATCAAAATCCGCTGCTGTTTCTGAAAGTATGGGAGATTTGCGACGGCTCGGACCGAAGCGGCACGCCCGAGGCATGGCCGTGGCATTACCATAAGGAAGCCGAGTTTTTGGCGATTTCGGAGGGCCGTCTGCGCGTACAGACGCCGCTGGCTTCGCGCACGCTCGGGCCGGGCGACGTGATGGTCATCGGCTCCTCGGGACTTCACCGCACCGCCAAAGCGTCGGAAGAACCGCTGCGCTACGTGGTGTTCCAGGTGGAGCTGACCCGCCACTTCGACCCCGGCATGCTGCCTTATTTGAACAGCTTCTCCGAGCTGATCGTCCCGCTGGAGCAGGTCAATTATATTTTCGAAGAGCAGCCCTCCGCGAAGCGGGAAGCCCATGCGCTGGTGACGGATATTTACCGGGAATCGGCGGAAAAGAAAATCGGCTACGAGATGGCCATCAGCTCGTCGGTCAAGCGGCTTTTGCTGCTGCTGCTTCGCCACGACACCCGCCGGCTGCTGCGGCGCGCCGACGACGCGGGGCTTGCGCGCTTCCGCCCGGTGCTGGATTACGTCGACCGGCATCTGAGCGAGAAAATCTCGGTCGACGACGTTCGCGTTCTGCTGGGCATGAGTTACCACCATTTCATCAAATCGTTCAAAAAGGTGATGGGCGTCCCGTTCGTGGATTACGTCAACTACAACCGGATCAAGAAAGCCGAGCGGCTGCTGGCGACGACCGACTTGAGCATCCTGGAAATCGGGTTCGAGGTGGGCATCTGGAACATGGCCCAGTTCTATAAATTGTTCCGCAGATACAATCCCCATTCGCCCAAAGAGTTCCGCCAACGGATGCGCGGCTGAGACCGCGCCGCATCGAAGTAAAGCGTCCAAAGTCCTGTTTTTTAGGGGGGACGCCATGCCTATTTTGAACGTCTATTCTTGACAAACACAATATATTGATATAAATTTGATTAAGCCATCAATATGTTGTTTGATCGGCCGAGAGACCGAACGGTTGCAGAACGTTTAATATGGAAAGACACGCAAATAAAACGGACGCGCATCCCGCCTGCGGCAAGGGCGGGATCGCGTCTTCGGCGCCCTTAGTCTTATCGCAATATGCTGAGCGGCGTGTCCGGCAAGAGGCTTGAACCGGATGCGCCGTTTGTTTTCGGAAATTGAGGAGAGGAGCTCGAACGAAGATGCTGATTGCCTACGATTCCAAGACGGGCAACGTCCGCAGATTCATTTCCAAGGTCGATATGCCCGCCGTTCAAATCGACGAGGAGATGAGCTTGGACGAGCCGTTTGTGCTGGTTACCTACACGACGGGCTTCGGACAAGCCCCCGAGCGGGTCCTGAAGTTCCTGAAGCGGAATTACCGGCAGCTCAGGGGCGTGTCGGCCAGCGGCAACCGCAACTGGGGAGACGGCTTTGCGAAGAGCGCAGACAAGATTGCCTCGATGTACGGAGTCCCGGTCATCACCAAGTTCGAGCTTTCGGGCACGGCCAAGGACGTTGAGCATTTTGTGCGGGGAGTGAACGCAATTGAGTCAGTTAAAGCATATTGAGCTGAACAATCTGTTGATGCAAAGGGGTCCGGACGGATTTTTCCAACTGGAGAAGGACCAGGAAGCGATCGCGGCGTTCATGGCGGAGGTCGAGTCGAAGACGCTGCATTTCGATTCGCATTTGGCCAAAGTCCGCTACATGATCGAAAACGACTTTTACGAGGACGTTTTCCTCAAATACACCGAATCCGAGGTCGAGCAAATTTACGAGCTGACGCACAGCTACAACTTTAAATTCCCGTCCTATATGGCCGCATCCAAGTTTTATTCGGACTATGCCGTAAGAAGCAACGACAAGAAGCTGTACCTGGAGCATTATCCGGATCGGGTGGCGATCGTGGCCCTTCACCTGGGCAGAGGCGACTTCGCGACCGCCCGCATGCTGGCCGCCTCCATGATGGAGCAGCGGCTCCAGCCGGCGACGCCGACGTTCCTGAACGCGGGCAAGAGCCGCCGCGGCGAAATGGTGTCCTGCTTCCTGCTGGAGATGGACGACTCGCTCAACTCGATCAACTACGTGCTGGCCACCTGCATGCAGCTGTCGAAGATCGGCGGCGGCGTCGCCGTCAACCTGTCCAAGCTGCGCGGGCGCGGCGAGCCGATCAAAGGCGTCGAAGGCGCGGCCAAGGGCATTATGCCGGTGCTGAAGCTGATGGAGGACGCGTTCTCCTATGCCGATCAGATGGGGCAGCGCAAAGGCTCCGGAGCGGCTTACTACAATATTTTCGGCTGGGACGTCATGGAATTCCTCGATTCCAAAAAGATCAACGCCGACGAGAAAACGCGCCTGCAGACGCTGTCGATCGGCCTGATCGTGCCGAACAAGTTCTATGAGCTCGCCGAGCAGAACAAGCCGCTGTACGTGTTCGCTCCGTATTCGGTATACCGTGCGTACGGCCAGCACCTCGACGACATGGATCTGGACGTCATGTACGAGAAGCTGCTCGAAGACGACCGCGTCATCAAGAAGTCGCCGCTCAGCGCCCGCGAAATGCTGACGAAGATCGCGACGATCCAGCTCGAGTCGGGCTATCCGTACATCATGAACAAGACGAACGCCAACAAGGCGCACGCGCTGAAAGACATCGGCTCGATCAAGATGTCCAACCTGTGCACGGAGATTTTCCAACTGCAGGAGACATCCGAAATTACCGATTACGGCGAGGAAGACATCATCCGCAGGGACATCAGCTGCAACCTCGCTTCGCTGAACATCGTGAACGTGATGGAAAGCGGCAAAATCAAGGAGTCCGTGCACGAAGGCATCGTCGCGCTGACGGCCGTCAGCGACATGACGACGATCATGAACGCGCCGGGCGTGGCCAAGGCCAACGCCGAGCTGCATTCGGTCGGCCTCGGCGCCATGAACCTGCACGGCTATCTGGCCAAGAACCACATCGCGTACGAAAGCGAGGAGGCCAAAGACTTCGCGCGGACGTTCTTCATGATGATGAACTTCCACTCGCTCGAGAAAAGCTGCGAAATCGCCGAGAAGACGGGCGTTACGTTCGCCGGCTTCGAACGGTCCGAGTACGCGAAAGGCACTTACTTCGACAAATACCTGGAGAACGACTACCGTCCGCGGACGGACAGGGTGAAGCAGCTGTTCGCCGGCATCGACATCCCGGGTCCCGCCGATTGGGCCGTTTTGAAGGAAAAAGTCATGAAGCACGGGCTGTATCACGCCTACCGGCTGGCCATCGCGCCGACGCAAAGCATCTCGTACATCCAGAACGCGACGTCCAGCGTCATGCCGATTGTCGAGCCGATCGAAACGCGTACATACGCCAACTCGACGACGTATTATCCGATGCCTTATATGAATGCGGAGAACTTTTTCTACTATAAATCCGCTTATCAAATGAATCAGTTCAAAATTATCGATCTGATCGCCGAAATCGCCGAGCATGTCGACCAAGGCATCTCGACCGTGCTGCACGTCAACAGCGATATCACGACGCGCCAACTGGCCCGGTATTACATCTATGCCGCGCGCAAGGGACTGAAGTCGCTCTACTACACCCGGACGAACCGTCTGAGCGTCGAAGAGTGCGTAAGCTGCGCCGTGTAAGCCGGCGACATGCCGGATGCGAACGCCATGCCCGAGCATCGCGGCAACCATGGAACGTTGACCGGCCTTTGGCAGGTCCCGCCACCTTTAGACCAAAAGCCCGCGCTGCGGGCTTTTCTATCCCCGCCAAGGGGGAAAGAGAGGAGCGCCACCGATGAAAGCCGTAAACTGGAACCGACCTGACGACGACTATACGATCATGTTCTGGAAGCAGAACATTATGCAGTTCTGGACGGACGACGAAATTCCGCTGTCCGACGACAAAATGACCTGGATCAAGATGAGCGAAGCGGAGCAGGAGGTATACATCAAAGTGCTGGGCGGCCTGACGCTGCTCGACACGCTGCAGGGCGGCGTCGGCATGCCGGGCATCAACGAGCACGTCGAAGGGCTGCAGCGCAAGGCGGTGCTGTCGTTCATGGGAATGATGGAGCAAATTCACGCCAAGTCGTACAGCAGCATCTTCACGACGCTCGCGACCACCGAAGAAATCGACGCCGTATTCCGCTGGGTCGAAAACAACAAGCATCTGCAGACGAAGGCGGAGACGATCGCCCAATACTATACGAACATCCGTACGCAAAAGGATCTCTTCCTCGCGATGGGCGCGTCGGTGCTGCTCGAAAGCTACCTGTTCTACAGCGGTTTCTTCTATCCGCTTTATTTGGCCGGCCAGGGCAAAATGACAAGCTGCGGGGAGATCATCGACCTGATTTTGCGCGACGAAAGCATTCACGGTCTGTATGTCGGCGTGCTGGCCCAAGAGGTGTACGCGAAGCTGGACGAGGACGAGCAGCAGGCGGCTTACGAGACGCTGGTCGGCCTGTTCAGGTTCCTCCACCAGAACGAAGAGGAATATACGGACGAGCTGTACACCCCGATCGGCCTGCAGGACGAAGTGAAGGCGTTCCTGCGGTACAACGCGAACAAGGCGTTCATGAATTTGGGCTTCGAGCCGCTGTTCCCGGAAGAGGAGATCAATCCGATCGTATTGAACGGCATCAGCACGAAGACGAAGCAGCACGACTTTTTCTCCAAAAAAGGTAACGGCTACGTGCGCGCGACCAACGTCGAGCCGCTCACGGACGAGGATTTCATTTTTGACTGAACAAAATGCGATCATGCTGCGCAGACATGCCGGAAGCTACGGGCTTCCGCTTGTCTGCGTTTTTCGTTTCGGAATGTCAAAGGGGAACGGGCCGACCGAGGCTGCGATGCGCCGTGCGGACGGCTGGGGCAGGGGGAGGCGTAAGAACGCCGGATAAGGGCCGAAGACTCCCTCTTGTCACGTTCCCGCGCCCTTCTCGTTTAAGACCTGCTCCACTTTGGCGATATGCAGCTCCATGCGGGATTTGGCCTCCGCCGCATCGCCTTCGGCGATCGCCTCGTAGATGGCGCGATGCTCCTCAAGCAGGCGCTGAGCGGTGGATCGCTCCGCGTAAAACCACAGTGCCCGCGTATCGCGCATGCTGTCGTGCAGACGCAGCGACATCGATTCCATCAGCTGCATGAGCAGCGGATTTCGCGTAGCGGCGGCGATCTGCTCGTGAAAGCGGACATCGGCCTGTTCGTTGAACGCTTCGTCGTCCATGCGGGCTTCCATTTCGTCCAATATCGCCGACAGCTTGCCGAGATCGTCCCCGGTCCGGTTCGCGGCGGCAAGCGCGGCGCACCCGGTTTCCAGCACCCGCCGCACCTCCAGAATATGACGCAGCGTCAGCGCCCGGTCCGCCCAGGCTTCGGGATGCAGCATGCCGGGATGGGACGGCGCGGTTTCCGGCTGCGCGGATTTGACGAAGGTGCCGCCTCCCTGGCGGATGTCCAGCATGCCCATCGCTTTCAGGGCGCTTAGCGCTTCGCGGATCGTCGAGCGTCCGACGCCGTAGCGCTCCGCCAGCTCGACGACCGACGCCAGCCGGTCCCCGGGAGCCAGGCTTCCTTCTTCAATCTGTCTCTTCAAGTCGTTCATGACCCATTCGTGGCTTTTCAACGGCCGGTTTTCGTTCATAGCAGCTCCTTTGCAAGCGTTCGCCGATCGATTCGGCGGCGTGGCGGTCCGGCGGCCTTCCGTTCGCCTTGCCTTCCGGACTTTCCGCGAGAATACGCTTTCCAACGTTTTTATTTTAGTGTATACTACAAACCGACAAAAGTCATCAGATGACCTGATTAATTTTGCGTTCAAATGAATCTTGATCGAGAGGGAGTGTCCGGCTTGCTGCCCGAACAAGCAAAGCGCGAACTGATCGCCATTCTCGGCGACGCCGATTTCAAGGATGACCCGCAGTCGCTTGTCACCCATTCCTATGACGGGACCGCCATGCAGCAGGCGCTGCCCGACGCCGTCGTGTATCCCCGCGACACCGCCCAGGTTTCGGCGGTCATGAAGGTGCTGAACAAGCACCGCATACCGCTTGTAACCAGGGGATCGGGCACGAATCTGTGCGGCGGCACCGTGCCGGTGAACGGGGGCGTCGTCATGGTGATGCACCGCATGAACCGGATTTTGGAGATCGACCTCGAGAACTTGACGGCCGTCGTGCAGCCGGGGCTGAATACGAAGCAGTTCAGCGCCCATGTGGAGAGCCTCGGACTGTTTTATCCGCCGGACCCGAGCAGCATGGCCGTCTCCACGATCGGCGGCAACATCGCGGAGAACTCGGGCGGCTTGCGCGGCCTCAAATACGGCACGACCAAGGACTACGTGATCGGACTGGAAGCGGTGCTGGCCAGCGGCGACATTATCCGGACCGGCGGCAAGCTGATGAAGGACGTGGCCGGCTACGATCTGACCAAGCTGCTCGTCGGATCGGAGGGAACGCTCGCGATCATTACGGAAGCGACGCTCAAGCTGATTCCGCCGCCGAAAGCGAAAAAGACGATGCTCGCCATGTACGCCGATCTTTACGACGCGGCTCGGACCGTATCCAAAATTATCGAAAACCGCATCATCCCGGCCACGCTGGAGTTTCTCGACAATCCGACGATCCGGGTCGTGGACGATTTCGCCAAGCTCGGCCTGCCGCTGGATATGGAAGCGATTTTGCTGATCGAGCAGGACGGCGAGCCGGAAACGGTGGAACGCGACATCGCCCGGATCGAGGAAATTTGCAGAGGGGAGAACGCGGCCCGGATCAGCGTCGCGGCGACGCCGGAGGAGGCGAACAAGCTGCTAGCGGCGCGGCGCAGCGCCTTCACGGCGCTCGCCCGGCTGCGGCCGACGACGATACTCGAGGACGCCACGGTGCCGCGCTCGAAGATCGCCGACATGGTGCTCGAAATCAACCGGATCGCCCGCAAATACGGCGTCAACATCTGCACGTTCGGCCACGCCGGCGACGGCAACCTGCATCCGACGGCGACGACCGACGCCCGGGATCTTGACGAGGTGCATCGCGTTGAGGAGGCGTTTGCGGAAATATTCGAAGCGGCCATCGCGCTCGGCGGCACGATCACCGGCGAGCATGGCGTCGGGATCGTCAAAGCGCCGTTCCTCGAATGGAAGGTCGGGGCCGCGGGCATCGAGGTCATGAAGGGGATCAAGGCGGCTTTCGACCCGCACAATCTGCTCAACCCCGGCAAAATGTTCGCCAAGCAAACGCGCAAAAGGGTGGTGATCCATCATGGCTAATCCGCAGCTTGCGGCGAAGCTGAAGATCACGCTGGACGAAGACCAGCTCACGAACTGCATGCGGTGCGGCTTCTGCTTGCCCGCCTGTCCCACGTTCCGGGAGACGGGAATCGAAGCGGAATCGCCCCGGGGGCGGATCGCGCTGATGAAAGCGGTGGCCGACGGCCTGATGGACCCGGACGAAGCGTTTGAGGAGCAGATGTATCATTGCCTCGGCTGCCGGGCGTGCGAGCCGGCCTGTCCGGCCGACGTGAAGTACGGGCGGCTGCTGGAGCAGGCGCGCGACGCGATCGAGGACCATACGAGGAGCCACCGCTTATGGGTTAAAGGGGTGCGGCGTCTCGTCTTCAAGGAGCTGTTCCCGAAGCAGGGCCGGATGCGGCTGGCCGGCAAAGCGTTGCGCTTCTACCAGAAATCCGGGCTGCAGCGGGTTGCGCGAACGACGGGGATCCTGAAGCTGCTGCCGAAGCAGTTGGCCGATATGGAAAAAATACTGCCGGAAGCTTCCGGGCAAGGCGTCATCGAACGGATCGGCGGGCGCCACCCGGCCAAAGGCGAGCGAATCGCCACCGTCGGCCTGTTCCGCGGCTGCCTGATGGATACGCTGTTCGCGGAGACGAACGTGCATACGGTGGAACTGCTGACGGAAGCGGGATTCGAGGTCGTCATCCCGCGAACGCAGAACTGCTGCGGCGCCCTTCACGCCCACAGCGGCGAGCTGGACGACGCGCGCGAGCTCGCCCGTCGCAACGTCCGGGCGTTCAAGGAAGCCGGCGTCGATTACATCGTATCCAATGCCGGCGGCTGCGGAGCGCTGCTGGCCGAATACGATCATTTGCTGCACGATGATCCGGCCTGCCGGGAGGATGCGGCCTGGTTCGCCGGACGGGTCAAGGACGTCAGCGACATCCTTTTCCGGCTTGGCCGGCTTCCTTCTTTCGGCGATCCCGCGGCGCCGGGCGGCCCGGTGCGCATCACCTATCAGGACTCCTGCCATTTGCGGAACGTCATGCGTTCGTCCGATGCGCCCCGCCAGCTCTTGCGCCGGGTGTCCGGCGCGGAATTCGTCGAGATGCACGAGGCGGACCGCTGCTGCGGCTCGGCCGGCATTTACAACCTGACCCAGCCGGAGATGGCGGACCAAATTCTGGAGCACAAAATGGAGCACGCAAACGCGACGCGGGCCCATTATTTGCTGACCAGCAATCCGGGCTGCCTGCTGCAGATGAAGCTCGGCGTCGAGCGTTACGGCGACGGCGGCGGCATGAAGGTGGCGCATATTGCCGACTTTTTGCACGAGCGGATGAAGAAAGGGGACTGAACGCTCCCGAACCGGGCGATCGGTTGGAATTGGAATTTTCAGGGTTGACTGCACAGCTTTTGGGGTATATGATTCAATCATACTAAACCGCTTGGAAAAGTGAAGTTAATAGGCCGACTAGTTGACTAGAGGTTTTTGCGACGGCATCCGGCGCCGTTGCGAAAACCTCTTTTTGTTGGGAGCCGATGACGATGAAACCGGACGTGGAGCGAAGGGGGAAGCATCATGACTGAACGACGCGAGAAATCCGATCGGTATTGGATCGAGCGGGCGTATTCGTTGCCGCACACATTGGAGGAACTGAAGGAAAGGCGGCTCGGGCTGTTCGGCCTTCACGGCGGACAGTCGGCTTTCGGCGAAGGGCTGGCGGATTATGCGCACGCCTTGCTCGCCGGCTGGTTCGAGCACAAAGAGACGCAGCCGTTTCGGGATATCGCCCGTTTTCCGCTGTCCGCTCAGCTGATTTACGAGCGAAGCCGCAAGGAGCTCGGCCTGATGACGACTTCGCTGCAGCGGATCCGGCCGTTTCGTTCGGCAAACGGAACGATTCCCGTCGTCGAGCGGAATTCGGAGGGGATCGCGGTAAGCGGCAGCCAGACGTTTGCCGCCGACGCCGCCCATGCCGGGCAACTGCTCGTTTGGATCCGGGAATACGGGGACGAAGCGCCCACGACGCTTGCGCTGGTGCCGACCGGCAGCGAGGGGCTTAAGATCAGGCTCCACCCGGAAACTTCGTCGTGGACGACCGTCCTTTACGACCGGGTGTTCATTCCGCAGGAGCGAATTTTGCTGGACCGCAACGCGGCCGGAGCCGAGCTGATCCGCTCGCACCCGTTCGTGCAGGCGCTGGCGGGCTACCAGTGGGCGGCCAGGCAGTTGGACGCCCTCGAGCTGTTGACGGGGACCGCATTCGCCCTGGCTGATCAAACGGGCTTGAGCAAGGACCCCGACATTCAATACGAGCTCGGCCTTTTGATTCAGGAGCTCGAGTCGCTTAAAGCGCTGCTTTACGCCGCCGAGCTGGAAGCCGAACGGAGTCCGGCGGGGGCGCTGCTGCCTGCGCCGGTGCCGGTCGCGGCCGCCAAGCGGGTCGGCGGCGACGGTTACCGCCGCGCGTCCGAGCTCATTCACCGGATCGGAGGGACGGAACTGCTGGACGCGCCGGATTTCGCCGCGCCTTCCGAACGATCGGAATTTCACCGTGCGAAATCCCGCGAGCACGACATTCGCCGTTTGGCCTGGCGCCTTGCGGGCGATGAAGAGGCCGCAAGGCGCAGGCAGCACGAGCGCTTCGCCTTCGGGGATCCGATCGAGCGCTCGAAAGAGCTGTACCGGCATTACCCGCAGCATCAGCTTCGCGAACGCTACCGGGCTTTTCGCCGGGCGATCGACGCTCAGGCGTACGAACCGCAAGGGAGGTGAGCGAATTGACGGACAAAATAACGGCCGAAAACCTGGAGATGCGCTATACGGTAAGAAACGAATCGGGGCGGAAGGAGACCGTGTCCGTGCTGAAGGAATTTTCCCTTTCCGTCCGGGAGGGAGAATTTCTGGCCATTCTCGGCCCGAGCGGCTGCGGCAAGTCCACTTTCTTGAACATCCTGGCCGGCTTGGCGCGCCAATCGGGCGGGAAGCTGGCGATCGGCGGGGAGCCGGTCAACGGGGTCAATCCCAAGCACGGCGTCGTTTTTCAAGGTTATGCTCTGTTTCCGTGGAAAACCGTGCTTCAAAACGTCGAGGTCGGCCTGCACATCCGCGGCGTCCGCAAAAAGGAGCGCAGACGGATCGCGCTCGACTATATCCAGCTTGTCGGCCTGCAATCGTTCGAGCACCGGTATCCGCACGAGCTTTCCGGCGGGATGCGGCAGCGGGTGGCGATCGCCCGGGCGCTCGCCTACGAACCCGACGTCCTGCTCATGGATGAGCCGTTCGCGGCGCTCGATGCGCAGACGCGGGAGATTTTGCAGTCGGAGCTTCTGCGGATTTGGGAAGCCCGCAAGGTGACGATCGTTTTTATTACGCACAGCCTGGACGAAGCGATCTTCCTTGCCGATCGGGTGGCGGTGATGACCGCAAGGCCCGGCCGCGTCAAAGAGATCATCGATGTTCCGTTGGAGCGGCCCCGTTCCGCCGAGATCCGCAATTCCGAAGCTTTCGTCAAGCTGCGGCAGCGGGCCTGGACGGTGCTGAAGGACGAAGTGGAGCAAACGCTGCGCCTTAGCGCCTCCGCTTCCTCGGCGGCGGGAACGGCGGCGACAGAAGCGCAGGCCTCGGAGACATCCAAGCCGGCGGCAGCGGCGGAGCCGGCCGGCGCCGTGCCGGAACGGATTACCGGATAGTGAACATAGGGAGCATAAGAGGTGAAGCGACTTGAGCGCAACGTCGGGCAGCCGTTATTTGCAGAGACTCGCGCAGCAGCGTAACGTTTGGCTTGACGGTGAAGTCGTTCGCGATCTTGCCCGCCATCCGGCCTTTGCCGGAACGGTCCGCTCGGTGGCGGCGCTGTTGGATTTGCAGGACGATCCGGTCCGCAGCTCCGAGTTGACCTTTACGACGGAAACGGGGGCAAAGGCCAATCTGGCTTTTCTCGTTCCGAGAGAACGGGACGATATTTTCCGAAGAGGACGTTCCTTCCGCGTCTGGTCGGATGCGACGTTCGGGGTCATGAGCCGGGTGGCGGGATTTTATCGCGCCCAATTGACGGGCTGGCATATCCGGAGTAATCTGATCCGGCAAGAAGAACCTCATTTTCCGGACAAAATCGCCCGTTATTACGCCGACTTGAGGGACCGCGACCTGCTGCTTACGGCGGCGGGGCACGATCCGCAAATCGACCGGACGAAGCTCGCATCCGAGCTCGGCGATTTGTATACGGCGCTGCGGGTCGTCAAGGAAACCGAAGAAGGGATCGTGGTCAGGGGCGCCAAAATGATCGCGACCGGCGGGCCGTATATGGATGAAATTATGGTCTCTCCGCACAGCCCGAAGACAGCCGAGGAAAAGCACTACGCCGTGATGTTCGCCATCCCCGCCAGCCATCCGGGCGTGCATTTGATTTGCCGCGAGCCGTTCGCGTCCGAACGAACCGAAGATCACCCGCTTAGCTCGCGCTACGACGAGATGGACGCCGTTCTCGTCTTCGACGATGCGCTGATCCCGTGGGATCGGGTATTCATCCGGAACAATCCCGAGGCGATTTGGAAGATCCGTTCGGATCGGTTCGTGAGCGCGATCAGCCTCCATGAGAACGTTGCCCGGCTGGCAAGCAAGCTGGAGTTCGTAGCCGCCGTCGGCGTGGAACTGGCCGCATCGATCGGCATCGCCCGGTTCTCCCATGTTCAGGATAAGCTGGCCGAGCTGTTTCTCCAACTGGAGACGGTCGAAGCGCTGCTGAAGTCCGCCGAGCACCGCTGCGCGCTTCATCCCGACGGCGTGTGGGAGCCCGAGCTTCAGCCGCTGGTCACCGCCAAAAATTTGGGCAACCGTTATTATCCCCGGGCCATCGAGATTTTGCAGCTGCTGTCGGGAGCGGGCATGCTGCAGGTGCCGTCAACGCTGGCCGAGCTGCACGGTCCGCTCGGTTCCCGGCTGCGCAACATTTACCGGGGAGCCGACCGCGACGCCGAGGAGAGAGTCAAGCTGCTCAAGACGGCCTGGGATTTGGCGGGCAGCCGGCTGGGGGCCCGGCACGAGCTTTATGAACGCTTCTATGCGGGAGACCCGGCGCGAACGTACGCGGCGCAATATGCGGAATACGACAAGCAGGCGCTGCTGGACCGGGTGGCGCGGCATATCGGATGAAGAGCGTTCCCGAAGCGTTAAGCGTTTTTGTCCGGGTATTCGTTCTCCTCGTTGTTTTTTTATGGGTTTCGGTTCCGGGCGCCGCCGCCCATTCGACGCTGCTTCGGGCTTCTCCCGCGCCGGACGGCAGGCTTGCGGAACCGCCCGATCAGGTCGTTCTGACATTTAACGAGCGGCTGGAAAACCGGCTGTACCGAATCGGCGTTTATGACGAAAAGGGACTGCCGGTTGCGGACCGGCCTGCGGAGATGGACCGGAACCGGAAAATCGTCCGGCTCGCCCTGCCCAAGCTCCCGGACGGAAGCTACACCGTCTCGTACCGGATCGTATCGGCGGACGGCCACCCGGTGCAAGCGTCCTACGTGTTCACGGTGGGCAGCCGTACGGAAGCGAAAATCGGCTATACTTCGGCTTCCAAGCTTCATGAAGAGCACGAACTGGGCAAGAACGTTCCCTACTGGCTGATCCGGATTTTCTATTATGCCAGCTTGCTTGCGGTCACCGGCTGGGCCGGAATCCGCGTTCTCGTCCGCGGGATTGGAGACGGTTCTCCCGCCCGCTTCCGGTTCGTCTTCCGCCTGCTGCTGGGACTGCATGCGGCCGCTCTGGCGCTTATCGCCTGGAAAGACCTTCTCCGTCTGGGAACCGGCTTCGGGAAGGCGGAACAAGTCTCCCTGCTGCTCGGAACGTCCATCGGCTTGTCCTATTTGCTGGCGTTCTCGGCAGTCGCGGTCGGCTTTGCCGTCGCGGGAAAACGGAGGCTGCCGGACGCGGTCTGGATCGCGTTCATGTTTGCCGCCAAAGGGCTTAACGGCCATGCGATGGGGTATGCCGTGCCGGCCGCAACCTTTGCGCTCGACGTGCTTCATCTGTTCGCGGCGAGCGTCTGGACGGGCGTTCTGCTCGCCGTCGCCCTTCACTGGCGCAAACGGGAGCGGGAACGCATTCTTCCTCATCTTCCCGCCCTGTCCCAGGCGGCGTTGGCGGCCGTCGCGCTGCTGACCGTCAGCGGACTGGCCGCAGCGTACCTGTATTCGGACGGCTTCCGCCACTTGACGTTGACATGGTGGGGCAAGCTTTTGCTGGCCAAATCGGCGGCCGTTCTGCTTGTCGTTGCGGCAGGCTATGGGCTGCGCCGGCGGGTTCGCGCGCAAAGATGGTCCGGATTCGGCGGTTGGCTGTCGCTGGACATCGGTCTGCATGCTCTTATTGTTTCAATTGCCGGAATATTCACATTTCTTAATCCGCTTGCCGCGACCGGTCCGCTGTTTTGGCACGAAAATGTGAACGGCGTCCATATCGCCGCGATCGTGACGCCCAACGAGCCGGGGGCCGTCAACCAATTCAACGTATCGGTGGGCGGGACCGGCCGGGACGGGGGGCTGAAGCGCGTAACGCTTAAACTGGCTTATCTGGACAACCCGGACATCGCTCCGATCGAGGTGCCGCTTTCGCAGGTGGAGACGAACGGCAGTCCGCTGCGGCTTTACGATCATCATTACAGCGCGGAGGGCAAATACCTGGCGTTCGCCGGAAAGTGGAGGCTTGAAGTCAGCGTGCTGGACCGTTCGGACAACGAATACGTCACGACAAAAGTTTTTTACAACGAAAGAAGATAACGAAAAGTTAAGCAAGCGAAGAAAGGAGAGGAGAAAGGCGATGGGGATTCCGCATAAAATCGCTGTTCTTACGCTGGCGGCTTCGCTGGCGTTCGCAGGTACCGCCTCCGCGCATGTGACCGTGCTGCCGGCGGAAACGAAACAGGGAGCTTACGAAGTCTTTACGGTTCGGGTTCCGACCGAAAAGGAGGCGGCGACGGTCAAGCTGGAAGTCCGTTTCCCCGAAGGGATAACCGTCAGCCGGGTGCAGCCGGTGCCGGGATGGACCTACGCATTCGCGGCGAACGGGGACGGATCTTACACCGGAATTACGTGGACGGCCGTAGACGGAGGGCTTAAGGAAGGCGAATTCGGAGAATTTCGCCTTCAGGGGCAGGTTGACGAGGACGCCGGCTCTTCGCTCGCGTGGAAAGCCTACCAGACGTATGCGGACGGCTCGGTTGTCGAATGGGTCGGCGGAGCGGGCACGGACGAACCGGCTCCCGTGACGAAGGTGCTTGCCGCGGACGGAACGGGCTCGGGCGATCACCATGCCGCATCCCCCGCCGGCAAGGAAGCGGAGGATGCCGATCGAGCCGGTTGGCTGTCTTCGCAAAGCGTCCGTTCCCCTTCTTTCTATGTCGCGTTGCTCGCGCTTGCGGCCGGCCTCGTTGCGGTTTCGGTGTCGCTGCGGCGCGGCAAGCGGACCGTCTGAAGCATGGAAAGGCGTCTGCGGGCGTTGTTGGATGACGCGGCTTCGCAAGGAGAGACGAAGCGCAACGCAGCCGCGGTGATCGTGCTGCTGGTTTTGCTCGGCTTAGGGCTTTACATGCATTTCGGCAGGTCCGGTCCGCAAGCTGCTGGGCAAGAAGCCGAAGCCGAGAACTTCGCGCTCGAGCGGCTGGAAGGAGGACTCGCCAAGCTGTCCGATTACCGGGGCAGGCCGGTGCTGGTCAACTTCTGGGCGAGCTGGTGCCCGCCGTGCAAGGCGGAGATGCCCGAGCTGGCCGCCTTCGCCGCCGCGCATCCGGATGTTGCCGTGTTGGCCGTCAATTTGACGTTTACCGAAACCGGCCTGGAAGAGGTGGCCGAATTCGCGCAAGGTTTCGGAAGCGAGGTTTCCGTTCTGCTTGACGAGACCGGTTCGGCCGCGAAGCGATTGCAGGTGGCCGCTTACCCGACCTCGCTCGTATTCGACAAAAGCGGCGTTTTGCGCGAGACCCTGGTCGGCCAGACCGACCGGAAGCGGCTGGAGCACGTTTTTTACGGGGAAAAGGGAAAGGTTGATTCGTAATCGCGAAAGGAGAGAGCTGAACCATGAAGGGATCGAAGTCCCGGTTACGCATGCAGGTCATCGCGTTGGCCGCGCTTCTCGTCGGCGCGCTTGCGCTGTCCGGCTGCGGCGGCGCCGGCAAGGAGGCGGGCGCGGACGATGCGCCGGGCTCCAATAACGGAGACCGGGAGGTTGTCGAATTCAAGTACCCGGACAATCCCGGATTTGATCTGGTCTATCTGGCGGATGAGCTGGGGTATTTCGAAGGCACGTCGACGCGGCCGAAATATGTGGGGAAGGTGGCCGCTCCGCAGATCATCCCGCTCGTCGGCACGGGAGACCTCGATTTCGGGACGCGCATGGTGCCGCTTGTGATTTCGGCGATCGCCAGCGGCGCGGATATCAAGGTCATCTCGGCGGGCGGCAAGACGCTGGAAGAGGCGCCGCATATGAAATATTTCGCCCGCAACGACGGCAGCGTGAAGACGCCGAAGGATCTGGAAGGCAAGACGATCGGCTTCAACAGCTTCGGAGCGTGCGCCGAGTTTGTCTCCAAGAAGTGGTTCCGCGAGCAGGGCGTCGACGTCAGCAAAATAAATTTTCTCGTCGTCCCCGACGACAAGCAGGAGCAGACGCTGGAGCAGGGCGGCATCGATCTGGCGATCATCCACGCCCCGTTTTCGGGCAAAGCCGAGCACAACGACAAGCTCGTCAAGCTGTGGAGCGACTACGATCTGGACGGCGGGCTTGGCGGCATGGCGCCTTACAGCGTCAACGGCAAGTTCGCGCGGGAGCATCCGCAGGCGGTTAAAGATTTCGTAACGGCGATCGCCAAGACGGCCAACTGGGTCAACGAGAATCCGGAGGAAGCCCGGAAGATCATTGCCAAGCGGCTGAACATGGATGTCAAATATATCGACCGCTTCGCTTACGTGGAAAATCTCGTCATTACCGAGCCGCCGATCCAGTATTACATCGACATTTTGGAGCAGGAAGGCAAAATTCCAAAAGGCAAAGTCAACGTCAAGGACGTATACACGAACGAATTCAATCCGTTCGCTTCCGGTCAAGCGTCCCCGGACCAAACCGCCGGTGCGGATGCTTAAGCCGCAGGCGCGAAGCCATCATGACAACGGGAGAGAGGCCGTCCATGAAAAACGGGTATCGCTTGTTCACGAACATAACGGATCGCGGACTTGCCATTGCGGCATTCATCGTCGTCTGGGAGCTGTTGCCCCGGCTGGGTATCGTCAACCCGGCTTATTTGAGCCCGCCGTCCCAGGTAATCGTATCGATCGGCAGGCTGTTGTCGACGGGCGATTTATGGGTGCATTTGACGAAAAGTTTGCAGCGCTCGCTGTCGGGCTTGCTGCTGGCGATTGCGGCGGGGACGCTGATCGGGCTGTTGCTCGGCTGGTTCAAGCGCTTTGAGGCCATTGTCGATCCGCTGCTGCAACTGTTCCGCCAAATTTCCGCGTTCGCGCTGTTTCCGGTGTTCATTCTGTTTCTCGGCATCGGCGAACCGTCCAAGACGGCGATTATTTTCTGGGCGTCGTTCTGGCCGATTCTGTTGAACACGGTCAGCGGGGTCAAGCATGTCGACAAGCTGCTGATCGATTCCGCGCGGTCCATGGCCGCATCGCAGACGTACATTTTTTTCCGCGTTGTGCTGCCGGCCGCTTCGCCCAGCATCTTTACCGGCATCCGTCTGGGCGGCGCCTACTGCATCACGGCGCTCGTCGCCGCCGAAATGATCGGCTCATCCGCCGGGCTCGGGTTTTACATTTTGAATTCCCAGGAAACGTTCCAGATACCGGATATGTATGCCGGCATCATCCTGCTTGCCTTCGTCGGTTTGCTGCTTAACTATATTCTGGCGCTGATCGAGGCGCGGTTCACCCGCTGGCGCAAAGGGCTGTCCGTGAATGCCTGACGGGCCGGAAGCGCGCCGCGGGATGCGCCGCCGGCGGGGCCTTGCGGTGCCGGTCGTGCTGATGGCTCTGTCGATGCTGTGCGCGGGCTGCGGCTTCGCGGCCGGGGGAACGAACTCCGCGGCGGTTCCGGCGCCGATCGACCCGGGCAAGCTCCGGATCGGATACGCGGAGCCGAATGCGGTCATGACCGTCCTGCGGGAAAAGGGGGAGCTGTCCGGCCGGCTCGCGGACTTGTCCGTCACGCCGGAGTGGCATGCGTTTGCGGACGAAGCGGAAGCGTTAACCGCCCTCCGCGAAGGCCGGATCGATCTGGCGGCGACGGGCGATGCGGTTCCGGCTTTTTTGCTCAAGGAAGGAGACCCGGTCGTCTATTTGGCGGCCGAACCGTCGAATCCGGCCGCTTATGCGGTGGTCGTTCCGCTGGAATCGGACATTTTGAATGTTTCCGATTTGAAAGGGAAGAAGATCGCTTACCCGCGTTACACCAACGAGCATCTGCTCCTCATGCAAATGGCCGATCGCGCCGGCCTGCCGCTTGCGGATATGAAGCTGGCGCCGGTTGCGCCGTCCGCGATGGAGCGGTCGTTTGCCGAACGAAAGGCCGATGCTTGGGCCGTCGCCGAACCGGTCCTGAGCCGTTTGCAATCGTCCGGTGTTCGAATCGTGGCAGACGGAACCGGACTGGTCGCCACCCGCGACGTCTATTTGGCGAATGCCCGCTATTACCGGGAGCGCGAGGAGGTGCTGGACGCCGCGCTTGACGCCATTCTCCGGCAGGAGGATTGGTTCGGAAGCGACGTGCACGGCGCCGCCGAATGGCTCAGCGCGCGCACGGAGGTGGAGCATATCGAATGGCTGACGGTATTCGAGCGCAAGCTGTTCGGCATCGCTCCATTGTTGGAGAGCATCGCCAAGGAGGAGCAAAACGTTGTCGACACGCTCGTTCGTTTGAAAGGCAGGAAAGAGACGTATGCGGTATCGGATTTTCTGCCCGATCCGCAGACCTGACGCAAGCGGGCCGTTCCGCAGGCAAGCGACGCCTGAGCGGAACGGCCCGTTTTAGCGGAACCATACCGAAGCCGATAAGGCGAAAAATTCTTTATACCTCCTATTTCTTCTCAAGGGAACCCGCGTCCGCTTCGGCGGCAGACACCCCCGGCGCGCCGGTGGAATGCCGCTCGACGAAACGGGTGTCGACGCGGATTTTGATGCGGGCGCCGCTGCTGCGGTCGTCCGGTTCCGTCAGGAGGTCCACGGCGAGCTGGGCCATTTTCTCCTTTTCGACATGGATCGTCGTCAGCTCCGGCGAGACGATGACGGATTCCGTAATGTTGTCGAACCCGATCACCGAGATGTCTTCGGGCACCCGGTAGCCCAGCTCGGACAAAGTCTTCATGGCACTGATCGCAATATAATCGCACTCGCAGAAGAGCGCGGTCGGCAGTCCTCCTTCCGTCCTGAGGCAAGCCTCAAGCTGCCGGCGCATCGAATCCTGCGACGAGAGGATGGTCGGTTCGACGGAAAACGTCCGGCTCGGGGCGATCTCCAGGTTTCGTTCCCGCAGAGCGGTTTGAAAGCCCAGCCTGCGTTCCTCAAAGTTATGAATCCGCACGTTGGAAGCGACATAGCCGATATCCCGGTGTCCGATGTCGCACAGATGCGAACCGGCCTGATAAGCGCCCATCGCGTTGTTGATGCCGATAAAATGCACCGGCAGCGTATCGAAGCACGTATCCAGCACGACAAGTTGCGGCAGCTGCGCCGCGATCTCGGCGATGTGATCGCGGCTTAGGTTGGTGCCGAGCAAGATGACTCCGCTGCCGCGATGGTCCTCTGCTACGGCGCGCACGTCCCTTTCGAAAAACTCCATGTTCACGGTCGAGAAAATGAGCGAATAGCCTTTGGAGCGGCAGCGCTCTTCGATAAAGTGAATCAGTTCCCGGAAAAAGGGCTGCTGATAATACGCTTCGGCAACGAACCCCAAGTTGGTGACGACAAGAAATACGAGCGATTTTGCGGACTTTTCCGTTGCGGAAGAAGCGCGCGGCTTGACCGAATAGCCCATTTCCCGGGCAATGCGCAAGATGCGCTCTCTCGTCTCGTTCCCGATTCCGGGCTTTCCGCTCAGGGCAAGGGAGACGGCCGATTTGGAAACCTGGGCCAACCTAGCGATATCTTCCATTTTCATAATTTATTCTCCGATCGATTCCGAAATCATAAGAGCTTGGAATACGTTTAGTTTACTATCAACATTCTCATTTTCGCAATCAAATAAACTAAATAAATTTAAAGATGGTCGAATAATTTTAGTAAATACAACTAAAAAACGAGGAATGAAGGACAAAATCCAGCCAAAAGATCGGAACAAAGCTGGGTGTTATGCACTATATTTAGATTGAAACGAATTGGTTTGGCTTGTTTAGTTTATTCGATTTTTCGATTTCAAAAGGCGGCAAAAGGGAAACCCGCGGCGTCGTTTCGCGCAACCGCGGCGGGAAGGCGGGACGAAGCCGGCCGCGCGGAACGGCAATTGCAATCGGGATGGGATCGTGGTAACTTGAGCTTGTCGTTTTGCAAACGGGACGCTATAATTTTGTGTAATCCTAGCGATTATATCGGAAATACGAGTTTATCAAGAAAAGGATCGTGATCGATAGTGGCCAAAATCGTCGTTATTGTCGGCAGCCCTTCCCAAAAGTCGAGACTTCATGCAATCGTGGACCGCATCGGAAAGCAAATCGAAGCGTCGGGGAACTCGCTTTCGGTCGTGCATGTGCGCGATCTGCCCGCCGAAGATTTGCTGCACGCTAAATTTGACAGCGAAGCGATCGTTTCCGCCAACCAAAAGGTCGCGGAAGCCGATGCGGTGATCGTCGCGACGCCGGTGTACAAAGCCTCGTTTACCGGCATTTTGAAAGCTTATCTCGATCTGCTGCCGCAAAAGGGGCTGGAAAACAAGGTCGTTCTCCCGATCGCCGTCGGCGGCACGATCGCGCATCTGCTGTCGATCGACTTCGCGATGAAGCCGGTGTTTTCGGTGCTTGGCGCGCGCAACATTCTGACCGGCGTGTTCGTGCTCGATACCCAGGTGACGTGGAACGACCAGGGCGGAGCCGATATTGCGGAAGAAGCGGCAAGCCGGCTGGACCAATCCGTCAGCCAGTTGCTTCAGGAAGCCGAGTGGCTGGCCAGCAAGTCCGGAACTTGAGCGCATAGCGGGGGCGGTTCCGGGACGACCGCCGTTCCGAAGCGTCCGATTCCCGCTGCCCGGGGCAAACGAAACGGTCGCAACGGGACTGTCTCAACGGATAAGCTCTGCAAGGCCGGCGCAAGAACAAACCGGCGAATGTTTGAACCTCCAAAAACCACTGTAGAAAGTGGAGATGGAGGTTTATCTTTTTGTATCGGGCCCGCCGGAGCGATCAGGCGGGAATGCAGTTGCTATAAAGGCAACTGCAAAGTCCGATTTCGCACGTTCCCGTGATTTAAGTGCCATATCGGCAATTATATTTGGCGCACAACCCGCCGGAGCGGTCGGGCGGCGATGCAGTTGCTATAAAGGCAACTGCAAAACCCGATTTTGCGCGTTCCCCCGATTTAAGTGTCATAGCGGCAATTAAATTCGGCGCACAACCCGCCGGGCCGGGCGTGCGGGATTGGGGCTGTCTCGCGTTTTTCCCGCTTGCGGGCGGCAGGCGGCTGTCCGTGCGGCACAGCGTCGCGGCATTGCCTCTTGTTAATCGAGCGGATTTCGTTATAAACTATGTAGCAAGTTCCTGTCAGATCCAGGATTTCTACTTGAGGAAGATTTCTACTTATATCAAAGGAGAATAAGGAATCATGAGCGCACACAGCAAAACGGGCCATTGCCGGATCGTTGACTGCACCGTTCGCGACGGCGGACTGGTCAACAATTGGGATTTCAGCATCGAATTCGTGCAGGATCTGTATCAGTCGCTGAATGAAGCCGGCGTCGAATACATGGAGATCGGCTACAAAAATTCCCCGAAGCTGCTTAAAGGGGCGGAGAACGCGGGACCGTGGCGTTTTCTCGACGACGATTTCCTGCGCAAGGTGATTCCGCAAAAAGGAAAAACGAAGCTGTCCGCCCTGGTCGATGTCGGCCGCGTCGACGAAAACGACGTGCTGCCCCGCAGCGAGTCGCTGCTCGACCTGATTCGCGTCGCCTGCTACGCGCGCGATACGGCGAAGGCGATCGAGCTAGCCACCTTGTTCCATCAACGCGGCTACGAGACGACGATCAATATTATGGCGCTTTCGAACGTCATGGACAACGAGCTGACCGAATCGCTCGCGATGATCGCCGACAGCCCGATCGATGTCGTCTACATCGTCGATTCCTACGGCAGCCTGGACCCGGACGACATCCGATACCTGGTGGAAAAATTCCGCCGCAACCTGAAGCACAAGCGCCTCGGCGTGCATACGCACAACAATATGCAGCTCGCGTTCGCCAACACGCTGGTGGCGGCGGAGATGGGCGTGGAGCTGCTCGACGCTTCCGTTTACGGCATGGGCCGCGCGGCCGGCAACTGTCCGACCGAGCTGCTGCTTGCCAAGCTGACCAAACCGGAGTACAATCTCCGGCCTGTGCTCGGCATGATCGAACGCCATATGGTGAAGCTTCGCGAGAAGGAAGAGTGGGGATATCTCATTCCGTACATGGTGACCGGCGCGCTCGACGAACATCCCCGTTCGGCCATGGCGTGGCGCGCATCGCCCCAGCGCGACGAGTACGTGAATTTCTACGACAAAATGACGACTCCGGAAGTGTACTCCAAGTAATCCGGCAGCTTAGCGGCAACGGCTCTCCGACGGGGAGCCGTTCGTTTCGTTTTGCGTCCCGCCTTCCCGCAAATGCCGGTGGAAGGCGAAAGCGGCCGGGAACGGAAGAACGGGGAAATCCGCCGCGGCCAGTCCGCCGCCGGCGCCTAGCGGTCCGCGTTCGGACTGTAGCCCTGCAGCTCGCCCTGTCCGCGTATGGCCGCCGCCTTGTGCCGGGGGTTGGGATGAAAATAGGCGTCCCCTTGCAAGCGCCTCCCGCCGATCGTCGTCGCTTCGACGATGACATCGATCTCCTCCGTTCCGGCGAAAAACGACAGAAGCCGCTCGTCGGTCACGCCTTCCACATCGATATACCACAAAAAAGTGCCGTACTCCTGAACGACCGTGAGCTTCGCGCGCGCAAACGGCAGCTTCCAGCTTCCGGCCGAATGGGTGACGGACAGCGACGCCAAATCGTAGCTTTTCACAAGCCTCATCCTTTTCCGGTCGAATTCGTTGCGATGGTAAAATTGTATCCGCTGCAAGGGTTGTTTGGCAAACGGCTGCGCTTTGGCCGGCGAACCCGCTGAGGAATTCGCCCCGCTCGCAGCTCCCGGCGCGCGGTGTGGCGCATGAGGAGCGCAAAGGAGGCGTTGGGCGATGTTACGCTTGAAAAGGAAGGTGTCGGCGATGAAACGGCCGGAAACACTGGGAACGCGCGGATCTTCTGTCCGGCTGTTTGTCTACGGAACGCTGCTGCCGGATTTTGAGGGCTTCAAGCTGATCGAGCCTTATTTGCTTACCGCGCCGGTACCGGGCCGGGTGCGGGGACGCTTGGTCGATGCCGGGGCGTACCCCGCTTTGTTGCTGGGGGAAACGAAGGAAAAAGGGAACGTGAAGGGATTGTGGTACGAGATCCGAAGGGAAGCTTTGGCCGAACTCGACGCGTACGAGGAGTTCCACGGCATCGAGGAGCCCAACGATTACGAGCGGGTCTGGGTGTCCGATGCCGAACGGCCGGAAGTGTCGGGATGGGCATACGTATGGGCGGATTCGCGCGGGCTTAGGTTCGCTTCGGCCGACTTTTGGCCGGACGTTTGCCGCCGCAGGCGCCGCGATTAGGGAGCGTGAGCGCACGGCGGCGGGCCCGGAGCGTTCGCGGCTTCCGCCCGCTGTCAAGGCCGCTTTGTCGGGTCATGGGTCCGTCCGCCTGCGCGAAACCGCTGCCGGAGGGAAGGTTGAACGGAGAGAACGGTTCGGGTACGATGGAAGTGCCTTGACGGTACGGAATGAGGCATATCTCCTTAAGGAGGGATTACGGTTCGTGTCGCGGTCTGCGTTACATTCGCGTTTGTTTGCAGCTTCTTTGTTGGGCCGGTGTTTGGCCGTTTCGATTCTCGTCTTCGCGCTGGTTTGCGGTTTTGCGGTTGAGCCGGCTTCCGCCCACGCCTCGCTGGCGAAGGCGACTCCGGGCCAGGACGACAAGCTGAGGGAAAGTCCCGGCTATGTCGAGATCCTCTTCAATGAGCGGCTGGACTCGGCGCAGTACGATTTGCGCGTGCTGGACGGTTCGTCCCGTTCGGTGACCGACGCGCGGCCGGAGCGGATCGAGAAGGGCAAGGGATTGAGGCTGACGTTGCCCAAGCTCGGCGAAGGCCACTATACGGTTACATACAGCGTCATTTCCGCCGACGGCCATCCGGTTTCCGGCGCTTATGTGTTTACGGTCGGCAATCCTCCGCAGCAGACGACTTCGGCACGTCTTGACCCGCATGCGCAGGTCGGACACGAAGGGCACGGCGCAAGCGGCAGCGGGCTGACCGTCGAGTCGTTCCTTCTGTATGCCTCCCGGATCGCGTATTACGCGGGGCTGATCGCAACGGCCGGACTGGCGGTATGGAGCCTGCAGCGCCGTGCCGAGCCGGCCGTAAGGGAGGCGCGCGAGAGGGCGCTCGCGTTCATGGGCAAGTATGCGCTGTGCGCGGCGCTCGTTTTTGTCGTTCTCCACCTTAACGCTTTAACGGAAGGGGAGCCGGTGTCGGAGTGGGGGCGGATTTTGACGCAAACGACGATCGGCAGGCTTTACGCGGCCGAGCTGCTGCTGGCGATGGCGGCTCCGCTGCTGGCTTCGATCGGCGTTTACGCCCGCCTGGTCTGGGCGGCGGCCGCGCTGTTCGCGGAGGCGTGGAGCGGGCATGCGGCGGCTTTTTCTCCGGTAACCTATACGGTGGGGCTTGACTTTGTTCACCTGGCCGGCGCCGCCCTGTGGGGCGGGGGGGTGCTGTTGCTTCTGCTTGTGTGGCGCAAGGAACGGACCGAGGCGGGCAGATTCGCGCTGCTTTTTTCCAGGTGGGCGCTGTACTCGTTTATTGCGCTGTGGGTCACGGGTGTGCTCAGCGTTTTGCAGTATTTGCCGTCCTTGACCTATTTGCTGTATACGTCCTGGGGAAAATGGCTGATCGCCAAAACGTCGTTGTCTTTGCTTGTCGTCGCCGCCGCCTTGTTGATCCGGCTGAGGCTGCGCAAGGGAGAGTTGCCGCAGCAGGCGGTGCTGAAGGCCGATGTGGGGCTGCTCGGAGCCATCGTGCTGTGCGTCGGCATTTTGACGTATCAGAATCCGCTTCCCGCCAACACTCCTTTGCATTATCACGAGATGGGAACGGACATGCACTTGACGCTGCGGATTACGCCGAATGCGCCGGGCGACAACGCGTTTACGGTCAAAGTATGGCTGCCCGAAGCGCTCGGCAAGCCGAAGCAGGTGCTGCTCCGCCTTCATCCCGAAGGAAAAGGGGAGGTCGGGACGATCGACGTTCCGCTTAAAGCGTACGAGGATCAGGAACTCGACGACTTCGCCGGCTTTGCGAAAGCGGCTTACCGGGCCCAAGGAACGTATTTGCCCTTCGCCGGCCGGTGGAAGGCCGAGGTGCGCGTGACGGATTCGAAAAACAACGAGCATGTGCGGGAAACGGCGTTCCGGATCTATTGATCCGGTGACAGGCCGGGGCGGGCAGCAGGCGGGAAGGAGGAGAACGGCATGCGCGACAAGCGGATCAAATGGCTCATCTTGTGGATCCCCACGCTGACGATCGGGCTGTGGGAATATGTGCGCCACGCGTTTTTGCTGCCGTACCTGTCGATGGAGCTCGGCAATCTGCTGGCTCCGTTTATCGTGCTCGCCGTCACGCTTACGCTTGTGCGCGGATTGTTTCACCGGCTCGAGCAATCGCAAAGCGAGCTGAACCGCGAAAAGGCCATGAAGGCGGCGCTGCAGGAGCGGGAGCAGCTTGCGGGACAGCTGCACGACGGCATCGCGCAGTCGCTGTTTCTGCTGGCGGTCAAGCTGGATCAGCTGGACCGGGTCGCCGACCGGGAGCCGGTTCGCGAACTGGCCGGACAGCTGCGCGAGACGGTTCGCGCCGTGCATGAGGATGTGCGGCAGGCGATCGCCAATTTGCGGATGCCGCCCTCGGCAGAAGATGCCGCGTGGGTGCTTCCGCTGCGGGAGCTTCTCGGGGAGACGGCCGGCATTCTCGACGCCGAGGCGGAGTTTCGTTGGAGCATACCCGACGGCAGCTTGTCCGGCAAGGAAAAAGTCGAGCTGCACGCCTGTCTGCGGGAGGCGCTGATCAACGTCCGCAAGCACGCGAAGGCGCAGCGCGTGACGGTGATCGGAGAGACGATCGAAGGGGGAGGCTTTCGCTGCCGGGTCGAGGATGACGGTGTCGGGTTTGCCGGCGATCCGCTGCAGGCGCCGGGACGCTTCGGCCTGCGCATGGTGCGGGAACGCGCCCGCAAGATGGGCTGGACGTTTAAGGCGGAGCGCCGGGGAGACCGCACCGTCTTCGAGCTCAGCAAGGAGGGGACAAAAAAACGATGAACCAGCCGTTCCGTGTGCTGCTCGTCGATGACCACCCGCATGCGCGGCAAGGCATGCGCGAAATCGTGTCGGCCGATTCCGATTTTATCGTCGTCGGGGAAGCGGCGAGCGGAGAAGAGGCGCTCTCGCTGATGGACGCCACGACGCCGGAGCTTGTGCTGATGGACATTTCCATGCCGGGAATGGGCGGTCTGGCGGCGGCGAAAGCGATCAAGAGCGCTTACCCCGACGTCAAGATCGTCATCGTGACCGTCTCCGACGAGCCGGCTCATCTGTTCGAAGCGCTGAAAAAAGGCGCGCAAGGCTACCTGCTCAAAAATTTGGAGCCCTCGGCCTGGCGCGAATATTTGCGCGCGGTCGCTCTTGACGAAGCGCCGCTCAATCCCGATCTGGCGCTGTCGATTTTGCGCGAGTTCGCCGGGAAGCCGCAAGCTGCGGCGAACCCGCCGCGCAGGCGCGCCGCGGGGGCCGAGGACGACGGCGACGGCGTCATCCGCGAGGGCTTGACGCCGCGGGAAAAGGAGATTTTGCAGGAGGTTGCGCGGGGCCGGACGAACCGGGATATCGCCGCCGCTTTGGGCCTTTCCGAGCACACCGTCAAAAACCATCTCAAAAACATTTTGCAGAAGCTGCATTTGGACAACCGGGTCCAGTTGACCCGGTATGCGTACGAACGGGGCCTGGTGGAGCCTTAAGAGGCATGGCGCATTGGCACGCATGGACGGCATTGCCTTAATATGGACACATTTTGGCCGGGGATTAGCCCTTTGGGGTCATGTCCGGCGATTGCGGAAGCCTTATACTGTGGGCATCTGCAATAAGACGGAAAGGGTTGGTCTTCAGTGAAAAAAAGCATGTCCCTGATCTTCGCGCTGTTTCTCGTCTTCGGCTTCGCCCAGGCGGCCAGCGCGCACGTTACCGTGTCGCCCAATGAGGCTGAGCAGGGCTCTTACCAGGTGTTTTCGATCCGCGTTCCTTCCGAGAAGGAAGCCGCTACAACGCAGGTGAAGCTTGACGTGCCGGAAGGCGTCGAAGTGCTGCGCTTCGAACCGAAGCCGGGCTGGACCTATCAAACGGAGACGAACGGCGACGGCAAAATCGTGTCGGTAACCTGGAAAGCGGACGGAGCGGGACTGGGCGCTTCGGAGTTCGGCGAATTCCGGTTTCAGGGGAAGGTGGCGGCCGACGCTACGGAGCTCGTATGGAAGGCTTACCAGACGTATTCCGACGGAAGCGTCGTGGAGTGGACCGGCGGCGAAGGCGCGGACACGCCGGCATCCGTCACCGCGGTCACGCCTTCGACCGGCGAATCGGACGGACACGGGCACGGAGATTCCCACGAAGCGGCAGCCGGCGAAGCCGCAGATGCGGACGATAGCGGCGATAGCCCCACGCAAATGCTCACCATGGTATTCTCGGCCGCAGCTCTTCTTCTTTCGCTGATTGCGCTGGTCGCCGTCATCCGCCGGAAGAAAGCGTGACGTTGACTGTTGTAAACGTTCATATTCTAATCGGAAGACCGTCGAGGGAAATGATTTTTCTCTCGACGGTCTTTTTTATTTACAACAACAATTATTGTTGTAAATAAAAAAGTTTGTCGATTTCAAGCTTTATGTTGCAATTAATATTGTTGGTTAATATAATAAAAGCGATTACAAACATGAATACATGTACCATAACCTAATTAATAAACAGTGAAACAATTATTGTTGTTGTAAATGGAGAAACGCAGAAGGGATGTTATGGGGATGAAAATCGAACAGGATTTTTCGAACCACGAGAAATTGAACCGCGCTTTGACGACGAACATCGATGAATTCATCAACATTGCGAAAGCGCTGTCAACGGAATTGCGGGTGAAGATTTTCAAAGAACTTCTTCACCGCTCCATGAATGTGGTTGAAATTTCGGAGAAATTCGGCATCCCGGCTTCCACGGCGGCCATCAATATCAAGAAACTGGAGGATGCCGGGCTGATTCAAACGGAGATGGTTCCGGGAACCCGCGGCACCCAGAAACTTTGCTCCGCTGTTTACAGCCGGATCGTGGTCGATTTCGCGCATTTCCGGGCGGAGCCCTCCGAGACCTGCGCTGTCGTTTCCCTTCCGATCGGGCAATTCGTCGATTCGCAATGTTCCGCTCCTTGCGGGATTTTGAGCGAGCACTCCATCATCGGCGAAATGGATGAGCCGCGCTCTTTCTTCGAACCGGAGCGTATCAACGCCCAGTTGATTTGGTTCCGAAGGGGTTACCTCGAATACCGTTTTCCGAACCGCGTGCCCAGAGGGTCGCAGATCCGGAACTTGGAGCTGTCTATGGAAATTTGCTCGGAAGCTCCGCTCCACAATCCGGATTGGCCATCGGATATCACCTTGTGGATTAACGGAAAGGAGGTGGGAACCTGGACAAGTCCCGGTGATTTCGGTGGGGAGAGGGGCATTCTGACTCCGCAATGGTGGGGCACCGAAAACACGCAGTACGGGCTTTTGAAAACGTGGCGCGTCCATCACGACGGTTCGTATATAGACGGCAGAAGAATTTCCGCCTTAACAGTAGATGAACTGGAATTGGACGGCAAACCGTACGTGACGGTCAGAATCGGGATCAAGCCGGACGCGAAAAACGATGGAGGCCTGAATTTGTTCGGCAGGAAATTCGGGAACTATGAAACAGACTTGAAAATGAAACTGGATTACGTGGGGCGAAACGATCCTAATTAAGTGCAGAGGATGGTTGGACATGAAAAGACTGAATCGTTTTGGTTTTACGGTAGCGATCCTGGTACTGGTGATGAGTCTGGTGCTGGCGGCGTGCGGCGGCAAAAAAGAATCGAACGGCTCTTCGGCATCCGCATCCGGATCCGCTCCCGCTTCTTCAGACAATTCGGGGGGCAAATCGGGAAGCAAAACGGAGCTTCTCTTCTGGACGCCGTTTTCCGGTCCCGACGGTTCTTTCATGAAAAGCATCGTGGACAACTACAACAAACAATCGGACAAATACTTCGTCAAATACCAGATTCAGCCGAACGGAGATTATTACAAATTGCTCGACAATGCGTTCGGCACGAAGAAAAACATGCCTGACTTCATGATCATGCACCTGGATTCGATTCCGACGTACGCGAAGAAAGATCTGCTTCTGCCGATGGACGATCTTGCCGCCAAAGCAGGCATCCAGAAATCGGACTATGTCGAAGCCGCGGTCGACTATGCGAACATCGACGGCAAATGGATGGGCATTCCGCTCGACATTCATCCGCTGATCATGTACTACAACAAAGACCTGTTCCAAGCTGCCGGGATTACGGCTCCTCCGACCAACAAGGAAGAGTTCCTTGCAGCCGCCAAGAAACTGACGGACCCTTCCAAAGGACAATGGGGTTACGTCATGCCGACCCAATGGCCGCAGCAGTTCCTGTTCCCATCCCTGGTCTATCAGCAAGGCGCGGATTTGGCGGATGCCGACGGCAAACCGACTTTGAACACGCCGGCAGCCGTTGCCGCTCTCGAATTTGAAAAAAGCCTGATCTTCGAACACAAAGTTTCTCCCCAAAAAGTCGCGCAGGACGGAGAAGTGAAGCTGTTCCTGCAAGGCAAGAACGCCATTCAGTTCAACGGTCCCTGGATGAAAGACCAGTGGGATAAAGCGAAGCTGAACTACGGTGTCGCTCCAATCCCGGTATTCTTCGACAAGCCGGGCGTGTTCGCGGGTTCTCATAACTTTGTCGTGCCGAAGTCCCAGACAGACCCGAACAAGCTGGACGGGATCGGAGATTTCCTGAAATACGTCGCCGGCCACTCGATCGACTGGGCCAAATCCGGCCAGGCGGTCGCCTCCAAGGCGGTCCTGAACAGCGAAGAGTTCAAAGCACTGAATACCCAGCAAACCGAGGTGGCCAAAGAATTCGATTACGTTCACTTCGCGCCGCCGGTACCGAACTGGGGCTCGTACGTAGGCGAGCTCTGGAAGCAAATCAACCTCGTGCTCCTGAACGACGGCGACGTGAAGAAAGCGCTCGACGAAGCTCAGGCCAAAGCGGAGCAAGCCGCAGCAGCCAATAAATAATAAAGCGCGGTGGGGCGGGGGAGCGCGACCCGCTCCATCCTAAATCAAGGGTGGTGAACGGGATGAAAGGGAGCTTGAGATCGAGACTAACATCCAGTTTGTTTGTGCTCCCGTATTTCCTTTGCTTTTGCGTTTTTCTTCTCTATCCGCTGATCTCGGGAATCATTTTAAGTTTGCAAAACAACGATATGTTGGGCACGCACGAGTTCGTCGGGCTTCAAAACTACATCGACATTTTCACGCCAGGAACCTATATCCACGACGCGTTTTTCCGGGGGTTGTGGGGGACCGTCAAATTCGTCGTTTATTCCGTACCATTTTTGATTCTGGTAGGCCTTGCGCTGGCCCTGCTCGTCAACTCGCTGAATGCCAGGGTACGCGGCGTTTTCCGGACGATTTTCTTTATTCCGTATGCCATTTCGGCAACCGTAATGGCGACGATTTGGATGCGGGTGTTCGATACAGACTCCGGCTTCCTGAACCTGATGCTGGATAAGCTCCATATTCATCATCAACAGCACATCGGGTGGTTCACCGATACTCCCTGGGTTTGGATCGCGCTGGTCGTCTCCACGATCTGGTGGACGATCGGCTTCAACATGATGCTCTTCATCAACGGCTTGAACGAAGTGCCGGAAGAATTGTACGAAGCGGCCAAGCTGGACGGCGCGAACGCGTGGAACAGGCTGACCCGGATCACGCTCCCGTCCATTAAAAACGTGACGGCCGTTGTCATGGTCATGACGATCATCGCTTCGTTTAACGTTTTTGCCCAGCCGAACCTGATGACCCGCGGCGGTCCGGGTTTCGAAACAACGGTTATGCTTATGAACGTGTTCGATGTGGCTTACGGTCAGCATCAGGGAGGAGCCGCTTCCGCCATGGCGATTCTGCTGGGATTGATCATGATGATCGTTTCCGCTGCCGTATATCGTCTGTTGTTCAGAAAGGAGGCGTAAAGATGGGGACGAAAGCGAAACAGGCAGGTCTCATCTTGATCGCAACCGTTCTGGGAATCTTTTTTATCGTCCCGGTGATCTGGATGGTCACCATCTCCCTGAAATCGGACGCAGAGGCGTTTCTCCCGAATTTGAACTTCATTCCGGACGATCCGACGATCGTGAACTACACCGATGCCTTGAGCGGAGGAGATCTGAATGTGCCGATCCTGCGATGGATCTACAACTCCTTGCTCGTATCGGTCGCCGGCACCCTGATCGTTCTGGCCGTCGACGCGTTGGCCGCTTACGGGCTGGCCCGTCTGGACGTGCCTTTCAAAAAATGGCTGCTGTCCTTGTTTCTCAGCACGCTGATGATTCCGGGAATCATCTGGTTTGTCCCCCAATACGTGCTGTTCCAGGATTTGGGCCTGATCGGCACCTATCACGCGTTTTATTTGCCGTTTACCTCTTCCGCGTTCGGGGTGTTTCTGCTGTATCAATTTTTCCGCGGTTTTCCGAAAGAATTGGAGGAAGCGGCGCACATCGATGGAGCGAACAAATGGAAAATCTTCTATGCCGTGCTGCTTCCGTCTTCCAAATCCATTTTGTCGACATTGGCTGTTCTGACTTTCATGGGGATTTTTAACGATTATATCTGGCCATTCTACGCTTCCGGCGGAAACGATACGATGCAGACGCTGACATCGGGTATCGCCGTGATGACGCAAGGCAGCTATGTGAACTCCCCGAATAAGCTGATGGCTTTGTCGACGATCGCGACGATCCCGGTCCTGGTTGTGTTTTTGCTTGCGCAAAAAGCGATTGTCAGAGGGATTACGCAGTCGGGGATCAAATGAGATGAAGAAAGCCGCGACGTTTACATTTGTTGCTGCGACGCTTCTGCTTCTGATCATCGGATGCTCGAAAACAGTGCAACCGGCCGGCTACCGAAACCCCGTGTTCAAGCCCGTATTTGCCGATCCTTCCATCATCAAGGCGAAGGATGGCCTCTATTATGCGTACGGCACGGAGGATACCTGGGATGACGGCATCAACCACCTCATTCCGGTCATCCGCTCTTCGGATTTGCGAAATTGGGAATTCGTGCGCGACGCGTTCGACGTCAAGCCGGCCTGGAAATCCGACGGCGGATTGTGGGCGCCGGACATCTCCGTTCACCGGAACGGAAGATATTATTTGTACTATTCGTTTTCCCTGTGGGGCGATCCGAATCCCGGCATCGGGGTGGCCACTGCAGACAAGCCGGAAGGGCCGTTTGCCGATCACGGAAAATTGTTCGACAGCGACGAAATCGGGGTCTCCAATTCGATCGATCCCTTTTATTACGAGGATGATGACGGCAAAGCGTACTTGCTCTGGGGAAGTTTCCACGGCATATTCGGAATCGGCCTTTCCGAGGATGGATTGAAGACGGCAGGGGACAAATTCCCGGTTGCGGACATTCAGTACGAAGCGCCCTATTTGGTGAAGAGAGACGGCTACTACTATTTCTTCGGTTCCAGCGGTTCCTGCTGCGAAGGAGCTTTCAGCACCTATCACGTCAAAGTCGGACGCTCGAAATCGATTCAAGGTCCTTACCTGGACAAAAACGGCGTCGATTTAACGGCGGGCGGAGGCACGATTCTGCTGCAGGCGAACGCCGAACCGGACGAGAACGGAAAGCAATTCATCGGTCCCGGACATAACTCCGTAATCACGGATGACCGCGGGCAAGATTGGATCGTTTACCATGCCATCGACCCGAACGATCCTACTCTGATGAATGGGGCCAGCAAACGGCCGATGATGATCGACCCGTTGGATTGGAAAGACGGATGGCCGGTGGTCGCCAGCGGCGAACCGGGAACGAAGCCGAAGCCGGGTCCCTATGTGAAAAAATAACAGACATCACAATTTGCAGAGAGAATCCAAAGACGAAACCATTAGGAGTGGTATCATGGCAGGGCGAACCGAATACCCGAGACCGCAATTTGTCCGGGAAGAATGGCAAAACCTTAATGGAACCTGGCAGTTTGAGTTTGACGACAACAATGTCGGCGCAGCGGAAAAATGGTTCGAAACCGGAAGGGAGTTCTCGAGGAAGATCGAGGTTCCGTATGCCTACCAATCCCCGCTCAGCGGCATTCACGATGCGGCTTTCCACGATTGGGTATGGTACAAACGGAATTTTAACGTCAACCCTGCCTGGAAGGGCAAAAGGGTATGGCTTCATTTCGGAGCCGTCGATTACCGGGCATGGGTTTACGTAAACGGAAAATACGTCGGCATGCACGAAGGGGGGCATACGCCTTTTCAATTCGATATCACCGATGAGCTGACCTGGCAGGAGGAACAAGTGGTTGTACGGGTGGAGGACCCTTCGACGGATGAGACGATTCCGAGAGGAAAGCAGTTCTGGGTCGAAAAATCTGCCGGCATCTGGTATACGCGAACAACCGGCATTTGGCAGACGGTATGGCTGGAGCCGGTTGACGCCGTCCATCTTGAAAAAGTCAGATTTTTTCCGGATATCGACCGCGGCGACATCGCTATCGAGTTCGAGTTTGCGGGAAACGCCGCGAGATCGGAACTGGACGTTGAAATCTCGTTTCAAGGCCGTTCACTGGTGAAGGACCGAATCACGGTACATGAGCGTTACGTCAAAAGGTCCTTTAACCTGTTCGGTCATGAAATTTTCCGGACGGGATTTCATCATGAGGGCTGGACGTGGACGCCCGAAAATCCGAATTTGTTCGACGCGGCGTTCACGCTGCGGCAAAACGGACGGACGGTGGACAGCGTACGCTCTTATTTCGGCATGCGAAAAGTGCATATTGAAAACGGCATGGTCTATTTGAACAACAAGCCTTATTATCAAAAGCTTGTCCTTGACCAGGGCTATTGGCCGGACGGATTGTTAACCGCGCCCGCCGACGAAGACCTTCGCAAAGATATCGAATTGGCCAAAGCCATGGGTTTTAACGGCTGCCGCAAACATCAGAAGGTGGAAGATCCGCGGTTCCTGTACTGGGCGGACAAATTGGGATTTATCGTATGGGGCGAATGTGCCTCTTCGCCGTCCTTCAACAATAACGCCGTGGCCCGATTGACGAAGGAATGGATCGAAATCGTCGAACGCGATTTCAACCACCCGTCCATTCTGGTGTGGGTTCCCCTGAACGAAAGCTGGGGCATCCCGCATGTCCGCAGCGACAGCCGTCAGCAGCATCACAGCCTGGCCATGTACAGCCTGATCCATTCGCTCGATCCGACCCGACTGGTCGTTTCCAACGACGGCTGGGAACTGACCCGTTCCGACATTTGCGCCGTGCACAACTACAACCACGGAATGCCGGACGAAACCGCGAAATACGAGGAATTCAAGCGCTCGATCGCGACGAGAGAGCAAATTCTGCAGTCCAAACCGGCCCTTCGAGGCGTATACGCCAACGGTTTCAGCCATCAGGGCGAGCCGATTCTGCTGACGGAATTCGGCGGAATCGCGTACAAGATCGGTTCGGAAGCAGGCTGGGGCTACACGTCCGTAAGCACGGAGGAAGATTTCGTCAAGGAGTACCGCCGTGTGCTGGAGGCGGTCTACGCATCCGGCATCCTTCACGGTTTCTGTTATACCCAGCTGACGGATGTAGAGCAGGAAGTGAACGGTTTGCTGACGTATGATCGCAAGCCGAAATGCGATTTGGAGGCGATCCGGCAAATCAATGCCATGTGGCATCCGTCCGTCATCCGGGAATAACGGGTGCCAGGGAGGGGACAACGTATGGAAAAAGGCTTTCGGACGATCAAGACGGTGGATACGGGCGACATTCATATGCGCGATCCGTTCGTGTTCCCGTACGTAGCCGAGCGGAAATATTATTTGTTCGGCACGACTTTCGCGGACGGCTGCGGGGACAAAGACCCCCTGTTCGAGGTCTATGTAAGCGACGACATGAAGCGGTGGACAGGGCCGTATGCGGCCTTTCAGCCGCCTAAAGGATTTTGGGGCGTGCGGCATTATTGGGCTCCGGAAGTGTTTGAGATCGACGGCAAGTTTTATATGTTCGCCTCGTTCAAAGGCGGCATCGGAGAAAACCGCGGAACCGGCATTCTGATCGCAGACCATCCGGCGGGGCCCTACCGTCCGCACAGCGACGGCGCGGTCACCCTCGCCGGCAGCGAATGTCTGGACGGCACCTTCTATGAAGACGGCGAAGGGCAGCGGTGGATCGTATTTTGTCATGAATGGACCGAACTGTACGAAGGGAAAATCAAAGCTCTCCGGCTGACGCGCGATCTCAAGTCTTCTTACGGAGAGCCGGTCACCCTCTTGAATGCGGCGGACATGAAGTGGATCCGGTTGTTCGGAGATCCGCGGATCGAGAAAACGGGCTATCTCACCGACGCTCCGTTTCTGTACAAGGCCCGAAACGGCGAACTTCTCTTGTTATGGTCCAGCTACTCGGTCCCCGGTTACAGCGAAACAGGGCTCGGCGGATATACGGTGGCGATTGCCCGTTCGGCCACCGGACGCATCGAAGGACCATGGACGCACGACGATCGGCTGTTCATGGACCGGAATGCAGGCCACTCCAGCCTGTTTCGTGATTTTGAAGGCCGGCTCTGGATCAGCACGCATTATCCGGATACGCCGCATGGACACGAGCGGCCGCTGTTCCTGCAGGTGGAAGAACTGGACAACGGATTGGCGTTAAAAAACGGCGAAGAACGATGAAATGCGCCAAGCCTCCGGGCCCGCCATTTTGGGGCGCCGGAGGTTCGGCGCAGCGATAGAGGAAGGTGCGGAAACGCGACTTGCGCACCCGATCTCGCTTGCCCTATAATGATTGGTATATGTTCCAAATGCATTGATGGAGACAAGTACGCAGCGCCTTCCTGCAGGGAGGGAACGCCGGGGACTGGAAGCGTTCCTAGGAAACCAGGCTGCCGAAATTCACTCCGGAGCAGTCCCTTGAAACGGAGGAGCCGCGGCTTTACCGTGCTTCCGCCGCCAGTAGAGGGAACCGGCCGCGGTCCGTTACGCCGCCAAAAGCGGGAATGCCGCTTGGCCTCGGCGCAGCAGATCCGGATGGGACGCGCGGCGGTAAAGACAGCCCGACAGGGCCGACGCATTCCAACAAGGGTGGTACCACGGTTCTTTCGTCCCTTAGGGGAGAAAGGGCTTTTTTATTTTTCGCACAAGGAGAGAGACGCGAATGAAGGAACGATTGGAGGCGCTTCGCCAGGAAGCGCTGGAGCAGTTGTCGCAGGTTGCCGACGCCGGCCGGCTGAACGAGCTGCGCATTCAGTATTTGGGCAAAAAAGGGCAGCTTACGGAAGTCTTGCGCGGCATGGGGGCTTTAAGCGCGGAGGAACGGCCGGTGATCGGCCAGGTGGCCAACGAGGTGCGCGCGGCGATTGAAGCCGTTATCGCGCAGAAGCAGGAGGCGTTCGAACGGGAGGAGACGGCCCGCCGCCTTCAGGCGGAGACGATTGACGTCACGCTTCCGGGCAAAGCTCCGTCCGTCGGGTCCATCCATCCGCTGACGAAGGTGACGCAGGAAATCGAGGATATTTTTATCGGCATGGGGTATCAGATCGCGGAAGGCCCCGAAGTGGAGACGGACTTCTTCAACTTCGAAGCGCTGAATCTGCCGAAGGATCACCCGGCGCGCGACATGCAGGATTCGTTCTACATCACCGACGAGATTTTGCTGCGGACCCAGACGTCGCCGATCCAAATCCGGGCGATGCAGCAAGCCGGAGGCAAGACGCCGCTGAAGATCATTTGCCCGGGCAAAGTTTACCGCCGCGACGACGACGATGCGACGCACTCGTTCATGTTCCATCAGATCGAAGGGCTCGTCGTCGGTCCGAATATCCGAATGAGCGACCTGAAGGGCACGCTGCTGCAGTTCGTGCAGAAGATGTACGGCCCGCAAGTCCAAATCCGGCTGCGGCCGAGCTTCTTCCCGTTCACCGAACCGAGCGCGGAAGTCGACGTGACCTGCGCCCAATGCGGCGGACACGGCTGCCGGATGTGCAAGCAGACCGGCTGGGTCGAAATTCTCGGCTGCGGCATGGTGCATCCGAAGGTGCTGGAATACGGCGGCTACGATCCGAAGGAAGTATCCGGCTTCGCGTTCGGCATGGGCGTGGAGCGGATTGCGCTGCTGAAGTACGAGATCGACGATATCCGGCACTTCTACTATAGCGATCAGCGGTTTTTGAGCCAGTTCAATCGAATGTGACGGAGGCGGACCCGACATGAACGTATCTTACAATTGGCTGAACGAATATATCGATTTGGAAGGCATAGAGCCCGCGCGGCTCGCGGAGTTGATGACGAGCGGGGGCATCGAGATCGACTCGGTGCCGGCGCGCAATCAGGGCGTAAGCAAAGTCGTCGTCGGCTACGTGAAGGCGAGGGAGAAGCACCCCGACGCCGACAAGCTGAGCGTCTGCACGGTCGACGCGGGGCTTGGCGAAGATCTGCAAATCGTCTGCGGCGCGGCGAACGTCGCCGCCGGACAGAAGGTGCCGGTGGCGCTGGTCGGCGCGAAGCTGCCGGGCGGCGTGCAAATCAAGCGGGCCAAGCTGCGCGGCGTGGAGTCGCAGGGAATGATCTGCTCGGCGCGCGAGCTGGGCATCAACGACAAGCTGCTGCCGAAGGAGCAGCAGGAAGGCATTCTGGTGCTTCCGGACGATCTGGAAATCGGCCGGGACATCGTGAACGTGCTGGGGCTGGACGATCACGTGCTGGAGCTGGACCTGACGCCGAACCGTTCCGACTGCCTCAGCATGCTGGGCGTCGCCTACGAGGCGTCGGCGCTGACCGGGCGGCCCTTGCGCCTGCCCGATCCGGCCGCCGATCTGATCGTCTCCGCGGAGAAGACGTCCGATTACGTCAAAGTCGGCATTACGGCCAAGGAACAATGCCCTCATTACGCCGCGCGGTATATCAAGGGCGTGAAGATCGGCCCGTCGCCGCTTTGGCTGCAAAACCGGCTCATCGCCGCCGGCATTCGCCCGATCAGCAACGTCGTCGACATTACCAACTATGTCATGCTGGAATACGGTCAGCCGCTGCACGCGTTCGACGCGTCCAAGGTAGCCGGCGGACGCATCGAGGTTCGTCTCGCGAAAGAAGGCGAAACGATGGTTACGTTGGACGGCCAGCAGCGGAAGCTGGAGCCGCACATGCTGGTCGTCGCCGATGCGGAGAAGCCGATTGCGCTGGCCGGCGTCATGGGCGGGCTCGACTCCGAGGTGACGGGCGATACGGTCGACATTATTCTGGAATCGGCCCGGTTCGCCGGCGCGACGGTGCGTGCCGCTTCGCGCCAGCTCGGGCTGCGTTCCGAAGCGTCGGCCCGATTTGAAAAGGAAGTCGATCCGGCACGCGTCATTCCGGCGCTTGACCGCGCCGCGGGGCTGATATGCCGAATTGCGGGCGGCCTCGTGACGGAAGGCATCGCGGAAGCCGGAAGCGCCGAGGCGGAGCCGGCCCGGATCGCCATTTCGCTGGACCGCATCAACCGGTACCTGGGCACGTCGCTGTCTTCGCTCGAAATCAAGACGATCTGGTCCCGGCTGGCGTTCGAAGCCAGCGAAACGGAGCCGGATTCCTGGATCGTCACCGTGCCCACGCGGCGCCCCGGCGTCACCAGGGACGTCGATCTGATCGAGGAAGTGGCCCGTCTGCACGGCTACGACAACATTTTGGCGACGCCGATCGAGGGGCCGACGACGACCGGCGGCTTGACGAAGCCGCAGGCGATCCGCCGCGAGCTGCGCGCGACGCTGACGCGCGCCGGGCTGCATGAAGCCATCTCCTATTCGATCACGTTCCCGCAGCGCGCCGCTTTGTTCCCGCAGCTCAGCGGCGCAGGCGAAGGCATCCGGCCGATTCCGCTGTTGATGCCGATGAGCGAGGATCGCAGCGTGCTCCGTACGACGCTGCTGCCCAGCCTGCTGGAAGCGGTCGTGTACAATAAAGCCCGCAAAACCCATGACGTCGGGCTGTTCGAAATCGCGAACGTCTACCACACGGCGGAGGAAGTGCTGACGAAGCTTCCCGGCGAGAAGCCGCGCCTTGCCTTCGTGCTGACGGGCAACCGCCGCAAGGCGTCCTGGAACGGCGAGGCGGAACCGTACGACTTTTACGACGCCAAAGGCATTCTCGAAGCGGTGTTCGAACGCCTCGGCCTGACGGATGCGATTGCGTACGAAGCGGCGCAGCCGGAGCATTTTCATCCCGGCCGCACCGCGGCGGTAAGGCTTGCAGCGGGCGGCGAAAGCCTGCTCCTCGGCTATGTCGGCCAACTGCATCCCGATCTGCAGCGGGAATTCGAGATCGGCGACGCGTTCGTCGCGGAAATCGAGCTTGCTCCGGTTTACGAGCATGCGGCAAGCCGGATCGAATATCGCGCTCTCCCGCGTTTTCCGGCGGTGGAACGGGATCTGGCGGTCGTCGTCGGCCGCTCCGTGACGGCAGGCGAGCTGGTATCGGCGGTCCGGGAGGCGGCAGGCGAGCTGCTCGAGTCCGTGCGCGTTTTCGACGTTTATACCGGCGAGCGGATCGGCCCGGACAAAAAGAGCGTGGCGCTCGCGCTCGTTTACCGGCATGCGGATCGCACGCTGACCGATGAAGAAGTGACAGCGGCCAACGATCGGGCGCTGGCAAAATTGGAACAATCTTTCGGCGCCGAACTGCGGAAATAAGCAGGAAACGGGCCGAAGCGCAGCGAATACATCATTGCGCCCGTCAATAGGCGGCAGGCCCGCTTGCCGCGCCTTAAGCAGGGATGACGGAAGCCAGCGATGGATTCGCTGCTATTTTTCTTAGGGGACTGGGAGGAAGAACCGTGAATGCTGATCATCGTACGCGGGTAACGGTTGAGATATACGGAACGCAGTATACTTTGGCTGGCCATTCCAGCCCGGAACATATGAAGCGGGTTGCCGCGATGGTCAGCGAACAAATGTACAAAATTTCCGATGCCTCGCCGCGGCTCGACCTGTCCAAGCTGGGCGTGCTGGCGGCGGTCAACGTGGCGGACGAATTGCTGCAATTGATGCAGGAAAACGAACGGCTTCAGGAGGCGGAGAAGGAACGGCAGCGCCTGTCCGCCGAGCTTGAGCGCGCAACGGCCGAATCCGCCGCGGAGCGGCAGCGGCTCGAAGCCGAATTGGACGAGGCGAGGCGCCGCTTCGACGCGGAACGGGAAGCGTTCCTCGCCTCCAAGGAAGCCGAGCTTCAGGCGCTGCGCGCCGAGCACGAGGAAGCGGTCCGGAAGCTGCGCGCGTCCGGCGAAGCGGAAACGGCGCGCGTCCGGGAGTCGCTTGAAGCGGAGCTGGAAGCGCTGCGGACCGCCGCGGCGGAAGCCGCCGACCGCCATGAAGCGCAGCTTCGGGCGCTGCGGGAAGACGCGGAAGCCGCGGCCAAGCGGCATGAAGCGGAGCTTGCCGCTCTTCGTTCGGCGCATGAAGAGCAGCTGCGGGAGCTCCGGGCGGCGCATGACGAGCAATTGCGGGAGCTCCGGGCGGCGCATGACCAGCAGCTTCAGGAGCTTGAGACAGCGCATACCGAGCAGGTTCAGGAGCTTCAAACGGCGCACCGCTCCGAGCTTGACCGGATTCAAGGCGAGCGCGAAAGCGAGTTGAACCGCTTGAACGCCCGGCACGCCGGCGAGTTGGAGAAGCTGAAAAACGAGTTCCGTGCGGAAACGGAGCGGATGAAGCAAAGCCAGGCCGCCCAATTGGAGCGGCTTAAAGGCGAGCACAACTCGGTGCTGGTATCGTTAAAGAACAGGCATGAAGCGGCGCTGGAGGCGTTAAAGAACGAGCAGGAAGCGGCCGTCCGCCGTCTGAACGACGCTCACGCCGACGAACTGAAGCAGTTGAAAGCCGCGCATGAGGCCGAGGTCAAACGTTACGAAGACGAACTGCAAACGGCGAAAGCCGCTCATTCTTCGGAGCTTGGTGCCCTGCGCGCCTCTCTGACAGCCGAGAAAGAAGCGCTGGCCGCCGCCAAGGACGAAGAACTCGAAATCGTCAAATTGATGCATGCGGACGAGCTGGAGGAGCTGAAGGCCGATTTTGACAAGCGGCTAAGGGAAACGGTTGAAGCGCACAAGGCGGAGCTGGAGCGGAAGCTTTCGGATCAGACCGCTGAAATGAACGAGTTGAAGGCGGGTTACGAGTCCGAGCTTGCCGAGTGGAAATCCCAGGCGAAGGAATGGCAGTCCCGGGCGGAGGAGCTGCAATCGCAGCTGGGCAGCCTGCGGGATCGGCTGGAGGCGCTGCAGGCCAAGCGCGCATCCGAGCTGGAGTCCATGCGCGACGAGCGCGGTCGCTGGTCGGCCGAACGCTCCGAATGGCAGGCGAAGGAGAAGGAATGGCAAGCCGCAAGGCAGAAGCTGGAGAACGAAACGGCCCGCCTCGGCCGCTTGGTGGACGAGCTTCGGAAAGAAGCGAGCGAGCGGGAGCAGGCGGTTAAGGCGTTGGAGGCGAAGGCGGCCGAGCGGCTGAAGGCGGAGTCGGAGGCGCGCGAGCTTGCCGAACGGGAACGCGACCGGCTTGCCCGGCGCGAGCAGGAGCTTGCGGCGATGGAGAAAGCCGCGCGGGAAGCGCTGAAGCGGACGCAGGAGCAAAAGGACGAAGCCGAGCAAAGCGTGCGCGAAGCGCTGGAATGGGCGCAGGCGTTGGAAACCCGCGTGGCGGAATTGGAGCAGGAAGCCGAGCGGCAAAACGAAACGGCGCAGCTTGCCCTGCGGGAGCTCGATGCGGCCCGCGTCCAGGTCGCCGCGATGGAGGCGCTCGAAGCGGAGCTTGCCGCCGAGCGGGACGAACGGGCGCAGGAAGCGGCGAGCCACAGCGAGCGGGCAAAGCGGCTGGAAGCGGAGCTCGCATCGCTGCGGGGAGAATACGAAGCGCTGCGTGAAGAATACGCCAAGCTGCAAAACGAATTCAACGAATGGATCGATATGCTGGAAGATCAATGACCGGAATGCGGCAAGCCCCCTTCGGAACCGATATCCGAAAGGGGCTTGAATCGTTCAGGGAAGCGCCGGGAAAACGGCTTCGTCAATCGAATCAAACGGACCGTCATTCCATTATTTTGTCAAAAAGCAGCTGAAAATCGTCGCGATGTGACACTGGTTCCGTTATTCGCTCCTAACAGTGGTTTTTTGGCGTGATTTACCGGAAATAACGGATCCTCTGTCCTTGAAGGCCGACGATTAGGCGTTGAACATGAAAATAGCGGATTTCCTGTCCGTCTTCAGCAGCCAAGCTTTATGAAATCTTCGTCAAGGGCTCTCGCCAAGCGCTCGCCAAGTCTCGTCCCGTTTTTCCGTCGCAGATCGTTGCTTATAAAGCCAACTTCGAACGGTCGGGCGCACGAAAAAAGCAGGCGCGAAGGGCGCTTTGGCGCCAACAACGCAACTTGCGGACGGCCGGAGCAAAGATGAGCGCAGGTTACGGCAAGACGAAGACCGCGCATCTCGCCACAACCGGAGCAACCCGCCGCGCGGCAAAACGAAGCCCCCTTCGGCAATCGTCCGAAAGGGGGCTGTTCGTTCACTGCACGATCAATTTCGCCGTCATGTTCAAGTGGCCCTCACCGCAGATGATGTTGCACTTGATTTCATAAGTTCCTTCTTTCAGCGCGACCACCTTGGACTTTTTGCCGCTGCTCAGCTTGACGTCCGTGCCTTCGATGGCGATTCCGTGCGCGCCTTCTTCGTTGATCAGCTGAATCTGAACCGGCGTATCTTTCGGAATCGTGTATTCGGTCTGATCAAACTGCCAGTTGGACGCTTTGATCGTGAGCACTTCCGAAGCGCTTGCACTCGGTTCCTCCGCCGCGTTCGATTCGCTGCCGCCGCCTCCGCAGGCCGACAAGGTTAGCGCAAGCGCTGCGGTTGCCAGCAGCGCAGTCCATTTTTTGTACATTCCGCATCCCCCTCCGATGTCTCTGAACCAAGCGGGATTTGTCCCGTCTTTGGATTATCATACCACATCGGAGAGCGGCAGGCACACGGTCAGCTCCGGTTGTTGTTCGCCGCGCGGAACGGGTTGCCGATCGGAATGAACAGGTCGACGATGCCGATGACAAGCGCCGCCAGCAAAGCGCCGAGCACGGTTACGGAAACTTGACCCACGACGAACTGGGCGAGCCAGATGACGACCGCGCTGGTCAGGAAGCCGACGATGCCTCTGCCGAACGGCGTGACTTTTTTGCCGAAGATGGCCTCGACAATCCAGCCGATCAGCGCGATAACGAGAGCCAGCAGCAAAGCGCTCCAGAAGTTCCCTACCGAAAACTGGGGCACAAGGAACCCGACAATCATGAGCACAATCGCCGAAACGATGAAGCGGACGACATGTCCGAGAAAATTCATATTTGCTCCTCCTTAAGCAAAATGTTTGGCCGGAATCACCCGGTATTGCACATCCGGACTTACCGGTACTGAGCATAGTGTTTCCCCTTTTGGGACGGTTATGATTGGAAGGTTTCGCAAGCGCGCCGCCATCCGCTATAATAAGGGCTGAGAGGAGTTGGAACCCCGCCGTGAACGATAAGGCGTTATATACATTGGAGTACGATAAAATCCTGCTCAAGCTGGCGGAATTCGCGGCAACGTCGCTTGGCAAGGAGGAAGCCGCGCGGCTGCGTCCGTCCGCGGATTTGGATGAAGTGAGGCGCCGGCTGGCGGTTACGGACGAAGCGGTCCGGTCGGTTGAGCTCAAAGGGGCGCCGCCGTTCGGAGGCGTAGCCGACGTGCGGCCGCAGCTTCAGCGCGCGAAGCTTGGCGGCGTCCTTGGGCCCTCGGAGCTGATGGACATTGCCCAGCTCATCAGAGGCATAAGACGCATCCGCAAGTATACGGCTTCGGTGGCGGAAGAGATTTCCATTCCGCTGCTTGAAGATTTGGTCGAGCCGCTGATCGACGCGAAGCCGCTGGAGGACGAAATCCGCCGATGCATCGACGAGCAGGGCGAGGTCATGGATGCGGCCAGTCCGGAGCTTGCCGCCATCCGCCGGGAGATCCGCCTCGGAGAAAGCCGGGTCCGCGACAAGCTGGAAAGCCTGATCCGTTCGGCCTCCGTGCAGAAAATGCTGCAGGAAACGCTGATCACCATACGCGGCGACCGCTACGTGATCCCGGTCAAACAAGAGTACCGCTCGCACTTCGGCGGCATCGTGCACGACCAGTCCGGCAGCGGCGCGACGCTGTTCATCGAGCCGGAAGCGGTGCTGCAGCTCAACAACAAGCTCCGCGAGCTCAAGCTGCAGGAGCAGAAGGAAATCGAGCGCATTCTGCGCCGGCTGAGCGCCCTTGTCGGCGAAAAGGCGGAGTTGCTTGTTTCCGATAACGAATCGCTCGGATACATCGATTTTATTTTCGCCAAAGCGGCGTTTGCGAAGTCGCAGTTTGCGACCCGGCCCGAGATGAACGGCGAAGGGAAGCTTCGCTTAAAACGCGCCCGCCATCCGCTCATTCCGGAAGAGGCGGTGGTCCCGATCGACGTCGAGCTCGGCGAAAGCTATTCGGCGATCATCGTAACCGGTCCCAATACCGGAGGCAAGACGGTGTCGCTCAAGACGGTCGGCCTGCTCAGCCTGATGGCCATGTCGGGCCTGTTCGTGCCGGCGGACGAAGGCAGCCGGCTGTGCGTGTTCGACGGCGTGTACGCCGATATCGGAGACGAGCAAAGCATCGAGCAGAGCTTGAGTACGTTTTCCAGCCATATGACCAATCTGATCGGCATACTGAAACGGGTGACCTCCCGGAGCCTGGTGCTGCTGGACGAATTGGGAGCCGGAACGGACCCGGCGGAAGGATCGGCGCTGGCCGTTGCGATTTTGGAGCATCTGCACCGCATCGGCTGCCGCATCATCGCCACCACGCACTACAGCGAGCTGAAGGCATATGCGTACAACCGGGAAGGCATCATCAACGCCAGCATGGAATTCGACGTGGCCACCCTTCGTCCTACCTATCGGCTGCTGGTCGGCGTGCCCGGACGGAGCAATGCGCTCGCCATCGCCAGCCGGCTTGGATTGCCCCAGTCGATCATCGATTTCGCCCGGCGGGAAGTGGGCGATGACGAGCTCAGGGTCGACACCATGATCGCTTCGCTGGAACAAGACCGCCGCCGCGCCGAATCGGAACGCAAAACGGCGGAGCGCTTGCGCCAAGAGGTGGAGGCGCTCCGCAAGCAGATCGAAGAGGAAAGGTTCAAGTTTCGGGAGCAGAAGGCCAAACTGCTCGAGGAAGCGCGGGAGGAGGCACGGCTTTCGGTTCTCAAGGCCAAGCGGGAAGCGGAGCAGATCATTGCGGACCTGCGGAAGATGGCGATGGAGGAAGCGGCGTCCGTCAAGGAGCACAAGCTGATCGAAGCCCGCCGGAAACTGGAGGAAGCCGTCCCGGAGCCGGTCGAAAAGCCGCGGCGTCCGGCGGAAGGCAAGCCCGCGGACATCGGGCCGGGGGACGAGGTCAAAGTGTACAGCCTCGGCGGCCAGAAAGGCCACGTCGTCGAACTGACGGGTTCGGGCGAAGCGCTCGTGCAGCTTGGGATTTTGAAAATGAAAGTCTCCTTGAGCGATCTGGAACTCGTGGCCGGCAAGAAGCCCGCGGTTGACGCCCGCCAAGCGAAAACGGCCGCCGCGATCGTCAAGCGCACCCGGGACGATCATGTCCCGCTCGAGCTGGATTTGCGGGGCATGACGCTGGACGAGGCGCTGATTGCGGCGGATCGTTTTCTCGACGAAGCGTTTTTGTCCAATTTGGGCCAGGTTTATTTGATCCACGGCAAAGGAACCGGAACGCTCCGGGCCGGAATTCAGGACTTTCTGCGCAAGCACAAGCATGTAAAGTCGTTCCGTCTGGGCGCGTACGGCGAAGGCGGAGCGGGCGTGACCGTAGCCGAGTTGAAATGACGGCGGAACGGGGGGAGGATTGCGCATGGACAGTACGAGCAGCGTGGATTCGTTGATGGCTCATCCCCTTTTGGCGATGCTGGCCTATTTTTCGGTCGGCATCTTGATGCTGATCGTTTGCCTTGCTTGCTTTGAATGGGTCACCAAATACAACTGCTGGAACGAAATCGCAAAAGGCAACGTGTCGGTCGCGATGGCTACCGGAGGAAAAATATTCGGCATTTGCAACGTGTTCCGCTTCTCGATCCAAAGCAACGACACGATTTACGAAAGCTTGCTTTGGGCCGGCGTCGGATTCGTGCTGCTCTTGGCCGCGTATTTTCTGTTCGAATTTTTCACGCCGGTGTTCCGTATCGATGACGAAATCGCCCGGGACAATCGGGCGGTCGGGCTGATCTCGCTGTTTTTGTCGGTTTCGCTGTCTTACATTATCGGAGCGGTCGTCACCTACGGGTGACCGGGTCGGCTGGAGGTTTGCGCATGAAATATTTGTGGGGCACTTTGTTTGCGCTTGCGTTGGTGTTTTTTGCGTTAGGCGTCGTTTACATGGTGATGGAGGGATAAAATGGCAGTCGTCGTATGCCCGTGGTGTCAGACGGAAATTCTTACCGAGGAAGGCCAGGAGCCGGATAAAGTTTGTCCCGTTTGCGAGAACGAATTGGACGGTTACCGGACGCTGAGGATCACGCTGGACAAAAACGAGGAGGACGAGCCGGAGGAACCGGCCGCAGCGGCCAAACGGTCCGGAGGCGGCGCGGCAGCTGCCGGCGAAGAGCCGGATTGGGAACGGGACGCCAAGCTCGAAGACATCAAAGAGCTGGAAGAGATCGAAGAAAAAGCGGAGAGCCTGCTCGATTTCGAGGAGACGGTCGAAAAGCTGCTCGACGAGCAGGAGACGGTTCCCGAATGCCCGGTGTGCCATGAATATATGCTGGAAGCGGGCGAAATCCAAGTCGGCGAAGAGGCGTTTAAGCCGCGCGTATCCAAGCTGCTGTACGGCGGCGGAGCGGTGCTGGGCGCTCCGTTTGCGGTACAGGCTTATGTGTGCCCGTCCTGCTTTGCCGTGCATTACGCGCTGTCCGAGGAGGACCGCATAAAGCTGTCCCAACGGCTCAGCGGAGCCGCGAAGAAGAAAGGAAGCCCGCAATGAGCCGGGTTGTCCGTTCCGTAACGGAACTGATCGGGGATACGCCTGCCGTCCGGCTGAACCGGTTGACCGGGGAGCGGGATGCGGAAGTGCTGGTGAAGCTGGAAAAAATGAACCCGAGCGGAAGCGTCAAGGACCGCGCCGCCTATGCGCTTATCGCCGACGCGGAAGCGCGGGGGCTGATCGCGCCGGGCTCGGTCATTATCGAGCCGACCAGCGGGAACACCGGCATCGGTCTGGCGATGAACGCGGCGGCCAAAGGTTACCGCCTGATTCTCGTCATGCCCGACAATATGTCGCGGGAGCGGATCGCCCTGCTGCGGGGCTATGGCGCGGAAGTCGTGCTGACGCCCGCAGAGCAGCGCATGCCGGGGGCGATCGCCAAGGCGAAGGAGCTGCTGGCCGAAATCCCCGGAAGCTATATGCCGAATCAGTTTGAAAATCCGGCGAATCCGGACATTCACCGCCGCACGACCGCGCTTGAAATCATCGAACAGACCGAAGGACGGCTCGACGCGTTTGTCGCAACGGCAGGTACGGGCGGCACGATTACCGGAACCGGAGAGGAGCTGAAGTCCCGTCTGCCCGGACTTTATATCGCCGTTGTCGAGCCCGCGGGTTCCCCCGTGCTGTCGGGAGGCAAGCCCGGTCCGCATAAGCTTGTCGGTACAAGCCCCGGATTCGTCCCGAAGATTCTGAATACGGCGGTCTATGACGAAATCGTTCAGGTAACGGACGACGATGCGCTGACGACGATGCGGCAGCTCGCGCGGGAGGAAGGGCTGCTCGTCGGCCCTTCTTCCGGCGCGTCCGTGTTTGCCGCGCTCAAGCTGGCCCGCCGGCTTGGCGCGGGCAAGCGCGTGCTCTGCATCGCCCCCGACACCGGCGAGCGGTATTTGAGCATGGGCGTGTTCAACCCGGACAGCTAGATTCCGGCACGGCGCGCGGATTGCGTATGGTTCTTGGACATGCATTTGCATATTTTCCTGCTGGCGGCAAATACTACCCTTGTTGATAACAACTCTTGGAAATGGAAGGAAGTTAGCGGATGAACCAACCGATAACCGCCAAAGAGCTGGAGTACATCGCGGACTCCATGTCGAACGAGGATTTGCTGATCAAGCAATGCGCGGCGGCCGCTTCGATTTGCGGCAACCAGCAGATCCAGCAGGTGCTGAACCATCAGGCGCAGGTGCACATGCAGCATTACCAATCGCTGCTTAACTGTCTGCAGCAGTCGCAGCCGAACGCGCCGACGCAGCCGCAAGCCTAAAGGAGGAATCGACAAGGATGAACACGGCTTCCCAATCTTTCATGCCGGATAAGGATCTGGCTTATACCGTTCTGGCCGATCTCAAGCGGGTGACGCGGGAATACGCCATCGCCGCTACCGAATCGGTATGTCCGAACGTAAGGCAAATGTTTACGCAGCTGCTGAACAATACGCTGGCGATGCAGGGCGAGCTGTACAACTCGATGAAGCAGCAAAACATGTATACCGCCTCCTCCCCCGCTTTGCGCCAGGAAATCGACAAGCAGCTGAAGGAGTATCAGCAGACCCAGCAGCAGACGAACCAGTTTGTGCAGCAGCGCCGCAACCAGGCGAACGCGGTCCAGCATCCCGTTCCTCCTTATCAGCAGCCTAACCAGCAGCCACAATACTACATGTAAAAAGATCGATCTTCCGCGATTCCCCTTCGACCGACGGCCGAAGGGGAATTTTGCGTGTTGCGGACGAGAATAGGTCCAGTGTGCACTCCGATTTGCTCCTTTCCATCCGGCCTGTATTTGATGTAATATGAGAGGTATTCAGGAGGGATCCCAATGAACGAATTGAAGCTGAAAATTTTGGATCTGCTCAAGGAAGACGCGCGTTTGTCCCCATCGGTCATCGCCACGATGCTGGGTGCGGACGAATCCGAGGTATCCCAGGCCATCGCGGAGATGGAGAGCGATCATGTAATTGTCAAATACGCCACCGTGATCAACTGGAGCAAGGTCGACGACGAGAAGGTGACCGCGCTCATCGAGGTGGAGTGCTCGCCGGAGCGCGGACGGGGGTTTGAAAGCATCGCCGAGCGGATTTACCTGTACCCGGAAGTGAAGTCGGTCTATCTCATGTCGGGGGCGTACGACCTGCTCGTCGAAATCGAAGGCAAAAACCTGAAGGAAGTCGCATCGTTCGTTTCCAACAAGCTGGCGACGATCGAATCGGTCATTTCGACCAAAACGTTTTTCATTCTGAAAAAATACAAGCAGGACGGCATCATTTTCGAAGATTTCGAAGACGATCACCGATTGCCGGTTTCGCCGTAACCTAATAACTGAAAGAAGGAAAAAACTCCCATGATCAAAGACGAGGAACTGACCAAAACCCGGACCAAACGAAACGGTATGAAAGATTATTTGTCGGCCGGCGCCCGCGCGATCCCGCCTTCCGGCATCCGCCGTTTTTTCGATCTGGTCAGCGCAAGCAAGGACGGCAGCATCATATCGCTTGGCGTCGGCGAGCCGGACTTTGTCACTCCGTGGCGCTATCGGGATGCGGCCGTGTATTCGCTTGAGAAGGGAAAAACGCAGTATACGTCGAACGCCGGCATGCCCGAGCTGCGCGAAGCGATCGGCGAGTACCTGCATCATCAATTCCGCCTGGACTACGATCCCGCAAGCGAAATACTCGTCACGGTCGGCAGCAGCGAAGCGATCGATCTGGCGATTCGCGCCCTGATCGAGCCCGGCGACGAGATGCTGGTTCCCGAGCCGTGCTATATCTCCTACAATCCGATTACGACGCTTGGAGGCGGCGTGCCGGTAGGCGTCGAGACGTATGCCGAAGACGGCTTCAAGCTGAAGGCCGAGAACCTCAAGGCAGCGATTACCCCGAGATCGAAGCTGCTTATTTTGTGCTACCCGAGCAATCCGACCGGCGCCATCATGACGTACGAGGATTGGCTGCCGATCGCCAAGGTCGTGGAGGAGCACGACCTGATCGTCATATCCGACGAGATTTACGCGGAATTGACGTACAGCGGCAAGCATGTAAGCTTCGCTTCTTTGCCCGGCATGCGGGATCGGACGATCGTGGTCAACGGCTTTTCCAAGGCGTTCGCCATGACGGGCTGGAGGCTCGGATACGCGTGCGGCCATCCGGACCTCATCGGCGCCATGCTCAAAATCCATCAATACACCGTCATGTGCGCCCCGATCATGAGCCAGGTGGCTGCGCTCGAAGCGCTCAAGAACGGCATGGAAGACATGTACCGCATGGTCGAATCGTACAATCAGCGCAGAAGGCTGGTCGTAAGCGGCTTCCGCGAAATCGGTCTCGATTGCCACGAGCCGCATGGGGCGTTTTACGCTTTCCCCTCCATCCGGTCGACGGGCCTTAGCGCGAACGAGTTCGCCGAGCGTCTGCTGAAGGAAGCCAAAGTTGCCGCCGTTCCCGGACACGTGTTCGGCAAAGGCGGCGAGGGCTTCATCCGCTGCTCCTATGCGACGTCGGTCGCGCAGCTGACCGAAGCTTTGGAGAGGATTGGCGATTTTTTGAACAAATTGTGATTTTTCAACATTTTGCATAATTTAGATAGGCATTTTCCCCATGTTCTGCTATAATTACCCTTGTTTTTCAAGCCGCTGGATGATGACTCGTCAAGTGAAAGGGGAGAGAGCGTGGAGACGGCGGAACATAGATCGATGGGGCATGACGATACCGCAATCCATTACGTCTCGTCCGTTCGGGCTTGCCGGGGAGACGATTCCTTCGGGGAATCCGGCAGCTTGGTTGACGAGATCGACAGCTTGAGGCGAAGCATGACCGAGGCTTTTTTGCGGGAAATGTCGTTTACGTCGGAGCCCGTCATTGAAATCAGCCGACTGCTGGATGTTAAGATAAACGAATACATGAAACAGACCCTTATCGCCAGATAAGCCCGGAGGCGCGTTTCCGGGCTTTTTCTTTTTGTGCTATAGTGGAAAGGAAGTACGGCGACAGGGAGGTAGGGGAGATGCTGTGGCTCGTCATCGGGGGCGTCGGCAGCGGGAAATCGGCGTTCGCTTGGCGTCTGGCCGAAGCGCTCGGCCGAGAGGCGATTCTGCTGGCATGTCCCGCCTGGCCTGACGATTCGGGACGCCTTCCGGCACCCGAACGGCCCTCCGGCACCCAACCGGCCTTCCGGTGGAAAATGCTTCGGGCGGATGCGGATGCGGCTCGCAAATTCGAGGAAATCAACTTCAGTTCGAATCCGTTTCGGATCGATCAGCGGGTCGTCGTGTTCGACGGCCTGGCCGGCTGGCTTCGCGGCCAAATCGCCCGCGAGCGGGATGCGTCCGCCAAGCCGGACGCGGCGCCGGATTCGGCATTCGCCAGGCTGGACGCGGCGCTCGACGAGACGCTCGGCGCCATTCTCGGCTTCGACGGCCGGAGGATCGTCGTCACGGAGGAACCGCTTGCGGGGCTTGCGGCCGATCCATGGGAACGGTGGTATCTGGCTCGGCTGTCGGCGGCCAATTTGCGCCTTGCAAGCGCGTGCGCCGGCATGTACCGGCTGACGGCCGGAGCGGCGACGGAATTGAAAGGTTCGCGTACGAAGCGGGGGAACGTTCATCATGAAACTCTATACCCGAAAGGGAGATAAAGGCGAAACGTCCATTATCGGCGGCCGGGTGGCCAAGGACGACGTGCGCGTCGAGGCTTACGGGACGATCGACGAGCTGAACGCTTTCGTCGGCCAGGCTGCCGCTTTGCTTGCGGCTGACGCAGGCGGGAGCTGGGACGATCTGCTGGAGGAGCTTTATGTCATCCAGCAGGAGCTGTTCGATTGCGGCTCGGACTTGTCGTATGCGCAGCCGGCGCCGGAGCAGCTGAAGGTCACCGCGGACATGACGGCGCGGCTGGAGGCGTGGATCGATCGGCATGCGGCGAATGCGCCGCCGATCGAACGGTTTATTCTGCCGGGCGGAAGCCTGGCCGCCTCGATGCTGCATGCGTGCCGGACCGTGTGCCGGCGGGCGGAGCGCCGCATGGTGGCGCTGGCGCGGACGGGGCAATCGTGCCCGGAAGAGGCGCTGCGGTACATCAACCGCCTGTCGGACTATTTTTTTGCCGCGGCGCGAGCGGCGAACGCCCGCCTTGGCGTGCGGGATGCGGAATACGAGCGCGGCGCCCGCGTGTTCCGGCGGAGGCTGAAGGCGGATGAATGAGGAGAAGGAAAGGTATTACCAGCCGCTGGTGCACCGCGCGGACGAAGCCGACGACGGCAAGACGCTGCAGGAAATTCTGAAGCATCGGCTCGGCGTCTCCAGGAGGCTTTACGTGCGGCTGAAAAAATCCGAGGACGGCCTGAAGGTGAACGGCATTCGGGCGCTGCCGGGCACGAGGATCGCCCGGGGCGACGTCATCGAGCTGCGAATGGAGCAGGAGTCTTCGGACGATATTCTCCCGCAGCCGATGGAGCTGGACATCGTGTTCGAAGACGAGCATTTGCTCGTTCTGAACAAGCCCGCCGGCATCATCGTGCATCCGACGACCGGCCATTACTTGAACACGCTGGCCAACGGGGTCATGCATTATTGGCGGGAGCGGGGCGAGCGCTGCCGCTTCCGCCCCGTGCACCGCTTGGACGAGCATACGTCCGGCCTGGTCATCGTCGCCAAGCATCCCTATGCGCATCAGCAGCTTTCGGTCCAAATGGCGGAAGGCGCCGTGGAGAAAGCTTACCGCGCCTTCGTCTACGGGAAGCCCCCGCATGAAGAAGGCGAGGTGCGCGGGGCGATCGGGCGGGTGCCGGAAGATCCGCACCGCCGCGCGATACGCGAGGACGGGGCGCCGTCGCTTACCTATTATTCGGTGGCCCGCGTTTACGATTGCGGCGCGTCCGAGCTCGAAATCCGGCTCGGCACCGGACGGACGCACCAAATCCGCGTGCACATGACCTCGATCGGCTGTCCGCTGATCGGGGACGATTATTATACCGACCCGGCATGGGAAGGGTCGCCTCTGTCCCGGATGCTTGCGGACGTGGCCAAGCGGCAGGCTTTGCATGCAAGGCTGCTCGCCTTCCGCCATCCGGTGACGGGCGAAGCCATGACGCTGGAAGCGGAGCTGCCGGACGATCTTAAGGCGCTTGCGGCCAGGCTGGCGGAACTGTCCAACGCAACGAAATCCGCGCAAGAAGGAGCAACGAACGGCATATGAGCAAAACGCTGCAAGTTTATCATTATCCGGGCTGCGGCACCTGCCGCAAAGCCGTAAGCTGGCTTAAGGAAAAAGGCTATACGCTGGAACTGCGGCATATCGTGGACCATCCGCCGTCCGCAGACGAGCTGAAGCAACTGATCGGCCAAAGCGGATTGCCGGTCAACAAGTGGTTCAACACGTCCGGCGAAGTTTACAAATCGCTGGGACTGAAAAACCGGCTGCCGCAAATGTCGGACGACGAGAAAATCGCGCTGCTGGCCGGCAACGGAAAGCTGATCAAACGGCCGGTCATCACCGACGGGGAAAAGGCGACCGTAGGCTTCCGCGAGCAGGACGTCCTGCCCGTCTGGGGATAAGGCGGAGAACCGGCGAGGAAAGGAGCGAAGCCGTTGGCACTTAGGGAAGAGCGGCAAGAGAAGAAGCGCAACCGGGGAAACGGAATTTGGGCGTGGGCGGCGGGGCTTGTCATGCTGCTGTCCAAGGGCAAGAGCGTGCTGCTGGCGCTGCTGAAATTCGGCAAGCCGCTTCTGTCCATGGCCGTCACGGTCGGGGCCTACGCGCTTATTTACCCGTGGACGTTCGCGCTCGGCTTCGTCGCGCTCATCTTCATCCATGAGATGGGCCACGTATGGGTGGCGAAGCGGCGCGGCCTGCCCGTCACCGCTCCGGTGTTCATCCCGTTCGTCGGCGCGCTCATCATGATGAAACGAACGCCGAAGGACGCGGCGACGGAAGCCGCGATTGCGCTGGGAGGTCCCGCACTGGGCTCCGCCGGCGCGCTTGTCTGTTACGGAATCGGCCATTGGACGGGACAGGAAGTATGGTTTGCTCTCGCGTATGTCGGATTTTTTCTGAACCTGCTCAACCTGCTGCCGATCCATCCGCTGGACGGCGGGAGAATCGCGGCTGCCGTCAGCCGCTGGCTGTGGGCCGTCGGCGCCGCGGTCGGTCCGTTTGTCGTCTGGTATACGCGCAGCCTCCTGTTTGCGCTCATCTGGCTATGGTTTCTATGGGAAATGTACCGGCGTTTCAAACAGAACCGCAGCGGGGGCAAACCGCACGATGCGGAGGGCGTGTACGAAGCGGTTGCCGATCCGGCGCTGCCTTCGTGGTACTTATCCGGCGAGGCGCACCGGCGCGAGCTGCCGTTTACGGCTTATTGCCGTCTGGACGGGCAGCATACGGTGGAGTTCTGGTGGGAGCCGCTGTCGTTCCGCGGCCAACTGGAAATCGATCTGCCGTGCACGGTCAACCGCGTTTATATCCGGCAGATCGAGGGGCCGGACGAGAACGGCAACGTGAAGCTGACGGTTCGGATGGAGGGGCAGAGGCATGAGCCGGCCAATTATTACGATGTGCCGGCCCGCGTTCGCTGGCGTTTCGGCATGATGTACGGCGGACTTGCGCTTGCCTTGCTGTACATGATGTGGTTGATTCAGGAGACGGGACTGGCTCATCCCGGTTAAGAAAGCGAGAGGAAGTGGGTTATGGCGAACAAATGGCGCTCGGGACGGCTGGACAGGCTCGGTTCGGCGATTTTTTCCGAGGTGGCGGAATGGAAGGCGGAAGCGCGGCGGCAAGGGGCCGATGTCATCGGGCTCGATATCGGCAGCCCGGACCGCCCTCCGGCTGCGGAAGTCATGGAGACCTTGTCGGCTGCCTGCCTTCGGCCGGAGCTTTACCGGTATCCGGGAACGGACGGGTCCGCGAAATTCCGGGAAACGGCAGCCCGCTGGTTTGCCCGCAGGTTCGGGGTGGAGCTTGACCCGGAGCGCGAGCTGCTGTCGCTGATGGGCACGCAGGACGGTTTGGCGCATCTTGCGCTGGCGGTGACGAATCCGGGCGACTGCGCGCTGCTGCCGGACCCGGGGTATCCCGTCTATCAGGCGGGACTTGCGGTGGCGGGCGTCGAGCCCGTCTTGATGCCGCTCACCGAGCCGCACGGCTATTTGCCCGACTTTGACGCCATCCCGGACGAAGTGTGGCACAAAGCCAGGTTCATGCTGCTCAACTATCCGAGCAATCCGCTGTCGGCAACCGCCGATCTGGCGTTTTTCGAGAAGGCGGTGGACATAGCGCGCCGCAGAAACGTGCTGCTCGTGCACGACAATGCGTACAGCGAAATGGCTTTCGACGGCTTCCGGCCGCCGAGCGTTCTGGAAGTGCCGGGAGCGTTCGACGTGGCGGTCGAATTCCATTCGCTCTCGAAGTCGTTTCATCTGGCGGGCGGCCGCATCGGATTCGCCGTCGGCAATCGCGACGCCCTGGATGCGCTGCGGGCGCTGAAAAGCAATATCGATTTCGGCGTATTTCTCCCCGTTCAGGAGGCCGCCGCCGCCGCGATGGAGCGCGATATGGCGCGTCCCGAACCGGTGTCGGCTCTGTACGAGCGAAGGAGGGACCGCTTCGTGCGGGCGCTTCGCGAGGAAGGCTGGATGATTCCCTTCCCGAAAGCGACGATGTTCGTGTGGGCGCCGCTGCCCGCCGGGTGGACGTCCAGAGCGTTTTCCCGGGAGCTGCTCGCCGCAACCGGCGTGGCGTCGGTTCCCGGCAACGCGTTCGGTTCCCGGGGAGAAGGGTATGTGCGGCTGGCGCTGGTGGAAGAGGAAGAGCGGCTGGAAGAGGCCGCCCGGCGGATCGGACGGTTTTTGCGGGAGCATGAGCCCCGCTGACGGAACGGTTCCGCCGGGCGCGGCGGCCCGCGGCTCGGCAGCCGAAAGCGCGGGGCGGGCCGTTAGTGCCGGGCAACGGCGAAAAGAACGGGAAGGATGAACGTCATGATTGGGATAAACGAAAGAGATGCGGGACGGGAGCGGCATGTGCTGCTCGTCGACGGCATGGCCGTTCTGTTTCGCGCTTATTACGCGACGGCCTACGGAGGCGCGGTCAAACGGACGCGGAGCGGAACGCCGGTCAACGCGATCCACGGGTTTTTGCGGTATTTCGGCGATGCCGTTCAACGGTTTTCGCCCACCCATATCGTCTGCTGCTGGGATATGGGGAGCGCGACGTTCCGCACCGGGCAATTTCCCGACTACAAGGGCAACCGGCCGGAGGCGCCCGAGGACCTGATTCCGCAGTTCGAACTGATCAAGGAGGTCATGGAACACTTCGGCGTGCCGAACGTCGGCGTGGAGGGCTATGAAGCCGACGATTGCATCGGAACGCTGGCCAAGCGTTTTTGCGGCGAAGCTCTGGTCACGATCATGACCGGCGACCACGATCTGCTGCAGCTGACGGATGACCGGATCCGGGTTGCGATCATGAAGAAGGGGCACGGCAATTATACGGTTTATACGCCGGAGGTGCTGATGGAGGAGCGGCAAATGACCCCCGCGCAAATTGTCGACCTGAAAGGACTGATGGGCGATCCGAGCGACAACTATCCCGGCGTCCGCGGCGTCGGGGAGAAAACGGCGATGAAGCTGATTCGCGAGTATGCGTCCATCGACGGGATTCTCGACAACCTGCATCTGCTTCCCGCATCGTTGCGGCGCAAAATCGAGGCCGATCTGGACATGCTTCATCTGTCCAGGCAGCTTGCGACCATCCGCTGCGATGCGCCGGTCGACCTGCCGCTGAACGCATGCGCTTGGAACCTCGATCCGGGCCGGGCGCTCGCCATCTGCGAGGAATTGGAGTTCCGGGACCGCCTGCGCTGGATCGGCTAAATCATCTGCTCTTCATAACGGCTCTTCTTTTTCCGAAATAAAGGGAATAAAGGAAAAAGAAAGGGTCGTTTTTATTGGCGAAATATACGGTTCGCATCATCGGTGCCGCCCTGGCGGCCATAATGTTGGCGTCGGCGTTGCCCCAGGCGGCGGCGACCGCAGAGCCGCAGAAGGAAGCCGCCCGAACGGTCCAGGTCTGTCCCGCGCAGCCGGCAACCTTGCCGCTCGGCTCCAGGATGGATCTGAAGAAAATCCTGCAGCTTCCGAAGGGAATGGACGCTTCCTATGCCGTGCCGGATACCCAAACCGTCCGCGTGACGACAGGGGGGATCGCGGTTCCGTTGGCACAGGGAACGGGGACCGTCACCGTTTATCCTTATGCCGCCATCGGGAACGGGGAACCGCCGGGGAGCGAGGCGCTTTCTTCCTGCACCGTCAAAATCCGCGTCACCGCCGCCGCTTCTCCCAAGCTCGCCTTCCCGCCCAAGGCGGAAACGCGCAAAGTGAAGGCCGCGAACAAAACGTTTACGGTCCAGACGGTCGTCATTCCGAAAGGAATGCCCGTCGATGTCGGTCTCGGGAAAGACCGGATCGGCGGCACGGAGCCGCTTGACGCCATCGCAAAGCGGCGGAATGCGCAGATCGCCGTAAACGGCACGTTTTTCGAGGCGTACGGCGGCGTCCCGGAGCCGTGGGGCACCGTCATCGCCGACGGCGAAATCGCCCATATCGGCAATACCGGAACGACGATCGGCTTTACGGCGTCCGGCCAGGCCAAAATGGAATCGCTCAAGGTCATCATCCGCGGCACGGTAGAGGGAGAAAACGGCCGCACAAGAAGCTGGTACGCGTATTTCGTCAACCGGACGCCTTCTTCCGCTTCGGGTTCGGCGGCGATTCTGTATACCCCGAAGCGGGGCGGCCGGATCGGCGCCGCGAAAGGAACGGCCGTCGTGGTGAACAAGGGCGTCGTGGAGCGGATCGCCAAAAACGAGAACGCGGCGATTCCCGCCAACGGTTATGTGCTCTTGTTTGCGGGCGCGGAAGAGAAGATGGCGGAGCGGTTCGCCGTAGGCAAACGCGTCCGCTACGAAGCGGAATTCACCGGCGCCGACGGCCGTGCCGTCGACTGGAGCGATGTTGTCACCGCCATCGGAGCGGGGCCGCGGGTCGTCAAGGATGGAAAGGTGGCGGTCTCGGCGGAGAAGGAAGGATTTACCGAAGCGAAATTCACCACCGCCTCTGCCGCCCGCAGCGGCATCGGCATCCGTGCGGACGGCAGCATCGTCGTGGTAACGGTGGGCAGCGCCACGATCAAGGAACTGGGCGCCATTCTGGTTCAGCTCGGCGCAAAGCAGGGGATGAACCTGGACGGCGGCGCTTCATCCGGGCTGTACGCGGACGGAAAGCTGCGCACCGTCCCGGGGCGGAGCTTGAGCAATGCGCTTCTGTTCGGGCCCAAGCTCGCGTTCCGCCCGTGACGCGGTCCGCTTCACTTGGATTCGGGTTCCGGTTTCTCGGCGTGCGTCGGGTGGTCCCCCGGATAATCGCGTTCAAGCCCGGCGTGCAGTTCCCGGTTTTCGTAAACGAAGGTGTTCTGCGGGCGCTGATCCTCCCGCCAAGGCGAACTCTTGCCCGGCTTGACGGATACGGGAGTGCCGTAAGGGCCTTCCGGAAATTCCTCGGCGGTCAAATCGTTGCGCTGCGATTCGACCGTAGACAGATCGGCGGTCGGTTGGCGGTTTTCCTTTTTAAACCCTTCCATCGCAAAGCCTCCTCGCTGGCAAGTCGTCTTGCCGGTTAGGATAACCTGCACGAACGTTTCCATTCGCAGCGGCGCCGACCGGCGGACCGCAGCGGCAAGGCTTTGGTTAATCAGTCCGTAAAATGAGGCTCGCCCAGCACGAGCGCGAGAAATTGCGCCAGTTCGTCAGCTTCTTCCTCGCCCAGCCGGAACACCGACTCCAGCACGCCTTCCTCTTCTAGATCGTCCGTGCCAAGGACGGCGCTGCGGCCCGACTGCATGTCGATCACCAGCTTTTTGCCGTAAAAACGGTTCGTCGTCGTGATCGCCAGATCGAAACGGTGCAGCTTCGGCGTGATGAAGGTGACAAACCTCGTCGTCGTTTGCTCGGTGCTGTCGGACATAAAGTCGAAATCTTTCGGAACCATGAAGGCGCCTCCTGTCGGGTTAACGGATAAATGGCCGGCGGATCGTGCTCCGCCGTCTTGCCGCCTTATCTTATTGTTCGTAAGGCCGCCGCTGATACACAAATCCGGGCCAAACTTCGCGGTCCTCGTAGCTGCTGTGAAAAATGTCCGTCGCCGCGGGCGAAAGCGGCGGTATCAGCCACGACCAGCGGCCGGTCACTTCGCGGCCGGCCCGGCGTTCGTTTTTCTCGAACATTTTGAATTGCTGCGCCGCCGTATGGTGGTCGACGATGCTTACGCCGCGCTTTTTAAACGAATGAAGCACAGCCGCGTTCAGCTCCACCAGCGCCCGGTCCTTCCATAGCGATGCGTTCGAACTTGTGTCCAGCTTCAGATTGCGCGCAACCAGCGGCAGCAGATTGTAGCGGAACTCGTCCGCAAGATTGCGGGCGCCGATCTCGGTTCCCATATACCAGCCGTTGAACGGGGCGGCGGGATACCGGATTCCGCCCATGACCAGGCCCATGTCGGAAATGATGGGAACGGCGTACCATTTGACCTCGGTGCCTTGAAAGATGTCGTACTGGGGATGGGACAGGGGCACTTCCAACACCAGCTCTTCGGGAATCGGATACCAGCGCGGTTTGCGGCCGTCCGATTGGACGACGAGCGGCAGGATGTCGAACGGAGTGCCGGCTCCCCGCCAGCCGAGCTCGCGGCAGGCCTCCGTGAAGCTCACCGAAGCCGGATCGCCTACAACGCCGTCCCCGGTCTTGTAGCCGGCATACCGGATCAACTGGTGGTTCCATATCCGCACCGGCTCGCGTTCGCCGGCCGCCGGCGCGAAGACGGTGATGACCGGACGGATTTCCCCGCCGTTTGTAGCGTATTCGATATGGTGGAGAAGCGCCTCGTAAACGTCGTCCTCGGTTCGGCAATGCCGGGCATCGATCACATGCAGCCGGTTCCAGAACAGCCTGCCGATGCAGCGGTTCGCGTTGCGCCAGGCCATTTTTGCGCCGTGGGCGATTTCTTCGAACGTGTGCGTGTAATACCCCGTTTCGCGGATTTCCCCGCGGATGTCGCGTAGGCGCTCTTCGGCCGCGGCCGGAGGCCGGCTTAATTCCGCGTAGACCTGCCGGATGAAGGCTTCCGCTTCCGAAATCAGCCGTTCCGTCTTCAGCGCCTCGGTGTTCGTGCTCTGCATGCCTTGTTTCGCCTCCTGTCCTTTTCCCCGATGATGGCATATCCGCGCTTGACCTAACCTTAACACAGCAGCGGGAACGGCCGCAAAAGGAAAACTTGTGACAGTTTTCGATTCGTTCGGGGGAAAACGGGGAAAATTGCTTCTTGCCAAAACGAGCCAATTCTGCTAGACTTTCATTAAAAGGTTCAGGCATACGATGAGGAAGCACCTCTTCGCCCATGCGGCGGAAGGTGCTTTTTTTCTTGCTCGCATGGCAAGGCCGGAACTTGCCATTACGCCGCTTACAGCGGACAAGGAGGAGAATCCGAATGGAAATCGTGTTTCTGAATCGGTTTGAACGGGCGACGGGATTATCCGACGCGGAACGGGGGCAAGTTTTTATCGGCGAAGAGGAGGGCATGTGGACGGCAGGATGGCAGCAGCTGCCGGAGTTTGGAGAGCCGGAACAGGAGATTTGGTACGAGGGCGCCAGCTGGGAGGAATTGCTTGCGACGTTCCGCTACGGAGTGGCGCGCCGGATGAGGGAAGGGTTCCGTCCGCGGATGGACGGCATGCTGGAGGACATCCCGCATTGGGAGCGGCAGCCGGCGCTGCCGTCGCTTATTCAATGTTACGCCGATATGTTCGACAAGGAAGCGGAACTTGCGGCGCTGCGCCAGTGGAGACGCGCCAAGTCCGCGGAAGAGAATCGGCCCGTCTATCTGGTGGCGACCAACCGCGAGCTTCAGATGCTGGCCGTCTACGTTCCCCGGACATTGGAAGAACTCGGCCAGATTCCGGGCTTCGGGCCGCTCAAGACGCAGCGGTACGGCGCCGAACTGGTGGAACTGCTGCGGCCGTTTGCGAGGGAGCACAGCTTTCCGCTGGATTGGGTCGCGCAGCGGATCGACGCCAAAGCGTGGGATGAATGGTCTTACCGCCAAAAGGAGGAGAAATACGAAAGAAGCTTGTCGCTCGTCCAGGAGAAGCGCAAGCTGCTGGCGGGCATCCGGCAGGGCCAATCGCTGGCGGATCTGGAGCGGGAGCTGAAGCTTTCGCGCCGCCTGCTGCTGGAGCGGATCGAGAAGCTGGATGAGGAAGGGTACGACGTATCGGCTCTGGTCGAGAAGGAAACGGCCGGAATTTCGCAGGAAGAGGTCGCCCAAGCGACGGAGGCGATAAAGGAACTGGGCGACCGGTACTTGAAGCCGCTGGTGAAACGGGTATATGGCGAGACCGAGCCCGGCAGCGAAACGGAACGGGTGTACGAGAAGCTCCGCCTGCTGCGCATCCGGCTTCGCCGCGACGCGCAATCGAAAGCGGTATAAGACCAGGGCGTGGCGGCTGCGAATCAACGGTTGAAATAAAAAGGCGTATTTCCCGCACATATGCGGGAAGTACGCCGGCCGGGAAGCCCGTTTCGGCACAGAGGTCCGAATGGGTTATGGTCACGAAAGTGCGTTCAAAGCCAGTCTTTTTTCCGAAAATAATAAAACATGGCGAAACCGATCAGAACCATGACGATCAACAACACAACGGAGCCGTAGCGCTCGTGCATGCCCGGAATGTAATCGAAGTTCATCCCGTACACGCCGGTAATGAAGGTAAGCGGCATGAATATGGTTGTAAGGGCGGTAAACACCCGCATGATTTCGTTGGCCCGGTTGGCGACGCTGGACTGATAGGCTTCGCGCAAGTTGCCCATCAAGTCGCGGTACGTTTCGAACGTTTCATAAATTTTCACTGCGTTTTCGTAAATGTCGCCGAAGTATTTTTGCAGCTCGTCGTCGATAAGCCGAAGATCGCGCTTGTTCAATACCCCGATCACGTCCCGCTGCGGACCGAGCACTTTCTTCAGCCACAAGATTTCACTTCGCAGGCTGATGATTTCGTTCAGGTGCGATTTTTTCGTATGCATCAGGATGTCTTCCTCAAGGCCTTCGATGCGTGCTTCGATCCGGTCTCCGACCAGAAAATAATTGTCCACGACAATGTCCACCAGATGGTACAGCATCCGGTCGGCCCTGTTGACCTCTTCTTCCCACAGAATCGGCTTGATCGTGCGCAGCTCGTTGATTTTTTGGCGCGTAACGGTGATGATGTAGTGCCGGCCGAGAAACAGGTTGAGCGCCCGCAGGAAGATTTCCTCGTTGTCGAAGCGGATGCTGTTGATGACGATAAAATAATGGTTTTCGTAAACTTCCAGCTTGGGGCGCTGCTCTTCCTCCGACATGCAGTCCTCCACGGCCAGATCGTGAATGCCGAAAAGAGGCTGCAAATCGACCAAATCCTCGATGTTCGCGTCAATCCAATAAAATCCGTCCGCCGGCGGCACAAGCGTTTGGGAGATGTCTTCCACAGGCGTAAAGACGCCCTTGTTCACAAGTCGGATTTTCATCGGAGATCGCTCCTTGGCATGATGGTCATGCAGGACGCCGATCCGCAAGCGGAAAGAGGAAGCCGGCGGCGAAGACGGCCGCGGACTTCCTCAGCGGCGGATTGCGGTCCTGCTCTAGGACAAGCGTATGGCAAATGCGACTGGGCCCCGGGTGATCGCCTTCCATGACCGACTCCCCCCTTCGATTAAGGTTGTATTATGCGTTCAATCCGTCCTAAGTATAATCTTCCGCAATGTCCCTTTCAAGAAACATTTCATGCGGTCAAGTCGCTTGACGGTCTTGTGTTTTTCGGGTACATTAGGGATAGTTTATCGACAACCGAATAGGTTAGCCATCTTATCAAGAGCAGGCGGAGGGACTGGCCCAATGAAGCCCGGCAACCGGCGTCCACGGCGACGCACGGTGCTAATTCTTGCGGAGACGAGCGTATTTCGCGCGTCTCTGAGAGATGAGAGAGGCGCACGTGCGAACACCGACAACGGCCCTTTCTCAGGAAAGGGTTTTTTTCATGTTCGATTCCGCCGCAGGATACGACCGAAGGAGGCAAGCGACATGCCCATTAAAGTGCCCGACAACCTGCCGGCGAAAGAAGTGCTTGCCGGCGAAAACATTTTCGTAATGGATGAAAGTGTCGCCTACAAGCAGGATATTCGCCCGCTGCGGATTGCGATCCTCAATTTGATGCCGACGAAAGAGACGACCGAGACGCAACTGCTGCGGCTCATTGCGAACACGCCTCTGCAGGTGGAAGTCGTTCTGCTGCATCCGAAGACGCACACGTCCAAAAATACGTCGCCCGAGCATTTGGCGACGTTTTATAAAACGTTCGACGACATCAGCCATCAGCGTTACGACGGCATGATCATCACCGGAGCGCCCGTCGAGCAGCTTCCTTTCGAGGAAGTGACCTACTGGGAAGAGTTGAAGGACATTATGAGCTGGAGCGCCCGCAACGTCACGTCCACCTTCCATATTTGCTGGGCGGCGCAAGCGGGGCTGTACCATCATTTCGGCATCCCGAAGTACGATCTGCCGAAAAAGCTGTTCGGCGTCTTCCCGCATACGATCGAAAAACGCAACGTAAACCTGCTGCGGGGGTTCGACGAACTGTTTTACGTCCCGCAATCCCGCCATACCGAAGTGCGGCGCGAGGATATCGAAAAGGTACCGCAGCTTGAAATCTTGTCGGAATCGGAAGAAGCCGGCGTCTACATCGTCGCGACGGTCGACGGAAGGCAAATTTTCGTCACCGGGCACTCGGAATACGATCCGCTTACGCTCAAATGGGAATACGACCGCGACAAGGCGAAGGGGCTGCGCATCGACGTGCCCAAGAACTATTTTCCGAACGACGATCCGACCAAGTTCCCGCTGTCGACTTGGCGGGCGCACGGAAACCTGTTGTTCTCCAACTGGTTGAACTATTACGTGTACCAAGAAACGCCTTACGATCTCGGGGCGGGCATTTAAACGCGTTTGCCTGCCCTTTCTTTATAACCCATCATTCGCGAAGGAGCCGCTGATTCATGAACATCGAAAGTCGCCTGGCCCAGATCGGTTCTCAGAATGATCCTGTAACTGGGGCCGTAAGCTACCCGATTTACCAAGCTACCGCATTCCGTCACCCGAAGCTCGGTCAAAGCACCGGGTTCGACTATGCCCGTACGAAAAGCCCGACGCGTTCCGTTCTCGAAGCCGCAGCGGCCGATCTGGAAGGCGGCGACGCCGGTTTCGCCTGCAGTTCCGGCATGGCGGCGCTGCAGACGATTTTCGCCTTGTTCGGGCAAGGCGATCACCTGATCGTCTCTTTGGACCTTTACGGCGGTACGTACCGCTTGCTGGAGAAAATCATGTCGCGCTTCGGCGTGACCGCCTCCTACGTCGATACGGGCGATCTGGACGCGCTGGAGGCGCATTATACGCCGGCGACCAAAGCGGTGCTGATCGAAACGCCGACCAATCCGCTGATGATGATCACGGATCTGGAAAAGGTATCCGCCTGGGCGAAGCGCAAAGGGCTGCTGACGATCGTCGACAATACGCTGATGACCCCGTTTTTGCAGCGGCCGATCGAGCTGGGCGCGGATATCGTCATTCACAGCGCAACCAAATATTTGGGCGGGCACAACGATGTTCTCGCGGGACTGATCGTTACGAAGGGCAAGGAGCTGTCGGAGCAGATGGCGTTCCTGCACAATTCGATCGGTGCCGTGCTCGGGCCCCAGGATTCCTGGCTCCTCATGAGAGGGATGAAGACGCTGGCGCTGCGGATGGAACGGCATCAATACAATTCCGTCCGGCTTGCCGAGTGGCTGCTGAACCATCCGGCGGTCGAGGACGTCTACCATCCGGCGCTGCCGCATCACCCCGGCCATGACGTTCAGAAGCGGCAAGCTTCCGGCCATACCGGCATTTTCTCGTTCCGGATGAAGGACGCCAGAACCGTCGAGCCGATTCTGCGTCATTTGAAGCTGATCGCTTTCGCCGAAAGCCTCGGCGGGGTCGAATCGCTGCTGACCTATCCGGCCGTCCAGACGCATGCGGATATTCCGGAGGAAATCCGCCGCAAGGTGGGCGTGGACGACCGTCTGCTGCGCTTCTCGGTCGGCATCGAGCATATCGACGATCTGATCGCCGACCTGGGCAACGCAATCGATGCGGCATTGCGCGAAATCGAAGGGGAGTAACGGACCATGAGCAAACAGCACGAATCCCGCAACGGACAGAAAGAGACGCAGTTTGCGACCAAGCTGATTCACTTCGGCAAGGAAATCGACGAGACGACGGGCGCATCGAGCGTGCCGATTTTTCAGGCGTCGACGTTCCATCATTTTGACCTGGACAACCCTCCGGCGCACGATTACAGCCGCTCGGGCAATCCGACCCGGGAAGCGCTGGAGCAATACATCGCCGTGCTGGAAGGCGGAGCGCGCGGCTTCGCGTTCGCTTCCGGCATGGCCGCGATCTCGACGGCGTTCCTGCTTCTGTCCGCGGGCGACCATGTGATCGTGACGGAGGACGTGTACGGCGGCACCTACCGGCTGCTGACGACGGTGCTGACCCGGCTCAACATCGAATCCACGTTCGTGGACATGACCGACTTCGAACAGGTGAAAGCGGCGCTTAAGCCCAATACGAAGGCTGTGTACATCGAAACGCCGTCGAACCCGACGCTGAAAATTACCGACATCGCCGAGGTGGCCGGCTGGGCGAAGGCGAACGGGCTGTTGACGATGCTGGACAACACGTTCATGACGCCCTATCACCAGCGCCCGATCGAGCACGGCGTCGATCTGGTCATCCACAGCGCCACGAAATTTCTGGGCGGGCACAGCGATGTGCTCGCGGGTCTGATCGTAACCGCCGACGAATCGCTCGGCCGCCGCGTCAAGCAGCTGCAAAACGGGCTGGGCGCGGTGCTGAGCGCGCAGGAAAGCTGGCTGCTGATGCGCGGGATGAAGACGCTGCGGGTGCGGATGGAAGCGAGCGAGCGCAGCGCCATCACGCTTGCGCGGTGGCTGGACGCCCATCCGGCCGTGAAAAAAGTATACTACCCGGGGCTCGAACATCACCCCCGCCGGGACATCCATGCGAAGCAGTCGCTTGGCTTCGGCGCGGTCGTGTCGTTCGACGTCGGGGACGGGGAGCGGGCCAAACGGCTGCTGAGCCGCGTCCGTCTGCCGCTGGTGGCGGTCAGCCTCGGCGCGGTGGAAAGCATTTTGTCCTATCCGGCGATGATGTCGCATGCCGCCATGCCCCGGGAGGTAAGGCACGCAAGAGGAATCACGGACGGTCTTGTCCGCTACTCGGTCGGGCTGGAGGACGTTCAGGATCTGATCGACGATTTGGATCAGGCTATGGATTTCGGGAGCTAAGCAACCGGAAAATAACGTTGAGACCGCAACTGCCGCTGCTTACTTTTAGAAAGCGGTGGCCGTTGCGGTTTTTTTGTGCTACGATGATCAAGACGAGTGTGCCAGATGCAGACCATGGAGAGGGAGGAAATCGCAATGAGCACGGTGGACCCCATTTTGGACCGAGCCCTGAAAGGAGAACGTCTGCAGCTTGAGGACGTGATCGCCCTGTTCGAATCGGACGAGATCGAAAAAATGGGTCACGTCGCCAATCAGCTGATGCTGCGCCGCCATCCCGAGCCGATTACGACGTTTGTCGTCGGCCGGAATGTCAACTATACGAACATTTGCGACACTTACTGCCGTTTCTGCGCCTTTTACCGGGCGCCGGGATCGAAAGAAGGCTATGTGCTGCCGGACGAAGTCATCCTGCAAAAGATTCAGGAAACCGTCGACGTCGGCGGCACTGAAATCTTGATGCAGGGCGGAACGAATCCGGACCTGCCTTTTTCGTACTATTTGAATTTGCTGCGAAAAATCAAGGCCAGGTTCCCGCAAATTACGATGCATTCGTTTTCGCCCGCGGAAATCCACAAGATGAAAGAAGTATCGAACGGGCTGTCGCTTGACGAAGTGGTCCGCCAGCTTCACGAGGCCGGTCTCGATTCGCTGCCGGGCGGGGGCGCGGAAATTCTCGACGACCGCACCCGCAAAAAAATCAGCCGCCTCAAAGGAAGCTGGCGCGACTGGATGGACGTCATGACGGCCGCGCACAAGGCGGGCATGACGACGACGGGCACGATGGTCATCGGCTTCGGCGAATCGATGGAGGAGCGGGCGCTTCATCTGCTCCGCATCCGCGACGCGCAGGACGAGTGCCTGAGGAACGGTTATCCGTCCCGCGGCTTTCTCGCGTTCATTCCGTGGACGTTCCAGCCGGACAACACGAACTTGAAGCGGGAGAAGGCCACCCCGGAAGAGTATCTGAAGACGCTGGCGATCAGCCGGATTGCGATCGACAATATCGACAACTTCCAATCGTCCTGGGTGACGATGGGGCCGGAAATCGGCAAGCTGTCGCTTTCGTACGGCGCGAACGATTTCGGCAGCACGATGATGGAGGAAAACGTCGTCTCCGCCGCCGGCACGACGCACAAAGTGAACATCGAGCTGATTCTGAGGCTGATCCGCGAAGCGGGCAAAATTCCCGCGCAGCGCAACACGCAGTATCAGATTTTGAAAGTCTATCACGGAAACGAACAGGCAGCGAAGGATTTCGTGATGCAAAATTAAAAGGCTGACCCGGTCGCGGGCAGCCATGATAGCCGGTTCACCGCATCTGTTGCGGCGGACCGGTTTTTTATTTTTGCAGTAGGGTTTAAGCACGCAGTAGGATGTCAGACACAACGTTTGCGCGGTAACCCCGCCATGTAGTCCGCCCGGTACCCTACTTTGCCGCCAGCCATGGTGCTTACCCGCGCTTTCGGAAAAGAAAGGCATACGTTCCGTCCAAAAGACGGATTCAAGCCGGATGAAGTCGGCCTCTTCGCTGTCGCGGCGCGTTTATTTGCCGTACCCTTCGCATCGTACCCCCGCAAAGCTTCCGGCCGAGCCGTCATTTTATAAAATGTACCATGCCCGTTTGCAGATCGTATATCCCCAAATCGGCCACCATATAGTTAGAAAAAGGGGCTGCGGGAGGCGGAATCGATGAAAATGGACGTATGGACGATCGTTGCGGACGCAGAGAGCGGGCTGTCCGAAAGACTGGCCGCGATGTTGAACCAGTCGTTCGCCGGGTTGGCCGGCCAGGGAGGGGAAGGACCGTGGGAGCTTCCGGGCGACGGCGGGCTTATCCGATGCTGCCTGAAAATCGGGCAGGGCAGGGATGAATTTTGCAACCGGACCGGCCACGTGCTGGCTGAATATACGGTAATGGAAAGGGAGCTGGTTCAGCTCCGTCAACTGCTGCACAATCAATACGGATTCCGCAACCCGATCGAGCTTGACGTCATGATTTCGGAAGCGATCGGCCTGCTGGACGGGGAACCGGAAGCGGACGAGGCGGTTGCCGGAAGGGGCCGCGACAAGCGGATCCGCAGGCTGGCCCAGCAGTTCGCGGCGTATTTGCGCGAGAACGAATTTCTTCATTTGGAAGGCTTCATCCGGTTCAGGCTGCGCGACTACGAAGCGGAAGTAAAAGAAGCGGCGGCAACGGTGGCGGAGGAAAGGCTGATGGATCGGCAGTACGAGGAATTCGTGTCGCTATTGCACTCGATGGTCGAGTGGCAGGAAGTTCGCGTTCCCGAAGTGCACGTGCTTCATGGCGGCGGACATGCCTTCAGGCTGCTGGATGAGAAGCTGCGTCCGCTGGAAAAGGAGGCGCCAAGCTGGGCCGAAACCTCCGAGGAACAAGCGGAACGGGACTCGCTCGAAGAGGAAAGCCTGCTTGTCAGCCGGCTGCTTGCCGTCTCTCCGCGGCGGCTGTACATTCATACGCGGGAGCCGGAAGCGCAGGTCATCCGCACCTTGATGGGCATTTTCGGCGAACGGGCCGCGTTGTATCCGGAGCAGCCGACTTGACGGGAAACCGCGGCCAAGGTATAATTCCGTTCAACAGCCTTGCGCGCTTATCGCAAGCCAAATCGGATATCGGCGATGAGAAAGACACCGATGCCGGAATACGGACGGCTCAGAGAGAGGAACCTTAGGCTGCAAGTTCCTTCCGGACCGGCCGGCATCGACCCCTTTCGAGCCGCAGCGCGGAACGCGTCACGCCATTTTTTGGCGTCGGCCGTCAGTATGCGCTGCCGGGTCATGACCGTTAAGCATGCTTGAGAACCGGAAGCCTGCGCATGTTTTGACGCGAAGAACGGGCGGCCGGTTGAACAAGGGTGGAACCACGAGACGCAATTCAGGCACTCGTCCCTTTGGGGGCGGGTGTTTTTTGTTGTCTTTGGCTTTTCTCGGGGCTTATGCTGTTTGTGCGTGTCAAGGCTTTATGCGCTAAGGGAGGATGCAGGAATGGCTGTACAGATTAAGCTGCCGGACGGCGCCGTCCGGGAATATCCGGAAGGCTCGACGATCGACGATGTCGCCGCTTCGATCAGCCCCGGACTTCGGAAAAACGCCGTCGCCGGCAAATTGAACGGCAAAGTTGTCGATTTGAACACCCCTCTCGAAAACGAGGCAACGGTTGAAATCGTGACGCTGGATTCGGCCGAAGGCGTCGAAGTGATGCGGCACAGCACCGCGCACCTGATGGCCCAGGCCCTTAAACGCCTGTACGGAGCCAAAGCCGTCAAGCTTGGCATCGGACCGGTGATCGAGGACGGCTTTTATTACGACATCGATCTGGAGCATTCCATTACGCCCGAAGATCTGGAGAAAATCGAGCGTGAAATGGAAAAGATCGTCAAAGAAGATTTGCCGATCGTCCGCCGGGTCGTTAGCCGGGAAGAAGCCATCCGCATTTACGAGGAGCTCGAAGACCCGCTCAAGCTGGAGCTGATTGCCGGCTTGCCGGAGGACGCGGTCATTACGATTTACGACCAGGGCGAATTTTTCGATCTGTGCCGCGGACCCCATCTTCCTTCCACCGGCCGCATCAAAGCGTTCAAGCTGTTGAGCGTGGCGGGGGCTTATTGGCGGGGCGACAGCAAAAACAAGATGCTGCAGCGGATTTACGGGACGGCGTTCCCGAAGAAAAGCCAGCTCGAAGAGCATCTGCACTTCCTTGAGGAAGCGAAGAAACGCGATCACCGCAAGCTGGGCAAGGAGCTCGGCATTTTCACGTTCTCTCAGCAGGTCGGACAAGGGTTGCCGCTCTGGCTGCCTTATGGCGCCAAGCTCCGCCGCACGCTGGAGAGGTACATCGTCGATCTGGAGGAAAAGCTGGGCTACCAGCACGTCTACACGCCGGTGCTCGCCAACGTCGAGCTTTACAAAACGTCCGGCCACTGGGAGCACTACAAAGAGGACATGTTCCCGCCGATGGCGCTCGACAACGAGGAACTGGTGCTGCGCCCGATGAACTGCCCGCACCATATGATGGTGTACAAAAGCGATCTGCGCAGCTATCGCGATCTTCCGATCCGTATCGCCGAGCTTGGCACGATGCACCGCTACGAGATGTCCGGGGCGCTTACGGGGCTGCACCGCGTCCGCGCGATGACGCTTAATGACGCCCACATTTTCTGCCGGATGGATCAGATCAAGGACGAATTCAAGCGCGTCGTCAACCTGATCAAGCGCGTATACGAAGACTTCGGCATCAAGGAATACCGTTTCCGCCTGTCCTACCGCGATCCGAAGAACACCGAAAAATACTGGCCGGACGATCAAATGTGGGAAACGACGCAGCGGATGCTGCGGGAAGTCGTGGAAGAGCTGAATCTGCCGTTTTTCGAAGCGGAAGGCGAAGCCGCGTTCTACGGGCCGAAGCTCGACGTGCAGATCAAAACCGCCACGGGCAAAGAGGAGACGCTGTCGACGGCCCAAATCGACGTGCTGCTGCCGGAGCGGTTCCAGCTTGAATATATCGGGGAAGACGGCAAAAAGCACCGTCCGGTCGTCATCCACCGCGGCATTATCAGCACGATGGAGCGGATGACGGCGTTTCTGCTCGAAAACTTCGCCGGCGCCCTGCCGCTGTGGCTGTCTCCGGTTCAGGCGAAAATTCTTCCGGTCAGCCAGGCGTTCGACGCCTATGCCCGCGAAACGGCCGAAAAGCTGCAGGAAGCCGGCATCCGCGCCGAAACCGACCTGCGCAACGAGAAGCTGGGCTACAAAATTCGCGAGGCTCAGCTCGAAAAAGTTCCTTATATGCTGATCGTCGGCCAGAACGAGGCTGCCGAGGGCACCGTTTCGGTCAGACGGCGCGGCGAAGGGGATCTGGGAGCGCAGCCGCTCGCGGAGTTCATCGCAAGGGCGACCGCGGAGATCGCATCCAAACGCGTGGACTAAACTAATACGCGCCACGCGTACGGCATAGCGGGAGCCGTCGCATAGCGCTTGCTGGCATGGGGCAACCTACCGCTTAGAGGTGTGAGCCACATGTCAGCAAGTTTTTTTGTATCCCCGAAAGGCTGGATTCGGCGCGGGACGGCGCTGGCCGTAAGCTTTGCGCTGCTGGGCACGCCGGCTGCGTGCGCCTTAAGCGCGGCGGACCAGGTTCCGGCGCTGGCCGAATCGGATGATGAGCGGGCCATTGCGCTGCCGGCTGCGGTTGGCGCAGAGCCTGAACTTCCGGAGGCTTCCAAACGCAGGCAACCGTCTCCCGGAGAACGTTCCCGTCCGGCCTCTGCCGTGCGGAATCCGGAGACGGATACCGTCCGACCGGCTTCCGCCGCCCAAACGGTGCGGGTTGTCGCGACGGGATATACGGCGGGATTCGAATCCACCGGCAAGCGGCCGGGCCACCCGCAATACGGCATCACCTTTTCCGGCGTGAAGGTTCGAAGAGGCCACGTATCGACCATCGCGGCCGATCCGAAACTGTTCCCAATTGGCACGCTCTTGTTCATTCCCGGCTACGGCTACGGACTGGTTGCCGATACCGGATCGCGGATCAAAGGCTATAAAATCGATTTGTATTTTCCTTCGACCCGTCAGGTGTTCCGGGAATGGGGAAAAAGAACGGTCGATGTGCAGGTCATCTATCGGGGAAAAGGCAAAGCGACCGAATCGATGCTTGAGGCTTGGAGCCAATTCGTCTCCGCCGGAAAAGCGGGTCGCGCTTTTTCTCCCGAAGGCGTTCCGGTTTTGGGCACTATCGGTTCGGATAAAAAATTGTCGAATTCCGGGAAGTAAAATTGGAAATTATTCTCCTCAAGACGCGAATATGGTACAATGGAGAAAAGTGGAAACGTATTCTCCGAGGAGTGACCGTTGGCCATGACGTACTTCCTGCGAGATTCAGCATTTCCGGGCAATGCCGTTATGGAAGAAGAAATGCTTGAGGAACTGTACCGACAAATGTTGAAGGCTGCCCGAAGCCGACTGTATGACAAAAACGATGCGGGGGATGTCGTTCAGGAGGCGTGGGTTCGAATTTTGGAGAAATATGACACCCTGAGGGAGAGCCGCAAGCTCATTCCATGGGCGAAAACGATCGCTTCGAATTTGGCCTCCAATGCCAATCGCGCGCGCCGATCCGAGTGGCTGGCTGACAATTGCGAGGAGTACGAGCACGTATCTCATTCCTATCACGGCCCGGAGCTGATAGCAGAATTGTCCGACGTGCTGGGGCGGCTGGACCCGGCAACCCGGACGCTGCTGCTTTACAAGTTTTATTACGGTTTCAAAGACGATGAAATTGCGGCTGCCCTGGATGTGCCGGTCGGCACGGTCAAGGCGCGCATTCATCGAGGAAAAGCGAAAGTCAAGGCCCAGAACCAAGAGCAACCGAGAAGTACATAGCCTCGATCCGGTCAAACCGACAGCGTTCGACCTTTTCCGGAAGGTGAAAGCTGTCGGTTATTTATTGCGCATTTCGCCGGGGTCCTGCTTCTCCGTCCCTGGACCGAGCCCGCGTTCCGCCCCGCGCAGCTATGGCGGCTTGGCGCGATTCGTTATAATGAAGCTGTGTACGATCATTTCGTAAACGAGGCGAGTTCATAACGAGTACGACGGAGGCTGGCTATCATGGTGCAATCGCTGCTTCAGCGTATCTTTTGGGGGATCGTGCTGATCGGTATCGGGGTTGTTTTTTTGTTCGACCAGATCGGCGTGCTGGATGTCGATTTCGGGGATTTGGCCCGAACCTTCTGGCCGGTCTTCGTGATCTTGGTGGGCGTTCACGGCTTATTGATGCAGCCCAGAGGCGGGTATTGGTGGAACTTCTTCATTATTTTGATCGGCGTGTTTTTCCTCGGACGCAATTTGGATTGGTTCGAATGGGAGTTTGGGGATCTCCTGCGGGGGATCGGACCGTTTGCGCTGATTCTGTTCGGGCTTATGCTGATCTTTCGGGGCCACAAACCGAAAAGACCGCACGATTGGGACCGCAGCGGATGGAACCCGGTGACGCCGCCGGAGTCCATGATGGGGCCGCCGCCCGCGCCGCCGACTTACGACAGCTTGAACGGCGACCCATCGTTTGGCGGCAAAGAAACGGGTCCTGCTCCGGAAAGTCCTCCGCGTCCTTCCGATAGCGGGCAACAGAACCAGCGGGAATCGGCTCCGAATTGGCAGCAGGATGTCAAGCAGGAGGAGCCTTCCCAATGGCAGCATGGATGGAAGAATCACGGGCATCACGGGTGGAAGGAACATGGGCCGCACGGGTGGAAGAAATATGGCCCTCACGGATGGAAAGGCTACGGCCCTCACGGATGGAAGGGATTTGGACCGCATGAATGGAGAGATCACGGTTGCTGGCACGGAGACCGTCACAATTACAGCCGCTTTATCGGCGACTTTTATATCGGGGACGGCTATTTCGAACTGCGGCCGATGAATATCTCGCATTTTATCGGCGATACGAGAATCGACCTGACGCGGGCCCAGATTCCTTACGGCGAAACGAGGATTAACGTCTCTTCGTTTATCGGCGACGTCAAGGTGTTCGTGCCGAACGATTTTACCGTAGGCGTGCGGGTGGAGTCCAACTGCCTGATCGGCGACGTCAAGGTGCTGGAGCACAAGCGGGATGGCTTGTTTAACCACGTGTCGGTGGAAACGCCGGGATACCGGGATTGCGACAAGCAAATCGTGCTGGTCGTGAGCACGTTTATCGGCGATGTCCGCGTATCGAAGGTGGGCTGAACGGGATGCGGCTTGTACGGGGCAGCAAGTGGGAATGGACGATCTTCGCGGCGGCGTCCGGATCGGCGATCCTGTCGTTTGTGTTCATTGTTTTGCATTGGGAAAAAGGGGATGCAGCCGATTCGGAGTGGTGGATCGGCTGGGCGGCGGCGATTCTGGTTGCGTCCATTGCGTTCGCGTACCGGCTCGGGCTGAGAACGCAGCGTAGAATCGACCAGCTGCAGCTGGCGATGAAGCAGGCGGCGGCGGGCAATTGGAACGTGCGTCTGCCGGAGCTATCGGCGGATGCGTTTACCGAGGCGTACAGCGAATTTAACGGCATGCTGGCCAAGCTGGAAGACCGGCTGAAGCTGCTGCAGCGGCTTGGGGAGCAGGAGGTTCGGGAAGAGGGAACGTCCAAAGAAGCGGCCGTGCTGGAAGAGCGTAGAAGGCTGGCCCGGGATTTGCACGACACGGTTAGCCAGCAATTATTCGCGTTGCACATGTCCGCGTCTTCGCTGCCGATGCTGCTTAAGAAAAATCCGGAACAAGCCGAACAGGTCATGCGGCAGTTGATCGACATGTCGGCGATGGCTCAGCGTCAGATGCGCGGCTTGATCGCCCAGCTTCGTCCGCTGGAGCTTCAGGGAAGGACGCTGTCCGATGCGCTGAACCGCTGGTTTCCGGATTACTGCCGCCAGAACGGATTGCAGGGCACGCTTGAGATGCAGCTTGAGCAGCGGCTTCCGGAGGCAATCGAGCATCAATTGTTCCTCATCATTCAGGAAGCGATGGCGAACGTCGTCAAACATGCCGAGGCGAAGGCGGTAAGGCTGCTGCTGGGCACAACCGACAGGCAGGTTACGCTTTCGGTCGAGGACGACGGCTGCGGCTTCCGCCACGACCAGGTGCGGGCCGGAGGGCATGGTCTGTCGACGATGCGGGAACGCGCGCAGAAGCTGGGCGGAGATGCGGAAATCGTGACCAAGGCCGGCGCGGGGACTTGCGTTCGCGTCTCGTTTCCGATTTTTGCGGCGGAAATGCCGGACGAACATGACAATGAAAAGGGGATTCGCGCCACATGACTGCGGACAACCAATGTTATTCCGTGCTGATCGTCGATGATCATGCCATGGTCAGGGCGGGGCTGAAAACGTATTTGTCGCTCGATTCCCGGTTTGAAGTGATCGGAGAGGCGGGAAGCGGAGCGGAGGCGGTGAAGGCGCTGGCCCGGGGCGGCTACGGCGGCCGGATGCCGGATCTGGTGTTGATGGATTTGATGATGCCGGAGATGGACGGCGTCGAAGCGACGCGCAGGCTTTTGGAAATCGAGCCGTCACTGCGCATCGTGATTTTGACCAGCTTTTTGGAGGACGACAAAGTCGTCGAAGCGATCGAAGCGGGCGCCGTCAGCTATGTGCTGAAAAGCGTTTCAGCGGACGAGTTGATCTATGCGCTGCTGGGAGCCGCCCGGAGCATGCCGGTCATGAGCGGAGAAGTATCGCAGGCGCTTGCGCGGGGATTGCGGCAGCGTACGGTGGACGAGGGCGGAGACGGGCTTACGGATCGCGAGCGCGAGGTGCTGCTGCTCATTGCGGAAGGAAAGTCCAACAAGGAGATCGGCGAAGAACTGCACATCAGCGTCAAAACGGTCAAAACCCATGTCAGCAATCTGCTGATGAAGTGCGAAGTCGAAGACCGTACGCAGCTTGCCATCTACGCCCACCGAAAAGGTTGGGTGCGTTCATAACCTTCCATTTCGGTTAAAACGGGCGGATTGCGGATATGCTATAATAAAAAAGGGGTTGTCCCCGCATGTACGCCATCTCTTCCCGTTTGACCGGACAGATTCGAGAATATGCCTCGGCAGAGCGCGAACTGGCCGGCAAGGGCTTTACGCTAAGCGGCAATTGGGATTATCGGCACGGCTCGTTCGACTGCGCGCTGGACGATGCGGAAAAAGTGTGGCTTCGTTTGCCCTTTTCCGTGACCAGCGGCAATTTGGACAGCGAGACGGAAGATATCAACGCGAAGATTCAATTCGGTGAGCCTTTTGTGCTCAAGCATGTTTACAATGAAGGCTTGGATCCGGAAGCGCAGCCCCGGACGTTCGGAGCGATGTTTGACCAATTTTCCGATCCTGCCGACCGCGACGCGGACATCGAGCCGGAATGGATCGAAAAAGCGCGCGAACGGCTGCGGGAAATCGAATCTCGCGATCCGGGGTAAGTCTTATAGCGATCGCCTCGGCAGCCGGAAGCCCGCGGGTCCGCGTTTAAGATGCCTGCTTATCGGCTTCCGTATGGAATTCGCGAAAACGGGTGTGTCCGGACAAGGCGGCGCAGTCGTTTTACACGGACGGTGGAGCCCTGCAGTTGCTTTTTCTGCAATTGCAGGGCCGTTTTGTGCAGATGGCCCCGATTAAGTGCCGAAAAGGCAATTGCATCCTGTTTTGGGCTCGGGGGAACGGATGAGATAGCCTGCAGTTGCGTAGAAGGCAACTACAAAACGGAGTTGGACTGGTTTTTTGGATTTAAGTGCTGAGAAGGCAATTGGACTCGCCTGCGCTTCACTGTGCGGCATGCTGCCGAACAGAGATAGAGGCTGACGATGATTTTGCCCATTTTGCCTATTGAAGATTTAATTCGAATTCATTTCGTTTTAATATAGTTTTAAGGAAATCAGACGAAGATAGAAGCATACGAGAGATGCGGCGCAGCGGTTAAGATAAGCACCGCGAATTTCAACAAGGAGGAATGGGCTATGGACGATCAAAACAGAAAAACCGACGATTTGTTCGGATTTCGATATGGACGCGAAGAGGCGTCCGGTGCGCACAACGAGGCCAAAGAGATTTCGGCAGAAAATGCGGAAGAGAACGGGGAAACGGTATTTCGTCCGTACAGTTCCAACGGATACGGCGCTTCGGCTTCCGGCGGCGATTACGGCGGCCTGAGCGGCTCCGGTTCGGAAGATTCGTCGAATCCTTCCGGCTCGAGCGCCTTTACGTACGGGCCGTTTTCTCAAGGCGCATCGGCCGGTTTCGGCAGCGGCAGCGGCGGTAACGGCGACGGCGAGCAGCGGCACCCGGTTCCGGTAAGCCGCGATTACCGGCCGTTTACCGTCTCGGGAGGACGCAACTGGGACGTGACAACGAAGCGCCGCCGTTCGCCGTTTCTGGCGATGTTCGCTTCGTTTATGGTCGGCGTGCTGGTGGTGGGCGGCTTGATGTTCTCGGCGGACCGCTACAACTGGTTCGGCGGCAAGGCGCTGACCGCCTCGACGAGCGAGACTTCCGGCTCCTCTGAATCGGCGAAGACGACAAGCGGCAAAGCCAGCAATGTGGCGGACGTCGTCCGGCCGAACAATATCGCGCAAATTTTCGAGCAGGCAAGTCCGGCCGTCGTCAAGATCGAAACGTATGCCAACGTGCAATCCCGGTCGGGCAACAGCTTGTTCGACGATCCGTTCTTCCGCCAATTTTTCGGCGAAGAGCCGAATTACCAAGGCGACGGCGGCAATTCGCTCCAGGAAACGGGAATGGGCTCCGGATTCATCTTTGACTCGACCGGCTATATTTTGACCAATGAGCACGTGATCGACGGCGCTTCCGAAATCAGGGTGACCGTCAACGGATACGAAGAGCCGTTCAAGGCGAAGCTGCTCGGCTCCAGCTACGATCTGGACCTTGCGGTTCTGAAGATCGAAGGCAGCAATTTCCCGACGCTGAAGCTGGGCGACTCCAACGCGGTCAACATGGGCGATTGGGTCGTAGCCATCGGCAACCCGTACGGCTTCGACCATACGGTAACGGTCGGCGTGCTCAGCTCCAACGAGCGCGAGATCAGCATCCCGGACAGCAACGGCACGCGCGAATACAAGCATCTGCTGCAAACCGACGCTTCGATCAACCCCGGCAACTCGGGCGGTCCGCTGCTGAATCTGAACGGCGAAGTCATCGGCATCAACACGGCGGTCAGCTCGGAAGCGCAGGGCATCGGCTTCGCGATTCCGACGAGCACGATCAGCGAAGTGCTGGAAAACCTGAAGACCAATACGGAAATTCCGAAGGAACCGGAGCCGTTTATCGGCGCGAGCCTGCAGGAGCTGACGGAAAGCACCGCCAAACAGCTCGGTCTTGACAGCACGGACGGCGCGCTTGTAAGAGAAGTCTTGTACAACTCCCCTGCGTACAAAGGGGACCTGCGCCAATACGACGTCATTACCGGCATCGACGGCAAGTCCTACAAGACGCCGGACGAGATGATCAAAGTCATCAAAAGCAAGAAAGTCGGCGACAAGATCACCCTCAACATCGTCCGGGGCGGCAAAAAGTTGGATTTGACCGTCACGATCGGCGACAGGAACGAGTACGAAAAGACGCAGCAGTCCGCAGAGTAAGAAAGAATCGCGCAAAAGGGCAGTCTACCGCGGCTGTCCTTTTGTTTTAAGTTGTCCGATAGACGAATTCAGAGAGGAGTCCGCCATGAGACCGCATATCGTTGTGATCGATGATGATGAGAAAATCACCTCCCTGCTGCGCCGAAGCCTGGCGTTCGAAGGGTATGAAGTGACGACCGCTTCCAACGGGCAGGAAGGACTTAGGGTGCTGCTCGGCCGCCATGCCGATCTGGTCATCCTCGACGTGATGATGCCGCAGCTGGACGGGTGGGAAGTGTGCCGACGCCTGCGCGCGGCGGGGATCCAATCCCCGATTTTGATGCTCACCGCAAAGGACGACGTGCAGGACCGCGTCAAAGGCCTTGATCTGGGCGCCGACGATTATCTGATCAAGCCGTTTGCCCTGGAGGAGCTGAACGCGCGGGTAAGGGCGCTGCTTCGGCGCAACCCGGAGCAGGTGGAGGAGAGCCGCCAGCTCCGCTACGCCGACCTGCTGCTGGACGTCGACTCCCGCGAAGTGATCCGCGGCGACAAACGCATCGAATTGACAGCCAAGGAATTCGACCTGCTGCATTTTTTTATGCAAAATCCGAAGCGGGTGCTCTCCCGCGATCAAATCATGGAACGCATCTGGGGCTATGATTACAGCGGCGAATCGAACGTCTTGGAGGTTTACGTGGCGATGCTGCGGCAAAAACTCGAGGAACACGGCGGCAGCCGGCTCATTCAGACGGTGAGAGGTGCGGGGTACGTCCTGAAAGGAGACAACTAGGCTATGTCCATCCGCCTTCGCCTGACGCTTTGGTATACGAGTTTGCTCGCCTTAACGATGGTGGCGTTCGGATTTTTGGTTTATTATGTGGTGTACCATAATACCATGCAGGATTTGAAAAACCGCCTATGGGACGTTGCAGGCGAATTTCGGGTAGGCGCCTTTCCCGATTTTTCGCTGGGGCTGCGAACTTCGAACCGGTTTGACCGCTCGACGATCTTTGCGCAATTGGTGAGCTACATCGAAAACGAGAGCGGCGTGGTGAGCGACAAAACCACGAATTTGCTCACCTATGAATTTCCGTATCCGGCGCTAAGCGACTTGAAGTTTCAATATCGTTTTTTGTCATACAAAATCGACAACGAACCTTTTTACATTCTGGAAAAGCCGGTTTACGACTTGGCAGGCAACAAAATCGGCCTGATTCAGATCGCTTCGTACATGGGCAAGGAGGAGGCGATGCTGGCGCTGCTGCGCCAAATCTTGTGGCTGTCGGGCCTGGCCGGCGTCCTGGTGGCGTTTGCGCTCGGCATGTTCCTGTCGCGCAAGGCGCTGCAGCCGATCGAAGAAGTGACGGCCGCGGCCGAACGGATTCAAAGCGGATCCGATCTGAGCACCCGGATTCCCGGCGACAGCCAGGACGAGATCGGGCGGCTCCGGAGGACGCTCAATCATATGCTCGAACGGCTGGAGCGCGCGTACAAGGAGCTGGAAGAATCCATTGCGGCGCAGCGGCGATTCGTTTCCGACGCGTCCCACGAGCTGCGCACGCCGCTTACGACCATCCGCGGCAACGTCGATTTTCTCGCCAAAATATGGGGCGGCGAAGGCGGCCAGGCGGAAGGCGCTCCCCTGACCGCGGAGGAACGCGAACAGCTGTCGAAGGAAGCGATCCACGATATTGCCGACGAAGCCCGGCGGATGAGCCGCCTGGTTAACGATATGCTTGCGCTGGCGAGGGCGGATGCCGGCTACACCATGCCGATGGAACGTCTGTCGCTGCGTCCGCTTGCGGAGGAAGCGGCCCGGCGCGCGGCATTTTTGCCGCGGAAAGCGGAATGGGTCGTCGGACCGCTCGATGCGCTCGACGGCGTATGGGTAAAGGGCAACCGCGATTATTTGCTGCAATTGCTGTTTATTTTTATCGAGAACGGATTCAAGTACACGCCGTCCGGCGAAGTCAGGCTGGAAGCGGTCCGTTCGGGCGACAAGGTCGGACTGGTCGTGGCGGACACCGGCATCGGCATGAGCAAGGAAGAGGTGCCGCACATCTTCGACCGGTTCTACCGCGCGGACGAATCGCGGGGCAAGACGGCCGGCACCGGACTCGGGCTGTCCATCGCCAAGTGGATCGCCGACATGCACCACGCTACGCTGGAAGTTCGGACGAAGCTCGGCGAAGGGAGCCGCTTCATCGTCTGGCTTCCCGTCGACTTTTCCCAGCCGACAGAATGCGATATAATAGAACATACGGAACGCCCTAACCTCCCTGAAGGGGAGAATCGCCAGGGGCAGGAACGGGAATGAAGCGGGGGAGAGAAGCTGCGTTCGCTGCGGCAAGCGTGCGCGCGGTCCGCTCCCGGCGAGCATTTCCGCGGCTCCCCCGCGAAGACGCATCAATCCAATACAAGGGCGGGAAAGCAGGCGCTTACATGGAAGTAATAAAGATTTCACCTCGCGGGTATTGCTACGGCGTGGTCGATGCCATGGTGTTGGCGCTGCAGACAGCGCGCAACCTGGATCTGCCGCGCCCCATTTATATTCTAGGCATGATCGTCCACAATACGCATGTGACGGAAGCGTTCAAGAACGAAGGCATCATTACGCTCGACGGTCCCAACCGTTTGGAAATTCTGGAGAAGGTGGACAAAGGCACGGTCATTTTTACCGCGCACGGCGTTTCGCCCGAAGTTCGCCGGATTGCCCGGGAGAAAGGGCTGACGACGGTGGATGCCACCTGTCCCGACGTCACGAAGACGCACGATCTGATCCGCGAGAAGGTGGCCGACGGCTACGAGGTGATTTACATCGGCAAGAAAGGCCACCCCGAGCCGGAAGGCGCGATCGGCATCGCTCCGGACCATGTTCATCTGATCGAGCGTGAAGAAGACATCGCCAATTTGGCGCTTTCCGCGGAGCGGATCATTATTACGAACCAGACGACGATGTCGCAGTGGGACATTAAGCATTTGATGGCCAAACTGCTCGAAGTGTATCCTCACGCCGAAATCCACAACGAAATTTGCCTGGCGACGCAAGTCAGACAGGAGGCCGTTGCCGAGCAGGCCAAAGGCGCGGACCTTTGCATCGTGGTCGGCGACCCGCGAAGCAACAACTCGAACCGGCTGGCCCAGGTTTCCGAGGAGATCGCGGGAGTGCCCGCCTACCGGGTGGCCGACGTGACCGAGATCAAGCGCGAATGGCTGGAAGGCGTGAACAAGGTAGCCGTCACCTCCGGCGCATCGACGCCGACGCCGCTGACGAAAGAAGTAATCGCCTACTTGGAGCAGTACGACCACAACGATCCGCAAACCTGGGAGATTCGCCGCACGGTGAACATGAAAAAGCTTTTGCCGACGATTCGGGAGAAATCGACTTAATCCATGGGGAAGCACCTCGGACAGAAAGGGAGCCTCCATGCGTTATTTGCGTAAATTACAGCGTTTGCTGAAATATCAATACCTGAAGCTGCTGCGCGCCAAGGGCGGAGCGTCCTCGGTCGCGATGGGCTTCGGCGTCGGCCTGTTCGTGGAAATGTTCAATTTGCCAACCTACGGCACTTCGTTTTTGCTGGTCTTTCCGTTGATTTTTCTGCTCAGGGGCCATTTGGCGGCGGCTTTGATCGGTTTCGTGTTCGGGAAAATCATTTACGTTCCGATGACGATCCCGAACGCGATGGTGGGCGGCTTCGTGCTGCCCAAGCATTTTAACGTGCATGTTTCCTTCCTGCCGGAATGGGCGAACCATCTTCTGCTGATCAATCTCAAGCTCATCGTCGGCGGCATGATCGACGGCGCGATCCTGGCGGCGGTTTGCTATTTTCCGATCCGGTACAGCGTCAATGCGTTCAAGGCGAAACGGAAGGAAAGGCGCAAGTCGAGACGGCAGGATGCAAGCGGCAATGCCATTCTATAAGTTCTTCCGGTGCCCCGCGTCTTCGCATTTTGGGCGTTGACATGGGGCGTTTTTTCGGCTATATTTGCTTTATCACTTAAAAGCGTATAAGCGTCAAAGCAAACAAGCGTTGAAGCGTATAAGCGTAAAAAGGTTCAGGAGCGTGAACGTCATGATCGTCATTACTTCCCCTACCATATCCGAAGAGCGGATTGCGGAAATCGTTCAGCATATCGAGAGGAGCGGCGTGCAGGCGCACGTCTCCCGCGGAACCGACCGCACGGTCATCGGCATCATCGGCAAAGCCGACCCGCATCTTGCCGAGCATCTCCGCTCGATGAAAGGGGTCGAGAACGTCATCAAGATTTCCAAGTCCTACAAGCTTGCCAGCCGCGATTTCCATCCGGACGATACGATTATCGAAATCAAAGGCGTGAAAATCGGCGGCGACAATCTTGTCGTCATGGGCGGCCCCTGCGCCGTGGAAACGCCCGAGCAGATCGATGAAATCGCCCGTCTGGTGAAGGCGGCGGGAGGCCAGGTGCTGCGCGGGGGCGCGTTCAAGCCGCGGACCGGCCCTTACAGCTTCCAGGGCATCGGCGTGGAAGGCTTGAAGTGGATGAAGGAAGCCGGCGAGAAACACGGGCTGCTGACGATTACGGAAGTCATGACCCCGGAGTACGTGGATGTGTGCGCCGAATACGCCGATATTCTGCAGGTCGGCACGCGGAACATGCAGAACTTCGACCTGCTGCGCAAGCTCGGCACGGTCCGCACGCCGGTGCTGCTCAAACGCGGCTTCAGCGCCACTTACGACGAATGGCTTAATGCCGCGGAGTACATTCTGGCCGGCGGCAACCCGAACGTGATGCTGTGCGAACGGGGCATCCGCACGTTCGAAACGTACACCCGCAACACGTTCGACTTGGCGGCCATTCCGGTTATCCAGCAGCTCTCGCACTTGCCGGTGATCGCCGACCCGAGCCATGCGACCGGCCGCCGCGAGCTCGTCGAAACGATGACGAAAGCGGCCGTTGCCGCAGGGGCGAACGGGCTGATCATCGAAATGCACACCGATCCGGACAACTCCGCGACGGGAGACGGCGTGCAGTCGCTGTTCCCGGACCAGTTTGCCAACTTGCTCAAGGATCTGGAGAAGCTGGCGCCGCTAGTCGGCAAACGTTTCGATACGGTCAAGGCCCCGGCCGAAGCGTTTGCAACCTGGAAAAAATAACGTCCGCACCATCAAGCTATTCCGCCATCCCGCCGGCGAGCGGGCGGAATAGCTTTTTTTTCTACGACAATGTGCATCTTTGCCAAGTAGTCCGTCCAGTACGCTACATTGCCTCCGTCCGCGTTGCTCAGCCCCCAAGTAGTCCGTCCAGTACGCTACATCGCCTCCGTCCGCGTTGCTCAGCCGCCAAGTAGTCCGCTCAGTATGCTACATCGCTTCCGTCCACGGTGCTCAGCCGCCAAGAAGTCCGCCCAGTACGCTACATCGCCTCCGTCCGCGTTGCTCAGCCGCCAAGAAGTCCGCCCAGTACCTCTCACTAGCTCATAGCCCCGAACGGCTATATTGGATTTTGTGCAGGATATGGGCACCTTCCGCCCCTTTCCGGACCGTATGTTGGATTTTCTCCACTGAAATGGCCCGAGAGCCGTGCGGATTCGGCTTCTACGGGCCAAAAGAGTGGATAAATCCAACATAGACCGGCTTCCGGCGCGTGAACGGCGGTATTTGGTTGGATTTTTCCAATTTAGATGCATAGATTGCGGTTGATCATCGGCTACGGTGGTTGAGTAGGTATAGACTCGGTAGCCGGATCGCCGCAGTTGCGATTATAGCTGCGGTTTATCATCGGCTGCGGTGGCTGAATGGCCGCGGTTGCTCTAAATTGCCGAAGTTTCTATATTGCCGTGGTCACGATTATAGCCGTGGTTACGATTATAGGCGTGGTTACGATTATAGCCGTGGTTACGATTATAGCCCGCGGTTGCGATTCGCGAACGAACAGCCGCTGCGCAAACCCCGGGTAGCTTCGGCCTCGGTCAATCCGGCGATGGGCATAGGGAGGGTGAAGCTCAACTGGCTCGCCGACGCCAGCGCGCATCCAAGCGCTTGAACGTTAATGGGCCGGTTGGATGGGCTAGTCTAATAGGCTGGTTGAATCTGGTCTAATGGGCTGGTTGAATGGGCCAGTCTAATGGGCCGATTGAACAGGGAGGATTAGGCCGGTTCAACGGGCCGGATGAATGGGCCGGATGAATGGGACAGTTGAATGAGGCGGCCGAATGCGCCGATCGTGGTTTTTGCGTTGTCCCGAGCCGCAAATCGGGTTTAGTTCCTAAGTAATGGAGCGTGCGGGATTCTGGATCGGCTTCGCGAAGCATAGACGTACGACGAGGGGAGGGACGGCAGAATGACAAAGCTGAAGCTGGGCGTGCTGGATCAGTCGGCTCCCGGTCCGAACGATCGGGCCGGCGAAGCGCTGCGAAATACGGTTGCGCTGGCAAGAGTCGCCGACAGGTTGGGGTATACGCGCTTTTGGGTGTCGGAACATCATCACGCGCCGGGGCTGGAGGGTTCGTCGCCCGAGGTGCTTGTTGCCGCCCTCGGAGCGAACACGTCGCGCATTCGGGTCGGGTCCGGAGGCGTGCTGCTGCCGCACTATAGCCCGTACAAGGTCGCCGAGAACTTTCGCGTGCTCGAGGGGCTGTATCCGGGCCGGATCGATCTGGGAATCGGCCGGTCTCCCGGCGGGATGCCGCTCGTCTCCAAGGCGCTGCAGTGCGGGGAAGCCGCGCGGAAAGAAGCCCGCATGGAGGACATGCTTGCGGAACTGGCCGCTTACCTGGAGCTCGGGGATCCGCTGCCTTCCGGGCATCCCTTATCGGGCCTTCACGCCATGCCCCGCGTAGAGACCGCTCCCGAGATATGGCTGCTCGGTTCGAGCGGGTACAGCGCGGCGCTTGCTTCCCGTCTGGGAGCGGGCTTCGCCTTCGCGCATTTCATCAACGGAACCGGAGGGCAGGGCGCCGTGCGGGACTACCGCAGGCATTACCGGGCGGGTCCGCTCGGCGGGCGACCGAAGGCAACCGTCTGCGTCTTTGTCCTGTGCGCGGATACGGACGCGCTGGCCGAGCGGGAGGCTGCGGCTATGGACTTGCGCCTGCTCCGCCAGGAGAAAGGGGAATACGGGCCGCTCCATCCGACGCCGGAGGAAGCGTTGGCTTACCGTTACGGCGAACGGGAGAAGCGGCGGATTCTCGACAACCGCAAACGGATGATCGTAGGAGGTCCGGACAAGGTCAGGCGGCAAATGCTGGCGTTTGCGGACAGCTACAGGACGGAAGAAATCATGGTGACCTGCATCATGTCCGATTTCCGGCTGAAGGTCAGATGCTACGAACTGCTTGCGGAGCTGTTCCTCGGCTAGTTCGCGGCGGCAACGGCGGGGAGCGTCCGTTATTAAAGGAGGAGCCCCGCCAAGCCGGGCAAACCATCATTCGGAAACGGGCTCAATGGAGGAAATGTAACATATTTCCATAGCGGATACGAATGCCATGCGGCGCAATCCTCGTTTCAAACCGCACAACAGCGGATAATGCCGCATTTTTCAAGCTTGCCGCCTCCACACGCCCCAAAATGAAGGCGTTTACAACGATTTCCCCGCCTTTTGAAAAGTGTCAGGATAGCTAACACTTCCACAAAAAATACCTTACATAACTATTGACGCTCCCTAAAGCGAGAATTATAATAACCTCAACAAGTTCAGTAAAAGTTGAACGTTCAGACGCTCTTGCGGACTTAATGTTCGGAAATGGGGAGGAAAATCTAGATGTCCGTACAAAATGTTTTGGAACTGATCAAGGAAAAAAACATTGAATTTGTCGATTTCCGCTTTGTGGACCTGTCCGGCCGCGCGCATCACATTACGCTGCCCGCATCCGAAGTTGACGCCGACACCTTTGTAAATGGGGTCGCTTTTGACGGTTCTTCGATTCCCGGCTTCCGCGGCATCGAAGAGTCCGATATGGTTATGATGCCTGATACCGAATCCGTATATATCGATCCGTTCACCGCGCACTCCACGCTGATCGTAATGAGCAACATCCATACGCCGGATGGCAAGCGTTACGACCGCGACCCGCGCTCCATCGCGCAAAAAGCGGAAGAATACCTGCAAAAAACGGGCATCGGCTCGGCCGCGTATTTCGCGCCCGAATCGGAATTCTTCATCTTCGACGACGTTCGTTACGAATCGACGATGAATTCTTCTTCCTTCTTCGTGGATTCCGAAGAAGCGGCCTGGAACACGAACCGCAAGGAAGAAGGCGGCAACCTGGGCTTCAAAGTGCGCGTGAAAGGCGGCTACGTGCCGGTCGCTCCGGTAGACTCCCAACAGGACATCCGCAGCGAAATGGTTCGCCTGATGCAGGAAGCCGGACTGCGCGTTGAGCGCCACCACCACGAAGTGGCTACGGCCGGCCAAGGCGAAATCAACTTCCGTTTCGACACGCTGACCAAGACGGCCGACAACCTCCTGAAATACAAATACATTATCCATAACGTAGCGCGCCAATACGGCAAAGTCGCAACCTTCATGCCGAAGCCGCTCTTCGGCGACAACGGCAGCGGGATGCACGTTCACCAATCCATCTTTAAAGACGGCGAGCCGCTGTTCTACCAAGAAGGCGGTTATGCGAACCTGAGCCAGCTGGCCCTGAACTACATCGGCGGCATTCTCTACCATGCGCCGGCCCTGATCGCGCTGACGAACCCGTCCACGAACTCGTTCAAACGTCTCGTTCCGGGTTACGAAGCGCCGGTTAACCTCGTGTACTCGAAAGGCAACCGTTCCGCGGCCATCCGGATTCCGGTCGCTGCCGTAACGCCGAAAGGCTGCCGCATCGAGTTCCGTACGCCGGACTCCACGGCCAACCCGTACCTGGCGTTCGCCGCTATGCTGATGGCCGGCCTGGACGGCATCAAGCGCAAAATCGATCCGAGCGCGCTGGGCTACGGTCCGTACGACAAAAACATCTACGAACTGTCCGAAGAAGAGAAGAAAGAAATCCGCAGCGTACCGGGCTCGCTGGACGAAGCGCTCGACGCGCTGGAAGCCGACCACGAGTTCCTGACCGAAGGCGGCGTCTTCACGAAGGAATTCATCGAAAACTATGTGGAATTCAAACGCGCCGAAGCGAAAGCCGTTTCCATCCGCGTTCATCCGCACGAGTACAGCCTGTATTTCGACTGCTAATCGGAACCGTTCGAAACAAAGCCGAAAGCTCCCCTGGCGGGAGCTTTTTTATTGGCAAAGGCAAGTTTCAAGACCCGACCGTAAAAACGAAGGTTATCCGTAAATGTCGGTAGGTTTGTTCGGAAATTCGTACAATTGCCACGCTTTTGGCCTTTTTCCCGGTTGAAGTGTTCGTGATGCTTTGTTATGATAAGCCTATTATGAAACTACACAAGGTGGGAATCCTATGGCTAATCGTGCCTATAATTTTAACGCCGGCCCGGCCGCTCTTCCGCTGGAAGTGCTGCAGCAGGCGCAGGAGGAATTTGTCGATTTCCGCGGAAACGGCATGTCGCTGATGGAAATGTCGCATCGCGGCGCGGTGTACGAAGGCGTTCACCGGGAGACGGAACAATTGCTTCGCGAACTGCTCGGGATTCCGGACGGCTACAAGGTGCTTTTTATCCAGGGAGGAGCCAGCACGCAGTTTGCGATGGTCCCGATGAACCTGCTTCAGCCCGGCAAAGTCGCTTCGTACATCGACACCGGCAGTTGGGCGGGCAAAGCCATCAAGGAGGCGAAGCTGTTCGGACAGACGGCGATCGCGGCCTCCTCGGAGAAAGACAAATACAACCGGATTCCGTCGGCTGCGGAGCTGCAAATCGCTCCGGATTCCGCCTATGTCCATCTGACCTCGAACGAGACGATCGAAGGCACGCAGTGGCAGGAATATCCGGACACGGGTTCGGTGCCGCTGGTCGCCGATATGTCGAGCGATATTTTGTGCCGGCCGCTGAACGTTTCGAAATTCGGGCTCATTTATGCCGGGGCGCAAAAAAATCTCGGTCCTTCGGGCGTAACGATTGTCATCATCCGCGAAGACTTGATCGGCAATCCGTCGATGCCGGTGCCGACAATGCTCCGCTACGATACGCATGCGAAAAACGATTCGCTGTACAACACGCCGCCGACGTTTGCGATCTATATGACCAACCTCGTGCTGAAGTGGGTCAAAGCGCAGGGCGGAGCCGCCGCGGTCGAGAAGGCGAACCGGGCCAAAGCGAAACTTCTCTACGAAGCGATCGATCAAAGCGGCGGATTTTACCGGGGGTTCGCCGATCCGGGCAGCCGCTCGATCATGAACGTAACGTTCCGGATGGCAAGCGAGGAGCTGGAGAAGCTGTTCGTCAAGGAATCGGAGGCGGAGGGCTTTGTCGGGCTCAAAGGGCACCGGAGCGTCGGCGGCCTGAGAGCTTCGATCTACAACGCCGTGCCGCTGGCCAGCGTGCAGGCGCTGGTTGAATTCATGGCGGAATTCAAGCGCCGCCACGGCTAACCGCCCATCGTTCAAAGCGTAACCCCTTTTCGGACCGCGGCGCCTTGGCCGCGGTCTTTGCATGCGCGACAAGCTGCGAATCTAACCGCTAGGAGGGCAAACGATGGCACTGAACATCGTGCTTGTGGAGCCGGAAATTCCGGCCAATACGGGCAACATCGCCAGAACCTGCGCTGCGACCGGAACGCGGCTGCACCTGGTGCGTCCGCTCGGGTTTTCGACGGACGACCGGGAGCTGAAGCGGGCCGGACTGGATTACTGGTATGCCGTCGACATTACGTATTACGATTCCTTTCAAGAGGTTCAGGCCGCATATCCCGAAGGGCGTTTTTTTTACACCAGCACGCGCGCCCAAAAACGGTACAGCGATTTCCGGTTCCGCGACGGGGATTTTTTCGTGTTCGGGAAAGAGACGAAGGGACTGCCGCAAGCGCTGCTGGACGCAAATCCCGACACCTGCATGCGGCTGCCGATGACGGACAAGGTGCGTTCGCTGAACCTCGCCAATTCGGCGGCGATCGTCGTATACGAGGCGCTTAGGCAAAACGGGTTTTTTGGCCTGCAATAAAATATTCGACAAAAATTGACGAAATCGCTCAAAATTTATTGAAATCTTGTATAATGTTAAGCAAATCCGTCGGCCGGAAGGAATCGATTTTGTTCCTATCGAAATGTAACAGACGGTTAACGGTTCAATGCGAATAACCAGCCAAGATTACCGGGAAATGAATGGGAGGAAGTACGTTGAAACCTGCTGGAGTCGTTCGGAAGGTAGACCAACTGGGCCGCATCGTGCTGCCGAAATCGCTGCGCAAACGGTACCAAATGAATGAAGGGGATCCTGTCGAAATTTTGGTGCAGGGCGACCACATTATTTTGGAGCGCTATCGTCCCCGCTGCGTATTTTGCGGTTCGATGGAATCCGTGGGCGAATTCAAAGAACGCTACGTTTGCGCGCAATGTATCGACGAAATGGCGAAGCTGTAGGGTCTGCCGCTAAGCGAATCCTTTTTTCTGGAGTCGTCCGAATCGCCGAATCCCGGCCTTGCGGACGGCTCTTTGGCATGAGCTTTCCATCCAACGCAAAAAACGCCGGATCGACCTTGCCTTCATGGGCATTGGCGCGGCGTTTTTAAATCCCCCTTATGGACATTCCCGATCCACGCAAAAGAACAAAGCCGAAAGAAACTTGCGATTACAGCCCCTTCGTCTTGTCGTCCTGATAAGCTGCCGTCAGAATGGCGGTAAGCAGCATGGCCAGCACAAGAATGACAACCCAGAATTTATCGCTCATCCCCAGAAACATGTTCCACACCTCCACTGGACTTTCTTTATTATAACCAACACCAGGCAAAAAGAAAACGCAAAATATTGCGATTGTCCGGCATACATATAGATAGACGCGAGAAAAGCGGCTGCGCCGTCCTTGTCCGGGGTGCGCCCGCATTCGCGGAAACGACTCTAACCGGATCGACGAAAGGGGATCTTTTCTGCATCGTTGCGCGTCAACTCCTTTAAACGCATGAAGGAGGAGCTGCGGTGAGCCGAATCATCAATTGGATGGGCGGATGGCCCAAGGATGGGCTGATCGGCGCCGGGGAATGGGAAGAGAGGACCGAAAGGTTTGCCGAAAGGAATAAACAGGAGGAGGCGGACGAACAAGCGCAAGGTTTGGGCGCGCTGAGGGAGCGGATCGCCGAAGAGGCGGCCCGGTCGGCCGCGGAAGGGGACCCGTCCCGGGTCTTCATCGCGCAAGGCGCGGATGCCGCGATCGAATGGCTGGCGCGAAGTCTGCTGCGCGTTCAGGACGTGGTGCTTGTCGAACGGCCCACCAGCCGTTCGGCGCTGCAGCTTTTTAATCGGTTGGGCGCAATTCCGGTATCCGTTCCCGGAGATCAGGACGGCATGGACCCGGAGGCGCTGTCGCATGCGCTCAAACAATATCGTCCGAAGCTCGTGTATGCGGCGGTTGCGTGTACCGATCCGGAGGGAAGGGGTTGGAGCGGAGAGCGGCGGCTCGCGCTCGCCGAACGATGCCGGGATGCGGGCGTGATGCTGCTGCGGGACGACCGCCAGGCGCTGCTGCTTCCGGGCCGCCGGGGAACCGATCCGGAAGCGGAGGCGGGCGCCGCGTTCTGCTCGGTCGGGGAGCTGCCTCCCGGTCTCGTCGCCGATCTGCGGCTCGGCTGGCTGGCCTGCCGGGGCATCGGCGACGAACGGCTCCGGATGCTGACGAGCCGCGGCGGTCCGGCGCAGGTTGCGCTCCGCGATCAGCGGGCCGCCGCCGATCTGGTGCTGCCGGAAACGCTGGAGCCGCTGCTCGCGACGCAGCGGTTTGTCTGCCGCGCCAGAATCGGCTTGCTGCTGGAGCAATTAAAGCTGAAGCTTAACAAATGGCCGTCGCTGTCCTGGACGGAGCCGCAGGAAGGCATGCACGTATGGGTTTCGCTGCCGGAAGGGCTGGACGGAGACGTCCTGCTGCGGGCGGCATGGCTGCACGGCCTGCTGTTTCAGCCGGGAAGCGCGTTCTACGCCGACGAGCCGGACCGCTGCAAGCTGAGGATAACCGCCGTTCATACGGAGGAAAAGCAAATTCGCACCGGCGTGAAGCTTTTCGAGGCTTCGGTGAACGAGATGCTGGCCCGGCTCGGCTAGCCGTTTTCGGGCTTGGAGCCGGGAGCGCGGGCAGTCCCTCGCGCACGCCCGAAAGCGGCGGCTTCGCCGCCGTCCGCGCTGGCGGCGGAAACTTCCCCGGCGGCCGCTCTTGCCGCCGTCCAGCCGGCCGCCCACTCGTAACGGGCCGCCAGGACCGACGCGACCGCTTCGTATTCGTCCAGGGCGGCGTGCCCGGCGTCGGTCAATCCGTACACGCCGCGCCTTACGTGCCGGAACCATCCGTAGTGGTTGTCCCGGAGCATCCGGGCGGCATCCGGGGCGCCGGTCAGTCTCCCGACCTCCCGCGGGGGAAGCTCGCCATGGCAGCGGAGCGCAAGGGCGCAGCGGATCGCCCGCTCGCGGTAGGCGGTGACCAGCTTGCGCCCCGAGCTGCCCCCGGTGTTGTAGTCGCCGCTGCGGGCGGCGAACTCTTTCATAATCTTTGCCGCGCCGGCCCGTTTGCGGCCGTCCGCGGCAAGGCCATAGGCGGAGCCGGCCGGACCGGCGGTCTCCGGCGGCGGCTTGAGCGGGTCGGCGGCCGTACCGGCGCTTGCCCGGATCGGGCCGGGCTCGCACCACACCTCGACGGCGGGTTCTTTCGTCTTGTAGAAGGTGACGGTGATGAGCCCGAGCGACAGCCGCCTGCACAGCGCGGTCAGCTCCTGAAACCGCTGGTTGCGGGCCCCTTTCTTGGCCCGGTTCCGTTCGACGGCAAGCCATACTTCGGCGCCGGTCCGCTGCCGGTCGATTCCCTGCAGCAGCAAGGGCAGCGTAAAGGTTTTCTTCATTTCCACGATGACGGGGCGCGCGTCCGCCGCGCGGACCGCGACCAGGTCGCAGCCGAGCACTTCCGCCTTCACTTCGTAGCCGCGCCGGACGAAAAAGGCTTTGATCGGCGCATACAGTTCGGTCTCCCGTTTGACTGCCACGGATAAACGGCCTCCTGCATTTTCGAATCGCGATGATTTTTTACATTATAGCACGAACGCCGCTTTTTTCCGGCCGAGCCGCGTCCCGGCGCCGTCCAAAGCTGACATGGGAAGGGCCGCGGTATTTTTCATCGCGTTTTCGGAGCAAGATCGTCGAACTAGCCGCATACTTATGTAATACGTTTCGTAACGGGAGAGACAGAGAACGAGGGAGGAAGCGGCATGGATATATTCAAACGGATCGCGGAGTACCGGGCTGAAAGCGAGAGGCTTGCATGGTCCGGAACCTTCGCGGATTACATTGAGCTGTTGCGCCGCGATCCGACTCCGGCGATGACCGCACATGCCCGGGTATACGACATGATTATGGCGCAGGGCGTCGAGGAGATCGGAGACCGTAAGCGATACAAATTTTTCGAGAACGAGATTTACGGGCTGGACCGGACCATTGAAAAGCTGGTTGAAGAATATTTCCATTCGGCGGCGCGCAGGCTGGATGTCCGCAAACGGATTCTTTTACTCATGGGCCCGGTAAGCGGCGGCAAATCGACGATCGTCGCGATGCTGAAGCGAGGGTTGGAGCAGTATTCGCGAACGCCGCGCGGCGCGGTTTACGCGATCCGGGGTTGCCCGATGCACGAGGAGCCGCTGCACCTGATCCCGCACGAGCTGCGGCCGGAGGTGGAGCGGGAGCTGAAGGTGCGCATCGAAGGCAACCTTTGTCCGTCTTGCCAAATGCGCTTGCGAACGGAATTTGATGGAGATATTATGAAGGTGCCGGTCGAACGGGTGTTCATCTCCGAGGAAAATCGCGTCGGCATCGGCACGTTCAGCCCATCCGATCCGAAATCCCAGGATATCGCCGACCTGACGGGCAGCATCGACTTTTCGACGATCACCGAATACGGCTCGGAATCGGATCCCCGGGCTTACCGGTTCGACGGAGAGCTCAACAAGGCCAACCGGGGGCTGATGGAGTTTCAGGAAATGCTCAAATGCGACGAGAAGTTTCTGTGGAACCTTCTGTCGCTGACGCAGGAAGGCAACTTCAAGGCCGGGCGGTTCGCTCTCATTAGCGCGGACGAGTTAATCGTGGCCCACACGAACGAATCGGAGTATAAAGCGTTTATCGCCAACAAGAAGAACGAGGCGCTTCAGTCGCGGATGATCGTCATGCCGATCCCGTACAACTTGAAAGTGTCGGAAGAAGAGAAAATTTACGCCAAGCTGATCAAGCAGTCCGATATGAACCACATCCATATTGCGCCGCATGCGCTGCGGTCCGCCGCGGTGTTCTCGATTCTGACCCGGCTTAAGGAATCGAAGAAGCAGGGCATGGACCTGGTCAAAAAGATGCGCCTGTACGACGGCGAGGAAGTGGAGGGCTTCAAGGAAGCGGACCTGAAGGAAATGCAAAACGAATACGCCGACGAGGGGATGTCCGGCATCGATCCCCGGTACGTCATCAACCGGATTTCGAGCGCGCTGATCAAGCACGACCTTCCCTGCATCAATGCGCTGGATGTGCTCCGGGCGCTCAAGGACGGCCTCGACCAGCATCCTTCGATCACGAAAGAGGAGCGGGAGAAATACCTGAACTTCATTTCGGTGGCGCGCCAGGAATACGACAATCTGGCCAAAAAGGAAATCCAGAAGGCGTTTGTCTATTCGTTCGAAGAGTCGGCCCGCACGCTGTTTGAAAATTATTTGGACAATATCGAGTCGTATTGCAACTGGACCAAAATCAAAGATCCGCTTACCGGCGAAGAGATGGACCCGGACGAGCGGCTGATGCGATCGATCGAGGAGCAGATCGGCGTGTCGGAAAACGCGAAAAAAGCGTTCCGCGAGGAAATCCTGATCCGGATCTCCGCGTATTCCCGCAAAGGGAAGAAATTCGACTACAACACGCACGAGCGCCTGCGCGAGGCGATCGAGAAAAAGCTTTTTGCCGACCTGAAGGACATCGTGAAGATTACGACCTCAACCAAGACGCCGGACGAAAATCAGCTCAAGCGGATCAACGAAGTGACGAAGCGGCTCATCGAGGAGCACAGCTACTGCCCGGTTTGCGCCAATGAACTGTTACGATACGTGGGCAGCCTGTTGAACCGCTGATGGTTTAACATCGTCTAATTGACAAAAAGATTAATTTATCCACATTTTTTCAGATTTCTCGTATGGACGGTTGCAATAAGAGAGTCATTATTCTATAATTATGGCAAATATTTCATAATCTGCGGATGACGGATACTTAATCTAGCACTATCAGGCGTATTTTTGGAGGGATCGAAGCCATGGGGGAGCAAATCCGGTTGTTGGACCGCGAAGGCAGGCCCTGTACGTTGGATCTGATGGATATCGTGGTTGTCAAGCCAACGCCCAATGGACCGGTTTTTTTGACGAAGGAAGACACCTATTATTATCCGACGACATTGGAAGAGCTGTACATTCTGTTCAAGGAACACGGCTTTGAGCGGCTGGACCGGACGAATCTTGCCAATCTCCATCTGGCGCAGGCGTTCGACCCGAAAACGCGCAAGGTCTACTTCGATTATCCCTGGGATAAGGACAGCCGGTTTGCGACCGTCTCCGAGGCGAACGTGAAGAAAGTCCATCATCTGGTGAAGGAGACCCCTTCCAAATACAAGCCTTTTTCCAAACCATTGTTCGGTTCCGATTAAGATTGCGCGTCGAGGTTGCGCCCGGCTTCAGGGCGCAGCCTTTTTTCGTTTGTCCGGCCGGCGCGAAACCTGAGTTGACAGCAGGAAGCGGTTCGGTCAAACTGAAAAAAAGAGCGCCCATCTTTTTGAACGGAGCATTCATACGGACATGAATCTTTTTCGCAAATGGACGCAAATTTTGCTGTTGGCGCTGCCTTCATTTTTCTCTTTTGCCACGCAAACGGCCACCGGTTCCATTAACCTGATTATGGTCGGCCATTTGGGATACGTCGCGATTGCGGTCGTGGGCGTAACCAACATTATCATGTACAACGTGTTCGCCCTCTTCTCGGGAATCGGACACACGGTGAATTACCTGGTCGCCCAGAACTACGGTTCGGGCGAAATGAAAAAAGGAATCCAGCGCACGTATCTGGCGCTGGCGGCCAGCGCGGCCGTCGCCGTGCTGATCGCCGTTGCCGGGATTTGCGGCGGCAGGGCCGTACTCGCCTTAAGCGGCGGTTCGGACGAACTGGTGGCGGCGGGCGGACAGTACGTCGAGCTCAGGTTTTGGGCCCAGGCGCTCGGCATCGTCAGCTTCATGTTTCACGGATTTTTCCGCGGCGTCGGCGATACGCGGTCGCCGATGGTCATCTCTCTCGCCAGCAACGGGCTGATGGTTCTGCTGACGTATGCGCTGATCGAAGGCGCCTGGGGGCTGCCGGAGCTCGGCCTGGCCGGCAACGGCTACGCGATTTTGATCGGCGAAGCGTTTCAGCTCGCCTGCTGCATGTTCGTTTTCTGGGGGCTGAAGCATAGCAAGTTCGGAACGCGAATTCGGCCGAAGATCGATTGGAGCGAGCTGCGCCTTGTCTTTCGGGAGAGCGGCAAGCTGGGGCTTCAGGAATTTTCGATGAGCGTGTCGATGTACATCTTCACCATGTTCGTCGCCAGACTCGGCGACCAGGCGCTGGCGGCGAACGAAGTCGCGCTGAACGTCATGTCGTTCGGCTTTATGCCCGCGTTCGCGTTCGGAACGACGGCGACGATTCTCGTCGGGCAGGCGATCGGAAGGGGCGAGGCGCTGGCCGCGCGCAGAGCGGGAACGGATACCGCCGTTCTCGGCTCGATCTTCCTGTTTCTGCTCGGCACGGCCGAGCTGATCTGGGCGGTTCCGATCGCGCAAATTTACAGCAAGGACCCGGCGGTCTACGAAGTCGCGGCCCATTTGATCGAGGTATCCGCCTATTTGCAAATTTTCGACGGGTTTTACAATTTCTATGCCGGCGGGCTTCGCGGGGCGGGCGATACCGCCTTTCTGATGCGCTCTTCGCTGGCGCTGAATTTCCTGCTGTTCGTGCCGCTCGCCTATCTGTTGATTATGGTGCTCGACTGGGGCAGCATGGGCGCCTGGCTGTCGTTGTACACGTTCCTTACCGTGCTTGGGCTTACCGTCATGATTCGCTTTTACCGGACCGATTGGCATGCGGTCAAATTAAAAGAGGCGGCGCACTGATTTCTTTCCGCCGGACTGGCCTTCTGGCCGTATTTTCGGCGCAGCGGTTATGGGAGCTGTCCTAAAAGGGGCTGCCCGATTATCCGGTGCCATATAAAAAATGAACCTTCAACCCCTCTGTAAAAGGGGGGGATTGGAGGTTTATTTTTATTAGCACAGTATGGCATCAACACCGGACCGGTCGGAACGGCAATTGCAAGCGGGCGAGCAGCGGGGTTGGAGGCAAAGAAGGGTACTGGACGGACTACATGACGGGTTATCGTCGGGGCTGGCAGCAAAGAAGGGTACTGGACGGACTACATGGCGGG
>NZ_KB899815.1:0-670 GCF_000378425.1 Cohnella laeviribosi DSM 21336 | reverse complement strand
CGGACTACATGGCGGGTGAGCAGTGGGGTTGACGGCCAAGAAGGGTACTGGGCGGACTACATGGCGGGTTATCGTCGGGGCTGGCAGCAAAGAAGGGTACTGGACGGACTACATGGCGGGTGAGCAGTGGGACTGGCGGCAAAGAAGGGTCCGATGCGCGTCCGGGCTTGCCGGCTGTCCGCTGGTTTGCATCTGGGCAACGGCGGATTGCGGCTCTGGAGGATACGGCTCTTGCCGATCCCTTGACGCTCCCAGGTGAGCGGGTATCGGCGGGCCGTTTAGCGAGTGGGGTCCGGCCTTCCGCAAACCCGTCCGCGAACCCGTTTGTCCGGGAACATAGGACCACCGTTCCGTTATACGGCCCCAAAACCGCTGAAATTGGATCACTGTCAAGAAAGTGGACACAACTTTTATCCTGCCTGGAGTTGCTCATAGTACCTTTTTTCGTACAAATACGGAGTCAGATAACCGATCGACGAATGGATACGGATGCGGTTATACTCCAATTCAATGTACTCGTAAATCGCATCATACGCCTGTTTACGAGTGTTAAATTTCGTTTGGTAAATGAGCTCTTTCTTGAGAACGCTGTGGAAAGATTCGATGCAGGCATTGTCGTAACAGTTGCCCTTGCGACTCATGCTGCCAATCATTTGGTTCGACTCCAGTC
>NZ_KB899814.1:54462-139198 GCF_000378425.1 Cohnella laeviribosi DSM 21336 | reverse complement strand
AACTGGACCTTATTCTTCCCTGGCAACAGAGCTTTACGACCCGAAGGCCTTCCTCACTCACGCGGCGTTGCTCCATCAGGCTTTCGCCCATTGTGGAAGATTCCCTACTGCTGCCTCCCGTAGGAGTCTGGGCCGTGTCTCAGTCCCAGTGTGGCCGTTCACCCTCTCAGGTCGGCTACGCATCGTCGCCTTGGTGAGCCGTTACCTCACCAACTAGCTAATGCGCCGCAGGCCCATCCTTTAGTGACAGATTGCTCCGTCTTTCCCAGCCCCCTCATGCGATGAGGCTGCTTATCCGGTCTTAGCATCCGTTTCCGAATGTTATCCCGGTCTAAAGGGCAGGTTGCCTACGTGTTACTCACCCGTCCGCCGCTAACCTTCTCGGAAGCAAGCTCCCTCGAAGGTCCGCTCGACTTGCATGTATTAGGCACGCCGCCAGCGTTCGTCCTGAGCCAGGATCAAACTCTCCATAAAAGGTCCAACGGACCGGTTTATCGAAGAGCCGTTTGGCTCCAAATTCTTCTGGCTTGTCTCGCAAGAAAACTCTTGCTTGACGGTGTTTCGAATTACGCTCGATGTTCAGTTTTCAAGGAGCAATCGCTTGGCCCGTAGGCCTTCGCTTTCGCGCCGCCGTTCAGCGGCGACTCAAATAATATATCACGATCCATTCGCCTATGCAATACCTTTTTTTAAAATTTATTAATGGAATATTTTTACAATCTTTTCGATCTCCGCTTCGCCTCGGACCGCTTTTTCCGGCGCCCGAACGTCCGCGCTTAGTCTTCAAAAAACAAAAACCGGAAACCGCCTTTCGGCCGTTATCCGGTTTAACCTGCGCCCGCTCCCGTCAGGCGGAGTAGATCGAACTGATATACAGATCGCGTTGCTTGTTCAGATTAATAATTTCTCCGGAAACGGAGATCATAGGTCGAGTCGGATGTTGAGCGTCGGTAAAAACGATCTCGCCGACCCGGTTGTCGTTAAGCCGAACCAGCATGCCGTTGTGAAAATGCGTCGCCCGTTCGATAAACGTCCGCACGAACAGCGGATCGAGCTTGCCGAACGATTGGGACTGCAATTCCTCCAGCACCAGATAGGGCGACTGGGCTTGCCGCTGATTGCGCGCCGTCGTCATCGCATGATACATATCCGCAATGGCGACGATTTTGGCATAGGGATGAATTTTGTCGCCGGTGATTTTCATGGGATAGCCGCTTCCGTCCAATCGTTCATGATGCTGCAGAGCCGCAAGCGCCACGCCTTGATTCAGGGAAGGAACGCCCTCAAGCAAGCGGAAGCCGTACACCGTATGCTGCCTCATCTCCTGAACTTCCTGCGGCGTTAATGAGCCCGGCTTGTGAAAGATCGCCGGATCGATGCGGACATTGCCGATATCATGCAAAAGACCCGCAAACGCAATTTGCAGCCAATCCTTTTCCGGCAGCTTGCACCATTTGGCCAGCTTATAGGAGGTGAGCGCCGCAAGAACGCTGTTGCGGATCCACCTTTCGGCCGGCTTCACGGTTGGGGGAGGAACGAATGTCAAAACATTATATTCGTCGATGCTGCCGAGCAGCTCCTGGAGTTTGTTGCGGAGCTCAAGCACGGGCAATTTTTGTCCGGGTCCCGTCAACGCCGCCGAGCGCTCCAGCAATCGCTCCATCTCCAAAAACTTTTGCTGCAGCGGCAAAAGCGCGGCTTCGGGGGCCGTCTCCTCCGCTTGTTCCTTCGTTTCGGCCAGACCGTCGCGACGTACGTCTACATTCGCAATGAGAAACGCGCGCAAAATCTCCAGATCCCGCCCGGACAAAACCCTTCCTTCGGGAAAAAGAAGGCTGCCTAACGGCGTCAGCACATCCGCGGCCAGACAGTCGCCTTCCCGTACCTGTGTTACGGACAACACCGGCATGACGTTCTACCTCCCGACCAACCCGGTTATTCGCTCTCATCGTTAATCGGTTCCGACTCTCCCGTATCTTCGCTGCTGGGCGCCCGCGCGACGGACGCAACCGCTTCGTCGTCCCTAATATTGATCAGCTTTACGCCTTGCGTAATGCGGCCCATCGTATTGATTCCCGACATGCTCGTCCGGATCAAGGTGCCGGAAGTCGTGATGATCATCAAATCCTCATCGTCTTTGACCACTTTAAGGCTGACGACCGATCCGTTCTTTTCCGTTACGTGAAGCGTCTTGATGCCTTTGCCCCCGCGCGTCTGGCTGCGGTATTCGGTCATCGGCGTCCGCTTGCCGTAGCCTTTGGCCGTCACGATCAGCACATCCCGGTCCGGATCGACGACGTCCATATCGATGACGGTGTCGCCTTTTTCGAGCTGAATGCCTTTGACGCCGGTCGCCGCACGGCCCATCGGGCGCACGTCCTGCTCGGAGAAGCGAATGGACATGCCCTGCGCCGTGCCCATAACGATTTCCTGGTTGCCGTCGGTCAGCTTCACGCCGATCAGATCGTCGTCTTCGCGCAGGGAAATGGCGATCAACCCGACCTTGCGGATATTGGCGTAATCGTCCAGCGGGGTCTTCTTGACAATCCCGTTCCGGGTGGCGAAGAACAAATAGCGGTTCGACTCCATCGACTCGACCGGAATCACGAAATTGATCGTTTCCCCCTGATCGATCTGGATAAGGTTGATTATCGGCGTTCCCCGCGCCGTCCGGCTCAATTCCGGAATTTCGTACGCCTTCAGCCGGAACACCCGTCCCCGGTTCGTAAAGAACAGCAGGTAATGGTGCGTGTTGGAGACGAACAGATGCTCGATAAAATCGTCTTCCTTCGTGTCCATTCCGACAACGCCCCGGCCGCCGCGCTTTTGGCTGCGATACGTCGACACCGGCAATCGTTTGATATAGCCCGTGTGCGTCATCGTAATCACCACATCGTCGCGCGGAATGAGATCCTCGTCGAGAATCTCGTTGTCAACGGCCGTAATCTCCGTCCGCCGCTCGTCGCCGTACTTGGTTTTAATCTCTTCCAGCTCTTCGTGGATGATGTTCAGCACGAGCTGTTCGTCACCGAGAATCGCTTTGTATTCGGCTATCTTCTGCAGCAATTCGTTATATTCCTGCTCGATTTTCTCGCGTTCCAAGCCGGTGAGACGGCGCAGACGCATATCGAGAATCGCCTGCGCCTGATCGAACGACAAGCCGAACCGTTCAATCAGGCCGTTGCGGGCATCTTCGTCGGATTGCGAAGAGCGAATGAGCGCGATGACTTCATCCAGATGATCCAGCGCAATCCGCAATCCCTCGAGAATATGGGCTCTGGCTTCGGCCTTTTTCAGGTCGTATTCCGTCCGCCTGCGGATGACTTCGACCTGATGTTGGAGGTAATGCTGCAGAACTTCCCGCAAGTTCAAAATCTTCGGCTCTTTGTTTACAATCGCGAGCATGTTGATGCCGAACGAGGATTGCATGGACGTGTGCTTGTACAAATTGTTCAGCACGACGTTCGGATTGACGTCCCGGCGAAGCTCGATGACGACCCGTATACCGTTGCGGTCCGATTCGTCGCGCAGGTCGGTAATGCCGTCGATCTTTTTTTCGCGAACCAGTTCCGCGATCTTTTCGACCAAGCGGGCTTTGTTGACCTGGTACGGAATTTCCGTCACGATGATCCGCGCCTTGCCGTTTACCTCCTCGATCTCGGTCCGCGCCCGGATGGTGATGGAGCCGCGCCCGGTCATATAGGCCGAACGGATGCCCTCCCGCCCCAAAATAATGCCCGAGGTCGGGAAATCCGGTCCCTTGATATATTCCATCAAATCAAGCGCCGTCAGCTCCGGATTGCGGATCAGCGCTTGAACGCCGTTAATGACTTCGGTCAGGTTGTGCGGAGGAATGTTCGTGGCCATCCCGACGGCAATCCCCGTCGTACCGTTGACCAGAAGGTTGGGGAACCGCGACGGCAAAACTTCCGGCTCGGTTTCTTCCCCGTCGTAGTTCGGAACGAAGTTGACCGTCTCCTTGTTGATGTCGCGAAGCATTTCCATCGCGATCTTCGACAGCCGGGACTCCGTATACCGCATGGCAGCCGCCATATCGCCGTCGACGGACCCGAAGTTGCCCTGGCCCTCCACAAGCATGTAGCGCATGGAAAAATCCTGCGCCATCCGGACCATCGCTTCGTAAAGCGCAGAGTCGCCATGAGGGTGGTATTTACCCATGACATCGCCGACGATCCGCGCCGATTTTTTGAACGGCTTGTCCGGCGTAACCCCAAGTTCCGACATGCCGTACAAAATGCGGCGGTGCACCGGCTTCAATCCGTCCCGAACGTCAGGCAGAGCACGAGCTACGATCGTGCTCATGGCATAATTCAAAAACGATTCCCGCATCTCGAGACCGATATCACGGTCGCGAATTTGGGAGCGTTGTTCTTCCGTCATGAAGATCCTCCTTCTTCGTTACCAACGAACACCACAACCGTTCAGCCGTCATACTGTAAAAAGGATGAATAATTCCATTATAGCATAATGTTACGGGAAAGGTTGGATGAGCCGGATGCCGATCCGCCGTGTCCAAAGCAAACGGGCCAAAACCGATGCGCTGCTTGCGGACCCCGAATTGAAAGAGTATATTCCGGAGACCCGTCTGTTCAGCCGGAATACGGTGAACGAATTGCTTCACAAATACGGGATGATTTACGTCAAGCCGGTGAGCGGCACGTTCGGTTACGGCGTCATCCGCCTGGAATGGAAGGCGAAATACGTGCTGCCGTATCTGTTGCAGTCCGGCGAACGCAAGTTCCGGTTCCGCTCCTTTGACGGCATGTACCGAAAGCTTCTTCGCCTCAAGTTCCGAAAAAGGTATATTTGCCAGCAGGGCATTGAGCTGCTTAAGCATGAAGGCCGCCGGTTCGATTTTCGCGTAATGGTCCAGCACAATCTTTCGTCGAACTGGGAATCGACCGGCATTATCGGCCGGCTCGCCCATCCCCGGAAAATCGTGACCAATTATCACAACGGCGGCACTCCGCATCCCTTCGAAACCTTGATGAACGGCTATTTCAGCGACAAAGAGAAGATGAAATCGTATCGGGACACGCTCATGGCGCTGGGAGAAAAAGTCGCGCAGACGCTTGAAAAAGCGTTTCCCGGCATCAAGGAAATCGGAGTGGACATTGCCGTCGACGCAAATCTGAAACCCTGGATTCTCGAAGTCAACACGCTTCCCGATCCGTTTCTGTTTCGCAAGCTCCCGGACGCCGCCGTCTTTCGGCGCATTTACCGGTACGCCGCCGCTTACGGCCGCTTCCGCCGCCGAACCTAAGGGAGCTGAAAACAAACAACCCGCCGTTTCGCACCCGCCCGCGGGGCATACCCCTTGTCGGGTCCGGTGCGATGGCGGGTGAAATCGCGGTTTTGGCCGCAAGGTTTAAACATCCAGATTTTTCACGAACTTGCCGTATTGTTGGATAAACTCCCGGCGCGGCTCGACGTTGTCTCCCATCAGCATATCGAACATGAGATCGGCCTTCATCGCGTCCTCGATGCGGACCTGCAGCATCGTGCGGTTGTTCGGGTCCATCGTCGTGTCCCACAGCTGATCCGCGTTCATCTCGCCCAGACCTTTGTACCGCTGAACGTTCACCTTGGCGCCTTCGCCGAATTCGGCGATGATCCGGTCCCGTTCGGCTTCGTTCATGGCGTAGCGAACCACCTTGTTGCGCTCGATCTTGAAAAGAGGCGGCTGAGCGATATAGACGTAGCCCTCTTCGATAAGCTGCCGCATGTACCGGTAGAAGAAGGTGAGCAGAAGCGTGCGGATATGCGCTCCGTCGACGTCGGCATCCGTCATGATGATAATCTTGTGGTACCGGGCTTTCGTGATATCGAAGTCGTCGCCGATACCCGTGCCCAGCGCCGTAATGATCGCGCGGATTTCCATGTTCGACAGAATGCGGTCAAGGCGCGCCTTCTCGACGTTCAAAATTTTGCCCCGAAGCGGCAAAATCGCCTGAAAGTTCCGGTCCCGCCCCGATTTGGCCGATCCGCCCGCGGAGTCGCCCTCGACGATGAACAGTTCGCTGATCGACGCGTCCTTGGAGGAACAGTCGGCCAGCTTGCCGGGAAGCGAACTCACCTCAAGCGCGCTTTTGCGTCTGGTCAGCTCCCGCGCCTTGCGCGCAGCCTCGCGGGCCCGCGAAGCCTGCAGCGATTTTTCGACGATTTTGCGCGCGACGGACGGATTCTCGTTCAGAAATTCCATCAGCTTGTCGGCAAACAGCGATTCCACGATGCCGCGAACTTCGCTGTTGCCGAGCTTTGTCTTCGTCTGGCCTTCGAATTGCGGTTCCGGGATTTTGACGGAGATGATCGCCGTCAGCCCTTCGCGCACGTCGTCCCCGGTCAGGTTCGCTTCGTTTTCCTTGATCATGCCCGATTTGCGGGCGTAATCGTTGATGACGCGGGTAAGGGCGCTTTTGAATCCGGACTCGTGCGTGCCGCCTTCGTGCGTATGAATGTTATTGGCAAACGAATAGATATTTTCCGTATAACCGTCGTTGTACTGCATGGCGATTTCGCACTGGATATAATCCTTGCTGCCTTCCACGTAAATCGGCTGTTCGTGCAAAGGCTCGCGCGTGCGGTTCAAGTACGTGACGAACTCCTTGATGCCGCCGTCAAACTTGAACGTATCGCTCATGCCCGTTCTTTCGTCCTTGATGTTAAGCTCGATTCCCTTGTTCAGAAACGCGAGCTCGCGAATGCGTCCGACCAGCGTATCGTAGTCAAACTCGGTCGTTTCCGTAAAGATTTCCGGATCGGGTTTGAAACGGGTCTGCGTCCCGGTTTCGTCCGTTTCGCCGACGACGATCATATCGTACTGCGGCACCCCGCGGCGGTATTCCTGCTGGTAAATGTGTCCGTCCCGTTTGACGCGGACCGTCACATGCTCCGAAAGGGCGTTGACGACCGAGACCCCGACGCCGTGCAAGCCGCCGGAGACCTTGTAGCCTTCTCCGCCGAACTTGCCGCCGGCGTGAAGCACGGTCATGACGACTTCCAGCGTCGATTTTTTCAGTTTCGGATGCTCCCCGACCGGAATGCCCCGGCCGTTGTCGGAAACCGTAATGCTGTTGTCCTCGTGGACCGTCACATCGATCCGGGTGCAATAGCCGGCCAATGCTTCGTCGATGCTGTTGTCGACAACCTCCCACACCAGATGGTGCAGGCCTTTGCCGCTAGTCGAACCGATATACATACCCGGACGTTTGCGTACGGCTTCCAAGCCTTCCAGAACCTGAATTTGACTCTCGTCATACGTATGCTGTTGCGTATTCACGGACAAACCCTCCACCGCCTTCTTTCGTTAACGCATTGCCACCCCGGGACCGACAGGCGAAACGGCGCCGACGCGCCGTTAAGTCCCGCTATAGATCAAGCAATTGATGGGCCCTTTTCTTCAACGTGGACGAGGAAATGGGCGAATAGTACACTTTCTCTTCCGTGACGACGATCGACTTCGGCTCTTCATCCCCGATGGTCTCCACTTCGCGGTTCTTGCGGGCATGCGCCACGAATTGCCTGGACAGCTTGGAGGACTGCTCGATGGAAATATCAAAAATAGCCACAAGCTGCGACGTCCGAATGATTTTCTCTCCGCCGAGATGAATGTACATGCCGCGCCTCCCGTTGCATGATTCGCTCCCGGTCCGCAGAACGGACCGTTCTTTCAGCCGACGATTTCTCCTCCACGGACTTCATAAACGGCCGCATCCTTCAAACGGTTCATATTTACGCTCTCCAGTCCGGTCGTCGTAATAAACGTCTGAACCCGGCTCTGGAATGTCTCGATCAACTGGGTTTGCCGCTGCTGGTCCAGCTCCGACAAAACATCGTCCAGCAGCAGCAGCGGATATTCTCCAATCTCTTCGCGCATAAGCTCCAGTTCCGCCAGCTTAAGCGACAAAGCCGCGGTCCGCTGCTGGCCTTGCGACCCGAAGGATTGCACGTCCTTCCCGTTAATGTAGAACGCCAAATCGTCCCTGTGCGGACCTACGAGCGTCGTGCCGCGGCGAAACTCCTGCTCTTTGCCTTGTGTTAACTTTAACATAAATTGCTGGAATAAAGAAGCTTCATCTTGGAAGCCGGCGTCATCGTCGATTCCGAACGATGGGCGATATTCAACCGTCAGCTGTTCGCTTCCGGCCGTAATGCCGTAATGGATTTTCTCTGCCCATCCCTGCAGCTTACGTATAAAGGTTTTCCTTTTTTGCATCATTTTAACACCAAAGGAAACCAATTGTTCATTCCACACGTCCAGCATCGCCTGCGAAGCTTTGGAGGCGTCGGTGGATTTCAGGTAATTGTTGCGCTGCTGCATGATTTTCTGATATTGCTGCGAGTCGTGCAAATAGCCGGGGTGCACCTGGCCGATCTCCATATCCATGAACCGGCGGCGCACACCCGGCGAACCTTTGACGATATCGAGATCTTCCGGCGCAAACAGCACCACGTTAAGCGTCCCTACGAACCCGCTCAGCTTGCGCTGCTCCAGTTCGTTGACCTTCGCCCGCTTGCCTTGGGGGGACAGCTGCAGCTCCATCGAAATCTTCCCGTATTTGCGGGTCAGCTCGGCGCGGATCCGGGCAAAGGGCTGATTCCAGCCGATCAGCTCCTTATCCTTGGACGTGCGGTGGGATTTGGTCAGAGCCAGGACGTGAATCGCTTCCAGCAGGTTGGTTTTTCCCTGCGCGTTCGGACCCACCAAAATATTGACGCCGGCGCTTGTATCCAGCGTCAGCCGTTCGTAATTGCGGTAGCCTTGCAATTCCAACCGATTCAGCTGCATGCCCTGATTCCTTTCCCGCGGCATCTATCCGGTTCGTACGACAAACGCGCCGAAGCCTTCCACCTCGACCGAATCGCCCGGCACGATCTTGCGCCCTCTGCGATCCTCCGGCTGGCCGTTGACCCGGATCGGCGTCTCTTTGACAAACCGTTTTACCTCTCCGCCGGTTCCGACGCAGTCGGTCAGCTTGAGCAGCTGACCGAGCGTGATATATTCCGTGGTGATCGTAATTTCCTTCATCGCTTCTCGCCTCAATTCGTGGTCCGATAAGGAAGAATAAGATGCAGGGCGTTGTCGTGGTCCCGCGGCTTGATAATAATCGGGCTCATCGGTCCGGTAAAGCCGATAAACAGCTGCTCGCTGTCGGTTACCTTGAGCACGTCCAGCATATATTTCGAGTTGAAGGCGATCCGCAACGGCTCGCCGGTCAATTCCACCGCTTCAAGCTGCTCCTGCATCCGTCCCAGTTCGGAAGAACTGGATAGAATTTCTACATTCCCGTTTTCCGTTGTCGTCAAACGGACGATGTTCGTCTTCTCCTCCCGGGACAGCAAGTACGCGCGGTCGAGCGCATCGCCGAGCGCCCGGGTGTGAAGAACGAGTTCTGTTTTGTAGCTGGTCGGAATAATCTTGGTGGTATCGGGGAACGTTCCGTCCAGCATCCGCGTGAAGAACAGCACGTTGCCCAGCTTGAACAGCACCTGGCTGTCCGCGACGACGATATCGATCAGCGTGTTCTGCTCGGGGATGATTTTCGACAACTCGTTTAAGGTTTTGCCGGAAATGACGACATTGCCGAAGCGGATGTCCGGATCGGCGTCGATTTTGATCGACGATGTCGCCAGACGATGCCGGTCGGTCGCCAGAAATTTGAGCACGCCGTCCTGAAGGTTCCACAGCACGCCGGTCAATACGGGCGTCGATTCGTTGGTCGTAACCGCAAACACCGTTTGGCGGATCATCGATTTGAGCAGGTCGCCCGGCACGCTGAATACTTTGTCCTCTTCCAACACGGGAAGAACGGGGAACTCTTCCGGATCCATGCCGACGATCTGGATTTCGCTCGATCCGGAATGGATCACGGTTTGGAACCGTTCGCCTACGTCGATGTTCACTTCTTCATGGGGAAGCTTGCGCACGATTTCGGCAAAAAATTTAGCGGGCAAAACAACGCTGCCGCTTTGGGTGACGGTAGCGATGTGCTTGTCCGCCGTTTCTGCGGGAATGTAGCTTTGAATCGATATATCGGTATCGCTGGCGGTAAGCGTAATCCCCTGTGCGTCGGCGTCGATCTTAATGCCGCTCAAAATCGGAATCGTGGTCCTGGAGGAAACGGCTTTGACCGTCTGCTGCACCGCTTCGTTCAATTCGTTGCGTGATATGGTCAGTTTCATTGACGCACCTCGTCATTTTTTTGCTTAAAGTAGCATATTTAAATATTTAAGGTCGTAGTAGTAGGCCGAGTGGATATGTGGATAAGTCGAAAAAACGCGAAAACGGAGCCTATCCACATGTGCATCTTTTGTGTACAGGCTTTCCGTTTTTCCACTGCGCAATTTCGTTTCTGATGCCGAATCAAGTCAGATTTTTGATTTTCTCCGTCAACGTTTGAATGATCTTGTATAATTCCTGGTCCGTTTTGAGCTGGTTGCTGATTTTCTCATGGGCGTGGATGACGGTCGTATGGTCCCGTCCTCCGAACGCTTCGCCGATTTTCGGCAGGGAATAGTCCGTCAGCTCGCGCGACAAATACATGGCGATCTGCCGCGGAAAAGCGACGGCTTTCGTCCGTTTGCGCGCCTTGAAGTCCTCCAGCTTGAGACCGTAGAATTCGCCGACCCGCTGCTGGATGTCCTGAATCGTGATCACCCGGTTTCGGTTGGAAGGCAGGATGTCTTTGAGCGCTTCCGCAGCCAGATGCGTCGTGACGTCCTGGTTCGTCAGGGACGAGTAGGCGACGATCCGGATGAGGGCGCCCTCCAGCTCCCGAATGTTCGAGTCGATCATGTTGGCGATGTACACCATCGCTTCGTTTGGAATATCAAGGTTTTCCGCCTTCGCCTTTTTGCGGAGAATGGCGATCCTCGTTTCCAAATCCGGCGGCTGAATGTCGGTGATGAGTCCCCATTCAAAGCGGGAACGCAGCCGCTCTTCCAGCGTCGGAATCTCCTTCGGCGTGCGGTCGCTGGAAATGACGATCTGCTTGTGTTCCTCGTGCAAGGCGTTAAACGTGTGGAAAAATTCTTCCTGCGTTCCGTCTTTGCCTGCCAGAAACTGAATATCGTCGATCAGCAGCACGTCGATGTTCCGGTACTTGTTGCGAAAGCTTTCGCCGCGGTTGTCCCGGATGGCGTTGATGAACTCGTTCGTGAATTTCTCGGACGAGATGTAGAGCACCTTCATATGCGGATTGTGTTCCAATATGTAGTGCCCGATCGCGTGCATGAGATGCGTTTTCCCGAGTCCCACGCCTCCATAGAGAAACAGCGGGTTATACGCTTTGGCCGGCGCTTCTGCGACGGCGAGCGATGCGGCATGCGCAAAACGGTTGCCCGCCCCGATGACGAACGTGTCGAACAAATACTTCGGATTGAGCATGGAGACGTTCTCTTCGGAAGGCGCGGGCTTGACAACTGGAGTTTGAAGAAATGGCGCTGGCGGGTCTGTCGGTCGATTCTCTTCGATCGTGAATTTCACTTCCACGGGTCTCCCCAAAAATTCGGAGAGCGTGGAAACGACCAGCTTCGTGTAACGGGTTTCCAGCCATTCGGCCGCGAACGTCGTGGGAGCCGTGACCAGAACCATCCCTTCGCTCAGGAAGGTCGCCTTGGTCGCTTTGAACCACGTGTCGAAGCTGGGCTTGCTCAGCTTGGTTTGAATGACCGACAAGACTTGCTGCCAGATCTCGCTGCTTCGGTTGTCCACATGAAGTCACTCCTTTAACCCAACAGGCGGACGAAGGGAGCGGAAATGTCGAAAAAAAGGCGAGATCGACAAGTTATCCACATAATTCCCTGAATTCTTTATCTAAATGTCCATAAGAAGGGGATGTTGTTCACAACTTTATACACAGGTTGTTAATAAATTTAAACCGCAAATCAGTTATCCACGGAAAAATATCGAACTAATCATAGCAGATCAACCCGCGAAATTCAATGAATTTGACCCTGTTATCCACAAATTCAATAACTTGTGGATGAATTCTGTGCACAACACTAGATATTGTTGATAAATTGTGTGATAATTCGACAAATACCCGGATAACCGCCAAAATGCGTTTTATTTATACACATGTGAATAACGCTGGCAAGCCTCTCGTTTTCCGTTTCCCGGCTTCGTTGGAGGTTGGATTGACATTTTACCGATCTTGTGTTTTAATAGAAAAACCTGAGTTTTTATGATAGGGGGTATTGAACGGTGGGTCCGACATTTAAGCCGAATGTCAGCAAGCGGAAAAAGGTTCACGGCTTCCGCAAACGCATGAGCACCAAGAACGGACGCAAAGTTCTGAAAGCTCGCCGTCAAAAAGGACGGAAAGTGCTGTCCGCTTAAGGATAAAGACCACGAGAGGTGGTCTTTTTTCTTTATTTGTGGACGATGATAATGAAGAAATGCGTCTTGGTCGATGCGCGATAACAGGCAATGGAGCGGTGTGAAATGCAAAGAAAGCTGCGGCTTCGGAAAAGGGAGGATTTCAATCGCATATACCGGCAGGGACGTTCGTTCGCGAATTCGCAGTTCGTCGTTTACTGGCGCAAGCATCCCGAGACCGAGCGGTTCCGGCTGGGCGTTTCCGCAAGCGGCAAGCTGGGCGGAGCGGTCGTTCGCAACCGGATGCGAAGAATGGTTAAGGAAATCGTGCGGCATCACGCCCACCGGCTGGAGGAAGGGACCGATCTCATCCTGATCGTGCGCAAGCCGGCGCTTTCCCTTTCGTATTGGGAAATGGAAAAAAGCGTGCTGCATGTGCTGCGCAAAGCCGGTTTGCTCAAAGGGTCTTCGCCGTCCGCCAAAAACGACAACGGAAAAGGGATCGGAAACGGTTACCCGAAGTCGAAAAACGGTTTTCCGCGCGCTTTCCATTGTCTTTAATATTATGGTATATTGAATGTTAGAGCCGTTTGGATAAAACGGGTATATGCAAGCGTTTTTGGGACAAGCGCTACAGTTTGGTCCACGCACATGCTCGAGAGGAGTTTTTGGTGTTGTTGCGAAATCGCAAATGGTGGGTCGTCAGCGGTGTGCTGCTGTCGGCGGTTCTTTTATTGTTGATGTCGGGCTGCGCGCCTTCTCCGACCCAGGCTACGACAACGGAAAGCATGCTGGAGGGCAACTGGTGGCAGCGCAACGTCGTCTACTGGTTCTCTCTAATGTTGGATACGTTTGCGGATTGGTTCAACGGGTCGTACGGCTTATCGATTTTGCTGCTTACGATTATCGTGCGGACGCTGATCTTGCCGCTTATGATCAAGCAGTACAAGAATACGAAGGCGATGCAGAAGCTGCAGCCGGAAATCATGAAGCTGCGGGAGAAGCATAAAGACAATCCGCAGAAAATGCAGGAAGAGATGATGAGGCTCTATCAGGAGCATCAGGTCAATCCGCTGGCGGGATGCTTCCCGCTGCTGATTCAAATGCCGATTTTCATCGCGCTCTACAACTCGATTTATATGAACAGCGCGATCCGGACCCATTCGTTCCTGGGGCTCGAGCTCGGATTGGCCCCGTCGCAATCCGGCACATGGTACTATTATCTGGTTCCTGTCGTCGCGGCGCTTACGACGTTCATCCAGTCCTGGATGATGGTCGTCCTGCAGCCGCAGCAGCAGATGGGACCGATGAAAGTGCTGATGTTCATCTTCCCGATCATGATTTTCGTTATGGCGCTTTCGTTCCCCGTCGCGCTGCCGCTTTACTGGATTTACAGCAACCTTTACACGATCGTTCAAAACTATTTCATGTATGGTCGTGATCGTTCCTCGAAACCGGAAGTAACTTCTGGCAAGGAGGCCAAAGTTCATGCAAAAGCTGGTGGCGTCAGGAAAAACGGTAGAAGAAGCGCTAAGAAACGGTCTTGATCAGCTCGGCGTCGGACAAGACCGGGTCAAATATTCGGTGCTGGAGCAGCCCAGCAAGGGATTGTTCGGCCTGTTCGGCGTCAAGGAAGCGAAGGTCGAGATCGAGCTGATTCCGGATGGTGTGGAAGAAGCGCTGCGTTTTCTTCACGATGTGACCGAGGCGATGAACGTGAAGGTGAAAGTGGAGCGGATCGATGAGCCGGGCGGCGTCCGGGTCAACTTGACGGGCTCGGATCTGGGCATCTTGATCGGCCGGCGCGGGCAGACGCTCGATTCCCTTCAATTTCTCATGAACATCGTGGCCAACCGGCATTCCGACCGTCACCTGAAAATCGTGCTGGATGCCGAGAACTTTCGCGAGCGCCGGCGAAAAACGCTGGAGTCGCTGTCGGATCGGATGGCAAGCCAGGTCGTTCGGACGCGCAAGGAGATTGTTCTCGAACCGATGAGTTCGCAGGAGCGCAAAATCATTCACGCGCGCCTGCAATCCCATCCTCACGTGAAAACGTACAGTAAAGGCGATGAACCGAACCGAAGCATCGTCATTGCTTTGAAATAACGGACCCGACTACGCAATGGCACCCGCGGTATTGGCGGAGCATTGCGTTTTTTAACGTTTGGGCGGAAGTTTCCGCAGGAGGCGATACGGCATGACAGAAGACACAATCGCGGCGATCGCGACGGCGATGGGCGAGAGCAGTATCGCCGTGATCCGGGTCAGCGGCCCCGAAGCGATCGCGAAGGTGGCGCCGCTGTTCCGGTCGAAAACCGATTTGCGCAAAGCGGAATCGCATACGATACACTATGGCAAAATTGTGGATCCGGCAAACGGGCAAGTGCTCGACGAAGTGCTGGTGTCGGTGATGAAAGGGCCGAGGTCGTTTACGGCCGAGGATGTGGTGGAGATCAGCACGCACGGCGGGATCGTGGCGGTGCAGGCGGTGCTGGCGCTCGTGCTGCGCAGCGGCGTGCGGCTGGCCGAGCCCGGAGAGTTCACGAAGCGGGCTTTTTTGAACGGACGCATTGACTTGACGCAGGCCGAAGCGGTGATGGACCTGATTCGGTCGAAGTCGGAACGGGCGTTCCAGGTGGCAAGACGGCAATCCGAGGGGGCGCTGTCGAAACGGATCGTTCCGCTGCGGACGAAGCTGATCGAACTGCTTGCGCATGTGGAGGTCAATATCGATTATCCGGAGCACGACGTCGCCGAGGTGACAGCCGGGATGATCCGGGAGCGCTGTACGGACGTGCTGAAGGAAGTCGAGCGGCTTCTGCAATTCGCAAATCAAGGCAAAATATTACGGGAAGGCATCGTCGCCGCGATCGTCGGCCGGCCGAATGCCGGCAAATCCTCCTTGCTCAACGCGCTGGCGCGGGAGAACAAGGCGATCGTAACCGATATTCCCGGCACGACTCGCGATATTATCGAGGAGTCGGTGTCGATTGCCGGCATTCCGTTGCGGTTGCTCGATACGGCCGGCATTCGGGAAACGAGCGACGTCGTGGAGAAAATCGGCGTCGAACGCTCGCGCGGGGCGTTGAACGAAGCGGATCTGATTTTGCTCGTGCTGAATTTCCATGAACCGCTCCATGAAGACGAATTGAAGCTTCTCGACGAGCTGAAGGACCGGCCGGTCATTATCGTCGTCAACAAAATCGATCTGGAAGGAAGGCTCGACACCGATTGGATCCGGCAGCGGTTCCCGGAAAAACGCATGGTCTATTTGTCTGCCAAGGAAGGGACCGGCCTTGAGGATTTGGAGCGGGCCGTGTCCGAGCTGTTTTTGAGCGGCGGCGTCGAGTCGGAGGATCTGACCTATGTAAGCAACGCCCGCCATATTTCGCTGCTTCATCGGGCTGCTTCTTCGCTGAAGGACGCGATTGGCGCCGCGGATTCGGGCGTGCCGGTCGATCTGATCCAGATCGACTTGGCTTCCGCATGGGAGACGCTAGGCGAGATCGTCGGCGATTCCGTCGGCGAGTCGCTGCTGGATCAAATTTTCTCTAAATTTTGTTTGGGCAAGTGATATAATGGTTAGCTAAAGGAGGCTCAGGCATGAGTTATCAAGCAGGAAATTACGACGTGGTGGTCGTCGGCGCCGGCCACGCGGGCTGCGAAGCCGCGCTGGCTGCGGCCCGGATGGGCTGCGAAACGCTGCTGCTGACGATCAATTTGGATATGGTCGCGTTTATGCCTTGCAACCCGTCTATCGGAGGTCCGGCCAAAGGCCACGTCGTCCGGGAAATCGACGCGCTCGGCGGCGAGATGGGACGCAATATCGATAAAACGTTCATTCAAATGCGGATGCTGAATACGGGCAAGGGGCCCGCCGTTCACGCGCTTCGCGCGCAAGCGGACAAGTTTCTGTATCAGCATACGATGAAAGAAACGATTGAGAAACAGGAGCGGCTTACGCTTCGTCAGGGAATGGTGGAGGAGCTGATCGTCGAAGACGGCGTCTGCCGCGGCGTCGTGACCAAGACCGGCGCGGAATACCGGGCCAAGACCGTCGTGCTGACGACGGGGACGTATTTGCGCGGCAAGGTCATTATCGGCGAGCTGATGTACGAGAGCGGACCCAACAACCAGCAGCCTTCCGTGAAGCTGTCGCAATCGCTTAAGGATCTCGGCTTCGAGCTGGTGCGGTTCAAGACGGGAACGCCGCCGCGAGTGCACAAGGATACGATCGACTTTTCCAAGACGGAAATTCAACCCGGCGATTCGAATCCGAAATACTTCTCGTTCGAGACGATTTACGAAGAACGGGAAAAGGAACAGCTGCCGTGCTGGCTGACGTACACGTCGGAAGAGACGCACCGCATCATCAACGAGAACCTGCATCGCGCGCCGATGTTTTCGGGTGCGATCGAAGGAACGGGACCGCGGTACTGCCCGTCGATCGAGGACAAGATCGTAAGGTTCGCCGACAAGCCGAAGCATCAGATTTTCCTCGAGCCGGAAGGCCGCCATACGAAGGAATATTATGTGCAGGGACTTTCCACGAGCATGCCGGAGGAAGTGCAATTGCAAATTCTTCGCTCCATTCCCGGCCTGGAAAACGTGAAAATGATGCGTACCGGCTATGCCATCGAATACGACGCGGTCGTGCCGACGCAGCTCTGGCCGTCGCTGGAGACGAAGCTGGTGCCCAACTTGTTCACCGCCGGGCAGATCAACGGCACATCCGGTTACGAGGAAGCGGCGGGCCAAGGCATTATCGCGGGCATTAACGCGGCGCGCAAGGCGAAAGGGCTGGAGCCGGTGATCATCAGCCGTTCCCAAGGGTATATCGGCGTCATGATCGACGATCTGGTGACGAAAGGTACCAACGAGCCTTACCGCCTGCTGACTTCGCGCGCGGAGTACCGTTTGCTGCTTCGCCACGACAATGCCGATCTGCGCCTCACTCCGCTCGGCTACGAGATTGGCTTGATTTCCGAGGAACGCTACCAAAGGTTTTTGAAAAAGAAACAACTGGTGGAGGCGGAGCTGGAAAGGCTGAAGGAAACGAAATTCCGCCCCGACGAGCAAGTGCAGGCGATGCTGGCGTCCGTCGGGTCCGCGCCGATCACGAACGCGGTCGACGGCCTGACGTTGCTGCGCCGCCCGGAAGTGACGTATGCGCATCTGGAAGCCCTGTCCCCGTCGCCTTACGATCTGACGGACGACATGAAGGAACAGGTGGAAATCCAGACGAAATACACCGGCTATATCGAAAAGCAGCTTCAGCAAGTGGAGCGGCTGGCGAAAATGGAGAAAAAGCGGATTCCCGAAGACATCGACTATTACAGCATCCACGGGCTGGCGACGGAAGCAAGGCAAAAACTCGACAAAATCCGTCCGATCTCGATCGGCCAGGCTTCCCGCATTTCCGGCGTGACGCCCTCGGATCTTTCGATTTTGCTCGTCCACTTGGAACACTACAATCGGGTAACGGCGGCTCGGGTGAAGCATGGATAATACGCAGATTTGGCTGAAGGATTGGGCTTCTGCAATCGGCATTGCGCTAAGCGATAACCAGTTGGAACAATTCGAGGCGTACTACCGGCTGCTGATCGAGTGGAACGAGAAGATGAACTTGACCGGCATTACGGAGCGGTCGGCCGTTTATGAGAAGCATTTTTACGACTCGCTAACCGTGTCGACCGTCGCCGATCTTTCCGGTTCGGTCAGCCTGGCCGATATCGGCTCCGGAGCCGGCTTTCCCTCGATTCCGCTTAAAATTGCGTTTCCGCGCATTCGGGTGACCATCGTCGACTCCTTAGCGAAGCGCATTCGTTTTTTGGAGGAAGTCGTCTCGTCGCTTGGCCTTGCGGATGTAACTTGCCTACACGGCAGGGCGGAGGATGTCGCTCGGCTGCCTGAGCACCGGGACCGGCACGATGTCGCAACGGCGCGCGCGGTCGCCCGCCTCGCGGGGCTCAACGAGCTTTGCCTTCCTTTTGTGAAACCGGGCGGCATCTTTGTAGCGATGAAGGGCTCCGACATTGCGGAAGAATTGGATGAGGGGCGGTTCAGCATCGAAAAGCTCAATGCGGCCGTTCACCAGACGAAACGCCTGGAGCTGCCCAACGAGCGTTCGGAACGCCACCTGATCGTCATGGTGAAAAAGGGGCCGACTCCGAAGGCGTATCCGCGCAAAGCCGGAATCCCGTTAAAGACGCCTTTGCTGCGAAACGCGATCCGTCTCTGATCCATTTCAAATCATAATGTTCCACGTGAAACAAAGAGATGCTATACTATTCTTGTTTCACGTGGAACATTTTTGTGTTTCCGAATCCAAATGCGAGTGGTTGTTCTTTTGGAGCAAGAGGCGCAAATCTTTTTGCCCCCGGCGATCCTTTAAGGGAGTAACGGACGAACCCTTCACGACGCGAAGGTATAGTCGTCCTGGACGGCATTCGGCAAAGACAAGCGGTTAGGGTTCTTTTCCATCGTTGCCGCGGAAACGGACGCGCTTCTTTCGGGAAAGCGGGAAAGAAGAAATGGCATAGCTGTGAAAGTTTTTTCACGAGCAGGAAAACGGCGCTTCGCATCGAATTAGTATAATTACGAACGGAGAGAAGCGACGTGCCGCATATGCGCCGGTCAGGCGCGGAAATGCGGCGCTTTTTCGTCACGATGCCAAGGTGTTCTGCGCCGGATTTCCCGCGAGCCGTTGTTTCCAACACCCAATAAGTTCCGCTTGTCTTGAATCTCCTATATAATACGAACGTGGTGGTAAAAAGAAGATGAGAGAACCGTTGTCGCGTCTTTTCGGCTTGTCGGATCGGAGCGGCCAGGAAGAAGTGAAACAAATACCCGTTTCGGACATCGTTCCGAGCCCGTACCAGCCCCGATCGATATTTGACGACGAACGAATCGATGAACTATGCCAGACGATCAAGACGCTCGGCGTCATTCAGCCGGTCGTCGTCCGTCAACGGAACGGCAAATACGAGCTGATCGCCGGAGAGCGCCGCTGGCGCGCCGTAGTCAAGCTCGGCATGGCCAATATTCCGGCTATCGTCCGGGAAATCAACGACTCGCAGGCGGCTTCGATGGCGTTGATCGAAAACCTTCAACGCGAAGGCTTGACGGCGATCGAAGAAGCGACAGCGTATCAGAAGCTGATGGATCTTCATCAGTTGACGCAGGAAAGCCTTGCGCAGCGGCTGGGCAAAAGCCAATCCACGATTGCCAATAAAATTCGTCTCCTTCAATTGGGCGACACCGTCAAACAGGCGCTCCTCGAACGCAAAATCACGGAGCGGCATGCGCGCGCCTTGTTGGCGCTGCCCGACGAAGAACTTCAAAACAAAGTGCTGCAGGAAATCATCGACAAAGAGTGGAACGTCAAGCAGACGGAAACAAGGATCGCGTTCCTTCTTCAGGCTAATCAGAAACCGAAGACGCGCAGAGTGTCTTTCACGAAGGACGTACGGCTTGCGCTAAATACGATCCGCCAGTCGGTGGAGATGGTGACCGGCTCCGGCATACCGATTAAAGCCAGCGAGCGGGATTGCGAGGACCATATCGAAATCGTCATCCATATACCGAAGCGTTAACGATCACCAACATCCATTCACATGCGGTGCCGTTTGCGGGCCGCTTTTTCTGTCGGCTTTCCCCTGCATGCAGGAGCAGTAAATATTGAGGTGAATGAGCTTGTCTAAAATTATCGCCATAGCCAACCAAAAAGGCGGTGTCGGCAAAACGACGACATCAGTCAATCTGGGCGCGTGTTTGTCGACATTGGGCCGTAAGGTGCTAATCGTTGATATCGATCCCCAAGGGAACACGACCAGCGGGGTCGGGATCAACAAGGCGGACGTCAACTATTGCATCTACGACATACTGATCAATGATGTTCATCCAAACCAGGCGATTGTAGAAACGGGGCTTCCCAACTTGAAGATCATTCCGGCGACGATCCAATTGGCCGGTGCGGAAATCGAGCTCGTTCCGACAATCTCAAGAGAGATCAGGCTGAAGAAGGCTCTGGCGCTGGTGCGCAATGATTACGATTATATTTTGATCGACTGTCCGCCGTCTCTCGGCATTTTGACCATCAATTCGCTGACGGCGGCGGATTCGGTGCTGATTCCGATCCAGTGCGAATATTACGCGTTGGAGGGGCTCAGCCAGCTGCTGAACACCATTCGGCTGGTGCAGAAGCATCTGAACACGTCGCTGCAAATCGAAGGCGTGCTGTGCACGATGTTCGACGCGCGGACGAATCTGGGCATCCAAGTCATCGAAGAGGTCAAAAAGTATTTTCAGCAAAAAGTTTACCAAACCATTATTCCCCGGAATATCCGACTGAGCGAAGCTCCTTCGCATGGTCAATCGATCATCACCTACGATCCCAAATCCAAAGGCGCCGAGGTTTATCTCGAATTGGCGAAGGAAGTGATAACGTATGAGCAAGCGGCTAGGTAAGGGTCTGGATGCCTTAATCACGTCTCTGTCCATCAATGAAGACGATAAAATCGTGGAAATTCCTCTTTCCCAGTTGCGGGCCAATCCTTATCAACCGCGCAAAACGTTTGACGAAAACGCGATTAAGGAGCTGGCCGAATCCATTCGGGAACATGGCGTCATTCAGCCGATCGTGGTGCGGGCGGCACTGCGCGGCTATGAGATTATAGCGGGGGAACGCCGGTTCCGCGCCTCGCAGATGCTGGGCAATCCGACGATTCCGGCCGTTGTCCGCACGTACAGCGATCAGCAGGTGATGGAAATCGCCCTGATCGAAAACCTGCAGCGCGAGGATCTGAACGCGATTGAGATCGCCGTTGCTTATCAAGCGATTATGGACCAGTTTTCGCTAACGCAAGAGGAGCTTTCCTTGAAGGTCGGGAAGTCCCGGTCGCATATCGCGAACTTTCTGCGGCTGCTGACGCTGCCGGATGAAATCAAGGAACATGTTTCACGTGGAACATTAAGCATGGGACATGCCAGGGCGCTCGCCGGCGTCAAAGAAGACGCTAAACGAAAAGAGCTGGCGAAACTGGCCGTCGACCATGCGTGGAGCGTGCGCCAGCTGGAAGACGCCGTTCAGCAGCTGGACGTCAAGGGGAAAGGCAAGGCAAAGCCGAAGGCGAAAAAACGCGATCCGTACATTGACGAGCTGGAAGAGAGGCTTCGGGAAAAATTCAAGACGACGGTGCGGATCAAAGCGAACAAGGATAAAGGGCGCATCGAATTGGTTTATTTCAACAAAAGCGATCTGGAGCGGATTTTGGAAATTCTTCAGGCGTTGGCATAATGACAATCGGATGGCATACCCAAGTTGTAATCTTTCCTCCGAAAGATTAAACTGAGGTATGCTATCCTTGCGTCAGGATGACGATGAAGGGGAATAAAATGGATAAACCGATCATTTATATGGACAACGCAGCCACCTCCTGGCCAAAGCCGCCGCAGGTCATGGAAGCGATGGAACGGAGCATGAGAGAAGCCGCCGCCAACCCGGGAAGGGGAGGCCACGAGATGTCGGTGCGGGCGAGCAGGGTTCTGTTCGAGGGACGCAAGGCGCTCGCGAAGCTGTTTCGTATCGCGAATCCGAACGATATCGCGTTTACGTTGAATACGACGCATGCCCTGAACATGGCGCTGACCGGAATGCTCCGGCCGGGCGACCATGTCGTGACGACGTCGGTCGAGCACAATTCCGTGCGCAGGCCGCTGGAAGCGTTGAAACGAAAGCTGGGAATCAAGGTGACGTACGTCGCCACCGATGCGCGGGGGGTTCTGGACCTTAACAAGCTGCGCGATGCGGTTCGGCCGGATACCCGGCTGATTGTCGCCGGACACAGTTCGAACCTGTTCGGCACGATTTTGCCGATCGGCGAAATCGGCGCAATCGCGCGCAAGCATGGGGCGAAGCTGCTCGTCGATGCCGCGCAAAGCGCCGGCGTGCTGGAAATCGACGTGGGGGCGATGGGGATCGATCTGCTTGCTTTTCCGGGCCATAAAGGGCTCTTGGGGCCGCAGGGGACCGGGGGGCTGTACATTCACCCCGAGCTGGATCTGGAGCCGCTTATGCAAGGCGGAACGGGCAGCCGCTCCGAATCTCCGGAGCAGCCGGCGGTCCGCCCGGACCGGTATGAGGCCGGCACGCCGAATACGGTCGGAATCGCGGGGCTTGCCGCAGGGGTCCGGTTCGTGCTTGAGGAGACGACAGCCCGCATTCATGCCCGCGAGCTTGCGCTGACGCGGCAGTTGATGGAGGGGCTGCAATCGGTTCCCGGCGTGACGTTGCTCGGGCCGGATATCCATACGGAGAGGACGGCGATCGTCTCGTTTCTGCTGGAAGGAGCGGACCCGTCCGAAGTCGCGTTTCTGCTGGACCGGCAATTCGGCATCGCCGTCCGTGCCGGATTCCATTGCACGCCGCTGGGGCATGAGAGCGCCGGGACGCTGGAAACGGGGGCCGTTCGCGCCAGCCCGGGATATTTCACGACCGAATCGGAAATCGTATCCTTGGTCGATGCGGTAAACCAAATATCGGTCATGCTGCGAAACAAATAAATACATCTACATCGATTGGATAGCATGGGGGAGACAAGCATGTTCGGGCTGGATGAGGAGTTTTGGTTGGGTATTGTGGCATTGGAAGGCCTGTTGTCCGTCGTTGCGCTGATCGGCTTGATCGTGCTGGGAAGCAAGGTTCGCAAGCTGCGGAAAGCGCATCGCCAGCTTGTGGGAGAGACGGGCGTGCCGGCGTTGGAAGACGTGCTTGAATTGCTGCATCGGCAAGTGAGCGATGTCCGGCAGCGTCAGGACGAACTGAACGATCGCCTGGCCAAACAAGACAAACGCCTGGCCTCGCTCAAGGGGCAGGTCGGCGTTCATCGGTTCAATGCGTTTTCGGATACGGGCAGCGATTTGAGCTTCTCCGTGGCGATTGTCAACGATCAGCAGGACGGCGTTGTCATTACGGGCATTCACAGCCGAGATCAGGCTTTTTTGTATGCCAAGCCGCTCGACAAAGGCCAATCGGCGTACATGCTTACACCGGAAGAGAAAACCGCTATCATTCAGGCAATGCAAAAGGAATAGATTCCGTTCTCGCTGAGCGGATCGAGTCCAGAATGCTCTGGGCGATCACGTCGGACATCTTCATCACCAGGTTCAGACGGGTGTTCTGCAGCACGAAGTACTCCATAAAGCCGCCGACGTTCACGATGCCGGTGATATGAATATCGCCGACGGGAGGAAGCTCTTTGTTGACGCCCGCTCCGGGGTGAACGGGACCTAATCCGAACTGAATGCAGCCGACGCTGGAAACTTGTCCGAGACATGCATCCACGGCAATGACAAACGGATTGCGGGAAGCGCCCTTGATGCGAAGCAGCGTGTCGTTCAAGTTCATGGCATGGACGGGTTCGTCCAAGGTGCCGTACAATTCGAATTTGGGGTTCGGTTCCCGAGAAAGCAGACTGCCGACAAGAGGGCCGAGGGAATCGCCCGTCGAGCGGTCTGTGCCGACGCAGACGACGGCGATAGGCCTGTCCGGCGGCAGTTGCTTCAATTGGCTTCCTATCCGTTCCGTCAGCTTGCGAAGAACGGTAGGGTCGTGGTAATGGATTTTTAAAGAGAGCGCAGCCGGATCAACCGTTGAATGCTGCCGCTTCTCCCAAGCGCCGTTCATTCGTCTGCTTCGCCTCCTCCCATAAGTTGTTATTAGTATATGGACGCAGCCATGCTTTTATACTCATTGGAAAAGCCGGCGAGCGATTAATAGGAGAAAGGTGCCGAAACGCTATGAATCCGATCTTGATCGCATTCGATTCCACTCAGCAGGCGCTGAGAGCGGAGATGCTGCTGGAATACGCCGACGTGGAGATAGATATCCGTCCCACGCCGAAAGAGATTACGGCCGGCTGCGCCTTGTCCATCGAATTTTCCGAAGAGGCGCTGGATACGGTCCGGCAAGTGATCGTAAACGAGCAGGTGGAAATCCGGGGGCTATTCCGTCCCGCAGCGGAGGGCGGTTACGAACAAATCATGTAGGAGCGGAGGGATCGATCGATGACTGCGGCAAATGATTGGGAACAGACGCTGGCGGACAACACCGGTCTTTGGCAGCAATTCGTGGAAGGCATCTGGGCGACGGTCACCGATACCTCGATGTGGATGGCGGCATTGGAAGTGCTGCTGCGAATCGTGATGATTCTGGTGATCAGCCGGATCGCCCGCATTATGGTCAACCGGATCATCGACCAGTTTACGCACGCGCGCTCCGCCAAGCGGCTGAAAATCCGCACGCGGCGCGTGCAAACCGTAGGCAAGCTGCTCAAAAACACGGCCGGCTACGCCATCAACTTCATTGTGATTCTGCTTATTTTGAGCGAATTCCATATCAGTCTCGGACCGCTGCTTGCGGGGGCCGGGGTCGTCGGGCTTGCGATCGGCTTTGGAGCGCAGAGTCTGGTGAAGGACATCATATCCGGCTTCTTCATCATTTTGGAGGATCATTTTTCCGTAGGCGACGTGATCGAAACGGGAAAATTCAAGGGCACCGTGGAAATGATAGGCCTGCGTTCGACGAGAATCCGCAACTGGACGGGCGAAGTGCATATCATTCCGAACGGATCGATTGTGGATGTAACCAATTATTCGGTTCACGAATCGCTGGCCGTCGTCGATTTTTCGGTTGCGGCCACCGATTCGCTGGATGAGGCGACGGACACGATCCGCAGCGTCCTCAACCGCTTTGAAGACCCGAACGTCATCGGCAAGCCGGAGCTGCTGGGCGTTCAATCGATGGGCGCAAGCGATGTTGTCCTGCGGATTACGGCCGTATGCAAACCGAACACGCAAGGCTCCGTCTCCAGACGGCTTAACGCCGAATTGAAAAAAGCGTTCGAGGCGGCGGAAAATCCGCGTTATTTTTCGCGCGAGGCAAGCGAACGGGTGGTGGGGTAAATGGATAAAAAAGTATTTCAGCTCGGCGATGTCGTTCAGATGAAAAAGCCGCATCCATGCGGGGCGAACGAAATGGAAATTATTCGCATGGGGATGGATATCCGGATCAAGTGCGTGAAGTGCAAGCACAGCATTTTGCTACCCCGTGCCAAATTTGAGAAAAGTATGAAAAAAGTGCTCCGCTCGGGCGGCGGCGAAACGGCGGCGGAAACGGAAAAATAGCCGCGAAAACAGTTGCAAGACGGACAAGAATATGATATGATAACTCCTGTTGCGGAGAGGTACCCAAGTGGTCCAAGGGGGTTGACTCGAAATCAACTAGGCGTCGCAAGGCGTGCGTGGGTTCGAATCCCACCCTCTCCGCCACCGACGATCATCAGGAGAAATGCGGCTCGACACGAGCTGTTTTTTATTTTCCATATCGACATCGACGAAGAGAGCCGCTTCCGATCCGCCGGGGCGGTTGTTTTTTGCTTAAATGACAAAGGACCCCGTTAAGGGGCCCTTCGGGCGACGATTGATGTTGAAGCCGTTGCCGAAACGTTGCCTTTTCGTGAAGACCGCGACATCCGGAACGAACCGGACGGTTTTGGCATAAGCGGCTGTGCGTCCTTTGAGATGCGCAGCCGTTTGAGCCCGGTCGTTCACCAGCGATTCGGATTGCAGGGCCCTTTAGGGCTTAGGTGTTGCCTAGAACGTGTCTTTGGCGCAACACTCCCGTCCTACTCCGTTTGGTACGAGCTTTCCTCCGGCTTGCCTGTTGACGGCTGTTGCCTGAATGGGTTCAATGGAACCACACCTCTCTGTTCGTCGCCGACAGTTAGAGTGTCCCGAATCGATTTTCTTTATTCCTTCGCCGTGAAAAATAACGAAATCCCATAAGACGTCATCGTTCGAATCTTTTCCACTTGCGGTTTTTGTTCGCGGTATCGGGGAACCGCTCGCCCTTTTTCAGATGCACGCGTTTCGGATTTTGTATGCCGGTATGAAACGACGCTTCGCCCACTTCAATATACACGCCTTCGTTGGGCGCGCGGTCGCCGGGCTCGAATTCGCTCCATTCACCCATCGGGCTCACCTCCGACCGTTAGTGTTCCGCCAAATGCGGCAAGCCTATTCGGGTCCGGAAACAAGCCGGCCGCCGGCAGCTTGCGCATTCGGGTTTATAGCAATCTCTTGAGATTTTATCGGTGTTGTGTTACTCTGATTAGGTATGCGATTTCGGTTTTAGCCATCGTGTACTCCTTGCTCCTCGGCCGCATAACGCGGTATGCCAAGCGGGGGGCCAAAGACCAAAAGGAGGTAGAAGGAACATGCGCAAATACGAGTTGATGTACATCATCCGCCCGGACGTGGACCAAGAAGCCGTTCCTGCTGTCACGGAGAAATTCCAAAGCATCATCACGAGCGGCGGCGGCGAGATCCTGAAAGCGGAAGCGCCGAAGAAGCAGCGCCTCGCTTACGAGATCAAGAAGTACCGCGAAGGCACGTATGTGCTGGTTCAGTTTTCGGCGCCTGCTTCGGTTGTGGCCGAACTGGAACGCGTCCTGAAGATTACGGACGAAGTCATTCGCCACATCATTGTCAAAGACGTCGTTGCTTGATTGAACACTGCACGACAGCCTGGCGGCAACCCGCCTGAGCCGTCATGAGTAGGGGGGAATCCACCGTGTTGAACCGGGTCATTCTGATCGGACGCCTGACCAGGGATCCCGAACTCCGTTATACGCCTTCGGGCGTGGCCGTTGCCCAATTTACGCTTGCGGTTGACCGCCCGTTTTCCCGCGATCAGGGAGAACGCGAAGCGGATTTCATCCCGATCGTAACGTGGCGCCAACTGGCCGAAACCTGCGCGAATTACCTTCGGAAGGGCCGTCTGGCCGCCGTGGAAGGGCGCATTCAAGTGCGCAACTACGAAAACAACGAAGGCCGCCGGGTATACGTAACGGAAGTGATTGCGGACAACGTCCGTTTTCTCGAATCGCCGAACCGCGAGAGCGGCGGACAGGGACGGGACGATTTCGGAGCCGGATCGGGAACTTACGGCGGGTATGGCGGCGGAAACCGCGGGAGCTTCGGTTCGCGCGGCGGCAACAGCGGTGACCCGTTTGCTGATGACGGCAAGCCGATTGATATATCGGACGATGATTTGCCATTCTAAGACAGGAAGGACGGAGAAAACGTGAGCGAACAACAACAAACTGCACAAGCTGCTCGTGAAGAGCGCGCACCCCGCGAAAATCGCGCTGCCGGAGGCGAAGGCCGCGAACAACGCGAACCCCGCAAATTCCGCCGCGGCCGCAACAAGCGCCGCAAAGTGTGCTACTTCACGGTGAATAAAATCACGCACATCGATTACAAAGACCTGGACTTGCTCCGCAAGTTCATCAGCGAGCGCGGCAAAATCCTGCCCCGCCGCGTAACCGGTACGAAGGCGAAGTACCAACGCATGCTGACGGTCGCGGTTAAGCGCGCCCGCCAAATGGCGCTTCTGCCTTACACCACCGAGTAATCGGCGATCATGCGGACCCCTTCGGAATGTTCTGCGCATTCCGGAGGGGTTTTTGATTTTTCCATTCCTGCATGGTACTGGCGGCTTCGGGCCTCGAACGAAAATCACGGAGCGAAACATGGTGAGACATCGCACGCTCATGTTATAATGAAACGGCCGGAGCAAGGTTGGCTTCGGCGCTTTTGTTTGAAACCGTCGCGACAGGGGAGAGGAAAGGATGAACATCGCTTTTTTTCTTCTGCCGAAGCAGGAGGTTGTCTGTCTGCCGGTCACCGCGACCTTGAGGCAGACGCTCGAGCGGATGGAGCGCCACTGCTATACCGCGGTCCCCGTCCTCGGCGAGAACGGCGAATACGTCGGCACGGTGACCGAGGGAGATCTGCTTTGGTACTTTAAAAACAACCCCGACGTCCGTTTCGATACCGCGCACCGCGTTCAGTTATCCGAAATCGAATTCCGCCGGAACGTATTTCCCGTCCGGATCGATGCCAATATGGAAGATTTGATCTCCCTGGCCAAAACCCAGAACTTCGTGCCGGTTGTGGACGACATGAGCCGGTTTATCGGCATCGTCCGGCGCAGCGACATTATCGATTATTGCGAGCGGCTGATGCTGGCGCCGAACCGGAACGCCGAGAGCTTGCAGCGAAAACATTGATCGGGGCCGTGCTTAAGGGCCCAGATTTGAACGAAATAACGGTCACTCGGGTGGCCGTTATTTGCGCATTTGAGGAGCCTTACGGCGGCGCCCGGCGCATCGGAGAATGCTTGGTGGCCGCTCATTTTATGCTATAATGAAGATTGCAGCTTTTACGGTCAGACACCCGAAGTTTGGACGATTAAGGATCCGAAGAAGGGACGGGTTTAGGCGATGGAACGCGAACTGGATGTCGCCACGCGAGCCAAGCTTATCGAATGGCTGAAGACGGAGTTGCTCGATCAGGTTTCCCGCTTGTTCAAAGCGATGTGGGACGGAAGCGCTTTGCGCATTTCGGACAGTTTGGCCGGATTGATCGCCAGCGGGTATATTCTGGGACGCAGACTCGGCGTTCCGTACCGGGAACTGGATCATGCGATTGCCGAAAAGCTGGCCAAGCTGAAGCAAGAAGGCCATCAGCTTGAGGATCAATACAGGGATCTGTCTGCGCTCGAAGATCATATTCGCAAGAGGTGACCCCATTGAATATTGGCTGGAAGTCCGTAGCCTGGAGCGCGGCGGCGCTGTTTCTGCTGTTAAGCATTCCGACGATGCTCAATATCGTGACCTTGTTTTTGCTGATGACCCCGATGGTCGTGCTGTATACGATGCTTAAGCCGCTCTCGTTTGCCGCGCATATGGCGTGCGTTGTCGCCGCCGCCTTTTTGCTGTCGGGTTCCTACGCTCCGGTTGCGTTGACGTTCGGCTTATTTTTCCTGATTCCGTCGATCGTGATGGGTCACTTGTACAAAAAAAGAACGGCCCCGAAAAAAGTCATTCTGATCGGATTTGTGGTTTTGCTCGCGCAACTGCTGCTGGAATTGATCGTGTTGTCGATGCAGTTCGATCTGGACTTGTCGTCCTATTTGACGCAACTGCTGGAAGAAACGGCCCGCGCGCTCAATGCTTCGGGCACGCTCTTGCCGGAGGATTGGGCCTCGGATACGGTCGACCAGCTGAGCAACGCCATCGTGACGATGCTGCCGGCGCTGCTCCTGCTCGCGTCGTTTGCTTTGGCCTCCGTTACGCATATTCTGTCGCGGCGGGCCTTGGCGATAAGCGGGATCGAGACGCCGGCGCTGCCGCAGATGAGGACGTGGATGCTGCCGCGCAGCATGGTTTTCTATTACCTGATCGCCCTTGTGCTCAGCTTCGTCATTCCCGCGGACAGCAACAACTTTCTGAGCATGGTCACGGCCAATGCGGTGCCGGTATTGCGGTTTGCTTTTACGATCCAGGCGATCGCCTTTTTCTTCTACCTCGCCAGCGTCAAGGGCTGGCATAAAGCCGTACCGGTTTTGATTGCGGTGCCGATCCTTCTTTATCCTCCGTTTTACCTGATCGGGCTGCTGGACGTGGCCTTTCCGCTGAGGAAGAACTTCACCCGAATGTAAATTTGCGAGCGGACGGATATCGCGAATTCACCGAGCAAGGGAGCGGAGCTTTACATGCCCAAGTTTCTCGTTCAGCGATGGCACGGCATGCACAATGTATGGGCATTGGTCCTCATTTTGCTGCTGACGGCCGTTTTGGCCTGGTACCAGTGGGTGACCGGCCTGATTGCGCTGGTGCTGGGCGCCGGTGTGGCCGTGTACGCGGTGCTTGCGGAACGCGCCTTTCGCAAAGAATTGAACGATTACGTGCTTACCCTCTCCTACCGAATCAAGGGTGTCGGAAACGACGTCGTCGGTACGCTTCCGTTCGGCATTGTGCTCTACAACGAAGAACAGGAAGTTCAATGGCACAACGCTTATCTGTCGCATGTTACGGGACGGCCGTCCGTGGTCGGCATGGCGTTGACGGATATTTTTCCGGGACTGCACGTTCCCGTCAAAGATAGAGAACCGAACCGCGGCGAGATCCAAATTAACGGCCGGGTGTATGAAATGCTGTTCCGCACCCGGGAGAGGGTTATGTACGTAACGGACATCACGGACAGCTGGACGATCAAGCAAAAGTACGAGAATGAAAAGCTGGCGCTCGGCATCGTGATGATGGATAACCTGGAGGAAGTTACCCAGGGGATGGATGAGCAGCAGCGGGCGCTGATGCTGTCCAAGGTCACCGGCAAGATCAACGAATGGGCGAGAGAATACGGGCTTCTGCTCCGGCGGCTGTCGTCGGACCGGTATATGGTCATTGCCAACCAGCTGGCGCTGCGCAAGCTGGAACAATCCCGGTTCGAGCTGCTCGACGAAGTGCGGGAGATTACGATGGACCAGAAGCTGCCGATGACGCTTTCGATCGGTTTCGCTTCGGGGACCGACAATTTCGAGGAGCTCGGGCATCTGGTGCAAGGCAGCCTTGACATTGCGCTCGGACGCGGGGGCGACCAGGCGGTCGTCAAGGTCGGCGAAAGGCAAAGCTTCTACGGCGGCAAAAGCAACGCGGTCGAGAAGCGCACGCGAGTGCGGGCGCGGGTGATTGCCCATGCGCTGCGCGATTTGATCAAAGAGAGCGACAATATCGTCGTCATGGGGCATAAAATGCCGGATATGGACGCCATCGGCGCGGCGATCGGGGTCGTCAAGGCGGCCCGGCAGTTCGGCAAGGAAGCGTATATCGTGCTGGAATCGGTCAATCCGGCGATTGAGCGGATGATGGACATGATTCGCGAGGACGAGAAGCTGTTCAAAAGATTCGTCTCCCCGGAACAGGCCTTGGCGATGGCCGGCAAGCGGTCGCTTGTCGTCGTCGTCGACACGCACCGGGCTTCGATGGTCGAGGAGCCGAAGCTGCTGCAGCAGACGGAGCGGATTGTCATCATCGACCACCATCGGCGCAGCGAGGAATTTATCGATGACGCCGTGCTTATTTATATGGAGCCGTACGCCTCCTCGACCTGCGAGCTGGTTACCGAGGTGCTGCAGTACATTCACGACCGGGTCGTGCTGGACGTGCGGGAAGCGACCGCTTTGCTCGCCGGCATCACCGTCGACACGAAGAGCTTTGCGATGCGCACAGGCTCGCGCACGTTCGAGGCGGCGTCGTTCCTGCGACGCAACGGGGCCGACTCCACGATGATCCAGCGCATGCTCAAGGAGAATCTCGAGGAATACGTCAGAAAAGCGGAAATCATCCGGCACGCCGAAATGTACCGCGACGACATCGCCATCGCCGTGGCCACGAACGCCCAGCCGGTTACGCAGCTTTTGATCGCGCAGGCCGCCGATACGCTGCTGAATATGTCGGGCGTCCGCGCTTCGTTCGTGGTCGCGATGCGGACGGACGGACTGGTGGGCATCAGCGCCCGTTCGCTCGGCCAAATCAACGTTCAGGTCGTCATGGAACGGCTCGGCGGCGGCGGGCATCTCTCCAACGCGGCGTGCCAGCTTCAGGGCTCGTTGCAGGAAGTGGCGGCCAGACTCAAGCAAGTGCTCAAAGAACTTGAAGAGGAAGAGGGGATTCTGGAATGAAGGTCATTTTTCTGCAGGATGTAAAGGGTCAAGGCAAAAAGGGCGAAATCAAGGAAGTGTCCGAAGGGTACGCGCGCAACTTCTTGCTGCCCAAGGGCTACGTGCAAATCGCGACGGAAGGCAACAAGAAGGCGCTGGATCAGATGAAGGCGTCCGCCGAAAAACGCAAGGCGAAGGAGAAGGAAGAGGCGCAGGCGCTTGCCGCGAAGCTGTCCGAGATGACGATCGTGATCAAGGCGAAGGCCGGCGAAGGCGGAAGGCTGTTCGGCGCCATTACGAGCAAGCAGATTTCGGAGACGCTGGAGAAGATGAATATTAAAATCGACAAACGGAAGATCGACCTGGACGAGCCGATTCGCACGCTTGGCGTCACGAAAGTTCCGCTTAAATTGTATCCCGAAGTGAAAGGCACGCTGAACGTGCAGGTCGTGGAGGAATAAACGTCATGAACGCAAGCGGGGAACCTCATCTGTTCGACCGGATTCCGCCGCAGAACTTGGAAGCGGAGCAGGCGGTGCTCGGCGCCATCTTGCTGGAGAGCGAAGCGCTGATTACGGCGATGGAGCGTCTTAAGGCGGAGGATTTCTACAGCGTCGCCCACCAGCGCATCTTCGAAGCGATGATCGATCTGAACGAAGAGAACGAGCCGCTCGATCTGATCACGCTGACCGCCCTGCTTCAGGACCGCGGGCAGCTGGAGGAAATCGGCGGAGTCAGCTATCTGGCGAAGCTTGCGAACGCAGTTCCGACGGCTGCGAACGTCGATTACTACGCTCAGATCGTCGAAGAGAAATCGATGCTGCGCCGGCTGATCCGCACCGCCACGCAAATCGTCTCCAGCGGCTATACGGCGGAAGACGATGTCGGAGCGCTGCTGAACGAAGCCGAGCAGCGGATCATGGAACTGTCCAACCGGCGGGCCGCGCACGGATTCGTCAGCATCCGCGACGTCTTGATGGACGTCTTCGAACGGGTCGAATTCCTTTACAACCATAAAGGCGGCACGACGGGCATTCCATCCGGATTTCCCGATCTCGACAAAATGACGTCGGGCTTTCAGCGCAGCGACCTGATCATCGTCGCCGCGCGCCCTTCCGTAGGCAAAACCGCCTTCGCCCTGAACATCGCCCAGAACGTCGCGGTCCGCGCCGGAGAGACCGTGGCGATCTTCAGTCTGGAAATGTCGGCTTCCCAGCTCGTAAGCCGGATGATCTGCGCGGAATCGAACGTGGACGCCGGACGGATGCGGACCGGATACCTGGAAGGGGACGACTGGGAGAAGCTGTCGATGGCGATCGGCGCGCTGTCCGAGGCGCAAATTTATATCGACGACACGCCCGGGATTACGGTTGCCGACATCCGCGCCAAGTGCCGCCGGCTCAAGAAAGAAAAAGGCCTCGGCATGATCGTGATCGACTACCTGCAGCTTATTCAAGGGCGGGGCAAGCCGGGCGAAAACCGGCAGCAGGAAGTGTCCGAAATCTCGCGGACGCTCAAGCAGATCGCGCGGGAGCTGGAAGTGCCCGTTATCGCGCTGTCGCAGCTGTCGCGGGGCGTCGAGCAGCGGCAGGACAAGCGCCCGATGATGTCCGACCTGCGGGAGTCGGGTTCGATCGAGCAGGATGCCGATATCGTCGCCTTCTTGTATCGTGACGATTATTACAATCAGGACACGGAAAAAAAGAACATTATCGAAATCATCATCGCCAAGCAGCGGAACGGCCCCGTCGGCACGGTAGAGCTGGTCTTCCTGAAAAATTTCAATAAATTCGTCAGTCTCGACCGGACGCACGGCGATCCGCTGGCCGGCAGCGCGTGATGTTGATCTCATCCCATAGAATCGTTCAGGCTTTGGCCGTCCTCTGACGAGGGCGGTTTTTTTGGGGACTGCGAGCCCTTACGGATGACCTGTAAAAGATCATGTTGACGCACCGAAGGAACGAAAAGCATTGCAAATGCAACCGTGTTTCGGGGAGAGAACGCTTTAAACGAAAAATCGGCCAAAATTCCCGAACGATTGTATAGGCGCCTGCACAATTGTTCGTCTTTCTTGGTTGACTTCAAGTGCGCGGATTGCTACACTAATCATGCCGCCTTGCGGACGTTTGGTTGCGCATCGGGACGAATGCCGTCTCCGGTGCGTTTGCGTGTGCCTTCCTGTCCGGCTGCGGGCCAACATTTTCGCAAGGGGAGCATCATCTTGCCGGCAATCAGCGGACCGCCGGATGGAGGGATTGCATTGTCTACGGTTGTGGTTGTAGGAACGCAATGGGGAGACGAGGGCAAAGGCAAAATCACGGACTTTCTGGCCGAAAAGGCGGATGTCGTGGCCCGTTACCAGGGTGGCAACAATGCCGGACACACCATCCTCATTGAGAATAAAAAGTATAAATTGACGATGATTCCTTCCGGAATTTTCAACAAAAACAAATTGTGCGTGATCGCAAACGGAACGGTGATCAATCCGGCCGCTCTGGTCGAAGAAATTCAATACATTCGCGACAACGGCTTCAGTGTCGACAATCTGCGGATCAGCGACCGCGCGCATGTCATCATGCCGTACCATTTGGTGCTGGATGCGCTTGAGGAAGACCGCAAAGCCGACAACAAAATCGGCACGACCCGCAAGGGCATCGGTCCTTGCTACATGGACAAAGCCGCGCGCAACGGCATCCGCGTCGCCGATCTGATGGATCCCGAGGAATTTACGGAGAAGGCCCGCCGCCTCATCGAGGAGAAAAATCAGGTGATCACCCAGGTGTACCAGGGCGAGCCGCTCGACGCCGATCGGATTATCTCCGAATATTTGGAGCACGCCGAGAAGCTTCGCCCGTACGTTACGGATACGTCCGTCGTGCTGAACGACGCCATCGACGCGGGCCGCAAGGTGCTATTCGAAGGCGCTCAAGGCGTCATGCTGGACATTGACCAGGGCACCTACCCGTTCGTGACGAGCTCGAACCCGTCGGCCGGCGGCGTGTGCATCGGGTCCGGCGTCGGACCGTCGAAGATCCGGCAAGTCATCGGTGTGGCCAAGGCCTACACGACGCGCGTCGGCGACGGTCCGTTCCCGACCGAGCTGCATGACGAGCTCGGCCAATGGATCCGCGACAAGGGCAACGAGTACGGCACCGTCACCGGCCGCCCGCGCCGCGTCGGCTGGTTCGACACCGTCGTCGTCCGCCATGCCCGCCGCGTCAGCGGCATCACCGGCCTGTCGCTGAACTCGCTTGACGTGCTCAGCGGGCTGGATACGGTGAAGATTTGCACGGCTTACCGCTACCGCGGCGAAATCATCCATCATTACCCGGCCAGCCTGAAGGTGCTGGCGGAATGCGAAGCGGTGTACGAGGAGCTGCCGGGATGGAGCGAAGACATTTCCGGCGCGAAGACGCTGGAGGACCTGCCGGAGAACACGCGCAAATACGTGGAACGCGTATCGGAGCTGACCGGCATCCCGATCGCGATCTTCTCCGTCGGCCGCAACCGCGACCAGACGAACCAGGTTCTCCCGATCTACGAAGAGTAACATACGATATGACGGCCGAGCCGTCCCCGGCCGGAGCGTTACGCTCTGCGGGGGCGGTTTTTTTTGCCCGCTTGCGGTGTTCCGGTCTGCCGCCGGCGGCGCTGGGCGAGGTGCGGCTCGACTAGCGAGTCTGCGCCCGATTTTGGCTATTGCGAAATAAGTGCCTTTATTGCAACTGCAACAGCACTTCCGGCGGAAGGCCGCGCTTGAATGGCCATAAAAGCAATTGCAATCGTTTCGAAGCTGAAATTCCGTACGTCCGGGCCTCTAATTGCTATAAAAGCAACTGCACAGGCGAAAGAGCGGAAAGCAGGAAATGTAATTGCTTTTTAGGCAACTATCGAAACGAGGCATTCCCGCACAATCCCGCTGAGGAGCATCGGCTTGGGAGCAAACCGGCTTGAATCCAACGAACAACAACTGTACAATGTGTACTAGTAAATGTGGTACAGTTTGCGGCGGCGGAGATTGGCGTACATCTAACGTTAAAGCGCTAAATTAATCGACAAGCTTATGCAGAGCGCTTTGCGCCATGCCGGAGAGGAGTTGAACGAGTGCCGCATGATTCAAATCCATGAGCGGAGTCTGCTGCCGATTTTCGAGCAGATCGTGAGCCAGATCAAAGAGCTCATCGCCAAAGGGGCGCTTGCGGAAGGCGACAAAATCCCTTCGGTCCGGGAATTGTCGGCCATGCTGCTCGTGAACCACAATACGGTCGCCAAGGCGTATCAGGAACTGGAACGCCAAGGCGTGATCGTGACGGTCCGCGGCAAAGGCACCTACGTCGCCAAAGCGGCGGATGCGCCGGGCATGCTGCAGGAGCGGTTGACCGGGCTGCGGGAGCAGCTGCGCCGGCTCGTGGTGGAGGCGCATCATCTTGGCATAGGAGAAGACCAGTTGAAACGTTGGGTAGAGGAAGAGATCGGACGTTACAGGAGGGAAGAAGATGCTCACGGTTTGCAATCTGCGCAAGACGATTGACCGCAAGCCCGTGCTTCGCCAAGTCAGCTTCTCCGTCGGTCCCGGGCAGGTCGCAGGGCTGGTCGGCCGCAACGGCTCGGGCAAAACGACGCTGCTGAAGACGATGGCCGGCATTTTCACACCGGACAGCGGGGAAGTGCGCTACGGGGAAACGTCCATCGCCGCTCATCCGGAGGCGAAGCGGGAAGTCGTCTTTATCCCGGATTCGCCCGAGGCTTTATACGGATACACGGCATATGGCTGCGCCGATTTGTACGCGAACATCTATCCCCGGTTCGACATGTTGTTTTTCAAGGAGACGATGAAGCGGTTCGGGCTGCCGCTGGACAAGAATATCAGGCATTTTTCCAAAGGCATGAAAATGCTGTTCAGCACCGGGCTCGGAATCGCCACCCGCGCGCAGTTCGTGCTGCTCGACGAGCCGACGAACGGCATCGATCCGATCGCCAAGAAGCAGGTGCTCACCCTGTTGATGGAGGCGGCGGCCGACGGGACGTCGCTGATCATCTCCTCCCACCTGCTGGATGAGCTGGAGCGGATCGCGGACAAGGTGCTGCTGCTAAAGGACGGAACGGTCGAAACCTACGAAACGGGGGACGAAGCGAACGCAGGCATTGCGAAGCTGCAGGTTGTGTTCCGGGGCGAAGCTCCGGCAGCATGGCTGGCTTCGCCGGAAGTCAAAGTGCTGGAGCATGTGGGCCGGGTATACACGCTGCTGGTCAGCCGGGCGCCGTCCTCCTCCGCTTACGGGGAGCTGGAAGCGATGAAACCGCTGCTTATGGAGCCGCTGCCGCTGCGGCTTGAGGATTTGTTCGCATGGAAGCTGGGAGGGCCGTCGAATGTGGGCTAAAGCGTTATGGAGCCGCGAATATGCGCAGGCGAGGCTGTTTGTATGGGGCGTGCCGGTTGTCCATTTTCTCGCGCTCGGATTCGGCCGGCTGAATCAATGGATTCTGGACCCCGCTGCCGTTGGCCGGGCGGAAAGATACGCCGGGTCGGGAGACATTCTGGCTGCGTATCAGAACGGTGATCTGGAGTCGTTCGGCCGGGTGTGGCTGCTGCTTGCCGTTTGCGTGCTTGCCCTTGTGCAGTTCGGAACGGAGCGGCGCAACGGCTCGCAGGAGTTTCTATTTTCGCTTCCGTACTCCAGGCGCCGGATCTTTTTCACCAAATGGTTGTTCGGAGCTTCGCTGATCGCAGGGTCGCTCGTGCTGAATACGGCTATCGATATGATCGTCGTGGCGGCTTCCCCGATGGCTCCTCTTTTCAGCCTGAACTACCACCTGACGGAGATCGGTTACTCGGCTGCGCTGCTTCTGGCCGCTTATTCCGCCGCCGTTCTGATCGGAACGGTCACCGGCACGGCGCCGTCCCAATCGGTGTTCTTGGTGCTGCTCGGCATCCTTCCGATCGGAACCTACGCCCTTCTGGACGAGAGCGTCCGGATCATGTGGAACGATCGCGGGTTTCCCGATACGTTCTTCTATGAAGAGCTTCAGGATGCGCTTAATCTCTCGCATTTCTTTTTTCTCCAACATGATTTTGTTACGTGGCAAAAAACCCTTGTCTTTCTGCTGCTTGCGGCCGCGCTTGCGGCGGGAGGCATGTGGAGCTATGAACGCAACAAACCGGAAAACAACGGGAAGCTGATCCTGTTCGGCTGGCTTGAGCTTGTTTGCCAAATCGGCGCGATTGCGCTGGCCTCCATGTTCTGCGGCATGATCGGGGCCGGGTTGATCCATGCAGGAGAAGCGCGAATCGGCTATGCGGTCGGCTTCGCCGCAGGATTCGCCGTCAGCCTGCTTGCCACATCGCGGTTGAGAAAAGTTAGGTTGAAAACGTAAGAGAGCCGTTTTTTGGCCGCCCGGGAGAATGCGAGATGCAAGGTTTGCCCATACTGAAAACTATGAAACTATAGTTTTGGCAGGAGGGCAAACCGATGTGGAAATGGATCAGCTGGCTTGGCCGATTGGCCGCGACCGCTCTGCTGCTCAGCTTTCTGTGCATCTGGACGACAGGCTATATCGTGAACAGTTACGTGGAATCGCTGCTGAAGCAGATGAATATTCCGCTGGACGTGCAGCCGTTCGCGTTGTCTGGCGTATGGGGACGGCTGTGGGGAGCGGAGCAACCGGTTGCGGCGGATCACGAACGCAGCCCGGAACCGGGGCCTTCTCCGAGCGCATCCAACGGGCCCGAACCGGATGCAAGCGCCGGCAGTGCGGCCGCGAACGGGGAGGCGGCCGATTCTTCCGGTTCTTCGTCGCCGGGAACCGAAGCGGGGGAGACGCCGGATCGCGAGGAGGGCGCGTCAACGATCGGCGAAGAGGGCGCGGCGCCGGACGGCGGAAGCGAGACGAAACCGGAGGCGCCGGGAGCCGAAGCGGACAGCGCGACCGGGGAAGCGGGCGGTTCCGCGGAAGGGACCTCCGGCGGCAGCGGCACGACCGGAACCGGACCGGCTGAACCGGATGCGGCGCCGGCATGGAGCGCGGAGGAGCAGGCGGGCGTAGCTGGCGGTCTGACCGACCAGGAGCGGCAGGAGCTGTACGCGCTTGTCGTCGCCAAACTAAGCTCGGAGCAGCTTCAGCAGCTAACCTCCTACTTGTCGGGAGGCGTAACGGACGAGGAAATGACGGCATTGGAAAAGATGCTGCGCGGCGCGCTGACCGATGAGGAATACGCGCGGATGATGGAGCTGCTGGGGGAATCCGCGGAGACGCCGGACCCCTAAGTTTGCAGGACCTATAGACCGTAAAACCCGGTAGATAGGACCTTCGAATGCTTTTCGGAGGTCCTTTTGACTATTATTAGAATTCTCTCACGCTTTGCTATATTCATTGAAGGTCCTGGTAAACATGTGCTAAAGTAGTAGACAAGTTGCGACAAAAGAAACGGTAAAAGTTAGGGAATGGAAGCGAAAAGGAGATTATCATGGCCGTTTTTGGAAAAGCGGGCCGAATCGGAAACGTATTGTCTTCCATTGGACGGCGAATCCGGAATCTGAAGTCCGCTCGTTTTTGGCAATATTATAAAAAGCCGGTCATCGCCACCGCTGCCGCGCTTGTCGCGGTTGCGGCCGTGTTCGTCGGTTCGTTGCAATATATGAAAGCAAACTCGACCTCCTACTACCAGGTTTGGTTGAACGGAGAGCCGGTCGGCGAAATCAGCGACAAGCAGCTGGTGCAGGATCTGTTGAAGAGCAAGGCGCAGGAACTGGCCGAGGCGGAAGGCGACGTCCGGTACAAGCTGGATGACAACCAGGTGAGCTACGAGCTGAAGACGGCTTACGGAAAAGTTCCGGACGACGAGTCGACTCTTCAAGCGGTCGCCGCCAATCTGAAAACGCATCCCGTCGGCGTCAAGCTGCTGGTGAACGGCAAGGAAGTCGGCGTCGTAAAGGACCGGGAGACCGCCAACGCCATTTTGGAGCGTGTCAAACAGAAGTTTGTTTCGCCTACGGCGGAGGTCAAGACAGGCGTACGGGCGATGGCGTTTAGCGCGGGGTCTTCGGCCCCGAGGGCGACTGCGGCGAATTCCGCATCGGACGACAAGGAGCAGCGAATCGTCGAATCGATCCAATTCAAGGAGCAGGTCACCCTGATTCCCGTCGAGCTGGAGACGGATGAGGTGGACGATCCCGACGAACTGTACAAGCTCCTGACGACGGGCAATCCCAAGACGAGAACGTACACGGTCCAACCGGGCGACTGCATCGGCTGTATCGCCAAGAAGGAAGGCGTGTCGGAATCGCTCATTTACGCGAACAACACGTGGATCGAGGACGACCGGATCGATGTCGGCGACGTGCTGGATCTTACCCAGACCCGGCCCGTGTTAAACGTCGAGACGAAAGAGCAGGTAACGGAAATCGAAGTGATCGATCCGCCGATCGAAATCCGCAAGACGGATGAGCTGAAGCTCGGACAATCGAAGACGGTGCGCGAAGGCACGTACGGCAAGCGCAAAGTCACCTACCGGCTCGTCAAGCGGAACGGCGTGGCCGTCGAGGAGGAGATGGTCTCCAGCGAAGTGCTCGTTCCCGCCGTATCGACGGTCATTCTGAAAGGAACGAAGGTCATCCCGAGCGAAGGCTCCGGAGCGTTCGCCTGGCCGGTGTCGGGGGCCAAGATATCGAGTTACTTCGGCAAGCGTTGGGGCCGGACGCACAAAGGCATCGACATCGTCGGCGGCAGAAGCATCATGGCCGCGGACAACGGAACGGTCGAATTCGTCGGCACGAAATCCGGCTACGGCAACGCGATCATCATCAACCACAACAACGGCTTCAAGACGCTTTACGGCCATCTGAAGAGCATCAACGTGAAGAAAGGGCAAGTCGTTTCCAAAGGCGACGTCATCGGCATCATGGGCAGCACCGGAAGGTCTACCGGCACTCATCTTCATTTTGAAATTCATTTGAACGGCAGCATCCGCAATCCATTAAGCTACCTGTAACGAACCCGTTTCAAGCGCCTTTCCGCAAGGGAAGGCGTTTTTCTTCGCGCAGCCGCCGAACCGGACGGAGATTCCGCTTCACGGGGAAACGAAGGAGTCTGGGGGGCGGCCCCCGCATTCTCTCGACTGAAGGCGGCGTTGGGAAGACGATAGGGATATGGTAAAATAAAAAGATCATAGCAGCTTTCCGGGAGATGGGAGGCGTTTCGGCATGCCAGGAAAAATATTAGTGGTCGACGACGAACGGCCCATTGCGGATATTTTGAAGTTTAATCTGGAAAAAGAGGGTTACGAGGTCGTCTGCGCCTTCGACGGCGAGGAGGCCGTCCGGCTTGCTTTCGAGACCGGGCCCGATCTTATTTTGCTCGATCTGATGCTGCCGGTGAAGGACGGCATGGACGTGTGCCGCGAGGTGCGGAGCCGGCTTTCGGTGCCGATCATCATGCTGACGGCGAAGGATACGGAGCTCGACAAGGTTCTTGGACTGGAGCTCGGAGCGGACGACTATGTGACCAAGCCGTTCAGCACAAGGGAGCTGCTCGCCAGGGTCAAGGCGCATCTGCGCCGCCAGCGCAACGAAGGAATGCCGCGGACCGAGGGGGACGCCTCGCCGGAGAACGAGCGGCAGGGCCTTAAGCTGTTCAATCTGTTCATCGATACCGACATGTACGTCGTGTACAAGAACGGTCAGCCCCTCGACTTGACGCATCGCGAATTCGAACTCCTGCATTATCTTGCCCGCAACTGCGGCAAGGTGATGACCCGCGAGCATCTGCTGCAGGCGGTATGGGGCTTCGAATATTTCGGCGACGTGCGCACCGTCGACGTCACGATCCGCCGGCTGCGGGAGAAGATCGAGGATGATCCCGGCAAGCCGGAAATGATTCTGACCCGGCGGGGGCTCGGCTATTTGATGCGCAATCCCAAGATGACGGGCGGGTACGGAGGATGAAGCCGTTCCGCCCGTTCCGTACCATTCAGATGAAGCTCATCGTTATGGTACTGCTTTTGATCCTGATCGCCGTGCAGCTGATCGGGGTTTATTTTATAAGTACGATGAAGAGCTCGCTGATTAATTCGTTTACGAGCAACATCAACGCGCAGGCGCAGCTGTTGACGGTGCTGGCGGGACCCGCCATTGTCAAGCAGCAGACCGATTCCGGCGGCCGTTCGGAGGACGCGAGCACGGAGCTGAGCCAGTTGGTGAGCAGCCTGTTCAGCATTAACGGCGCGGAGACGCAGGTGCTGGACGCAAGCGGACGGGTGCTGACGACGTCGATGCAGTCCCACCAATCGTACGTAGGGCGCAAAAACACGTCGCTGCTCGTCAGCCGCGCGCTGCAGGGCATCAGCGACAACTCCGAGGAAATTATCGACGAGGACAACGTCCGCAAGAAGGTGATCGCCAAGCCGGTCATCAGCGGCGGGAAAATCGTAGGCGCGGTCTATATCGTCGCCTCGATGAAGGAAATGTACGAGACGATCGACCGGGTGAACCGGATTTTCGTCTCGGGCATGCTGCTCGCGCTCGGCTTGACCGCGATCCTGGGCATTTTGCTGGCCGGCACGATCACCCAGCCGATCAAGGCGCTGACGCGTCAAGCCTCGGCGGTGGCCGAGGGCAATTTCGACGAGCGGGTGCCGGTGTTCGGCAACGACGAGCTCGGTCAGCTCAGCATGGCGTTTAACGAAATGACCGACCGCCTGAGCGAGGCGCTGTCCGTCAATGAGGAAGAAAAGGAGAAAATCGCCTCCATTCTGGCGAACATGAGCGACGGCGTGCTGGCGACCGACGAGCTCGGCCGCGTCATTGTGGCCAACCGGCGCGCGCGAAGCATGCTGGGGCTCGAGCAAATCGAAGGCATGACCGTGTCGGAGTGCCTGAACATCGACAAGGAATCCATCGCCGAGACGCTGCAAGGCAAGGAGTTTACCCTGCTGATCGAGCGGCCGGCGAAGGACGACGAGGAATCGCTGCTGTTCCGCGTGACGCTGACGCCGATCCGCCGCCGGGACAAAGGGGTCGTCGGCGCCATTGCGGTGCTGCACGACGCTACCGAGGCGGAGAAGCTGGAGCAGGCGCGCCGCGAATTCGTCGCCAACGTGTCGCATGAGCTTCGCACGCCGCTAACGACGATCAAGAGCTATGCCGAAGCGCTGGACGACGGCGCGCTGAGCGATCCGCCGCTGGCCGAGCGCTTTGTCGGCGTCATTCGCAGCGAGACGGAGCGCATGATCCGTCTGGTTACCGACCTCTTGCATCTGTCGCGGTTCGATTCGAAGCAGGCTCCGCTCAGGCGGCAGATGGTCGACGTCGAGGAGATTATGGAAGATGTCGTCGACCGCTTCTCGCTTCAGCTCCGGCAAAAGGCGATCACCGCCGGCGTCCAGGTTGCGTCGAACTTGCCGCAGGTGTGGCTGGACCGCGACGGCATCGATCAGGTGCTGGACAACCTGGTGTCCAACGCCATCAAATATACGCTCGACGGCGGACGGGTCAACCTGTCGGCCCGGCTGAACGAGGGCGGACAGTTGGAAATCGCCGTACAGGATACGGGAATCGGCATTCCGAAGAAGGATATCGAGCGCATTTTCGAACGCTTTTACCGGGTCGACAAAGCCCGCTCCCGGGGGATGGGCGGAACCGGGTTGGGCCTGTCCATTGCCCGGGAAATTATCCGCGCCCACGGCGGCACGATCCAGCTCGAATCCGAGGTCGGCATCGGGACGAAAGTTACCGTAACTTTGCCGGCGACGCAGGAAGGAAGTGAGCACGCGTGATCGAGAACGCGAAAACCGCGCTGTTGGCGTTTCTTGTCGTCCTCAGCCTCGTGCAGAGCTATTTCCTGATGTACAGCACGCCCGGCATGGAAACCAAGATCGGCACCGAACAGGATTATGTCAAGATGGAGCCGCTCGGACCGGAGGAAAAGGTCGAAAACCTGCTGTTTCCCGAGCAGCTTGTGCTTCACATGGGCGAGGACCGGCATACGGTCTTCTACCCGCAGGACACCTTCTACCAGATCGTGCTGACCAAATTGCAAAGCCGCGAATTCAAAGGCTTCCAGCGCGATGCCGTCCAGACGACGGATTGGGACCTGGTGCGCAAGGAGGACTTGGGCGTCGAGGTGCGCTTCGGCCGCCCCGTGCCGTTCGAGCTGCTGCAGCGGGTATTCAAAATCGACGGCGATTTTCTCTTCTCGGGCGATTCCATCACCCGCATCTGGATATTCGCGCGGAAGGACCGGGATGAAGTGCGCACGTTCTTCTTCAGCTCCGACGGCCGCAGCGTGTACGAATCGCAGCGCGCCGATTTGACGGTTCAGGACGTGCAGCAGTATACGGGCTTCGGCCAATATTGGACGCCGTTTCAATATTGGAACGGCATCTACGTGCCCGTTCAGGCCAAAAGCTACCCCGTCCTGAAGGCGGCTTACAGCCGGTTTACGCCGGATCAGATGCAGCGCAACCTGTTTTTGGACCCGACCACGACGCGTACGATCCAGGACCGCCAGGACGGCACGCAAATTTACACCGACGGCAAGCGCGGCCTCAAGGTGGAACAGGCGGGCGGCTGGCTGACGTACACCGACCCGGTCGCTCCGACCGACAGCGAGAACAACCTGACGGACAATATCGCGAGCGCGGTTCAATTTGTGAACCAGCACGGAGGCTGGAACGGCATGCATCGGCTGGTGCGGACGGAAGCGACCGCAGGCGCGAACGCGGTCTGGTTCCAGCAGTATTACAACGGCCTGCCGATTCAATCGGACGAGCGGTTTCGCTTCGGCTATATGCAGCTTTCGATTCAGCAGGGCGTCGTGTCCTCGTACGAGCGGTCGCTGATCACGCTGGATATGGAGCCGACGAAGACGGGACAGCGCAAGCTGCCGGCGGCAGACGCGCTGAAGCGGCTGATCCGGGAGACGGCAAGCGGCGGCGTCGTCGAAACGATCTATCCGGCGTACCGGCCGAAGCTGGAGGACAAGTCGGTCCTGCTGACTCCGGTATGGGCGATCCGGCTGACGACGGGGGAAGTTCGCACGTTCGGTTAACATAAGGCTTGCAAAAGTCAAAGGAGGGGCGAGATGGACTGGGGACGCACGAAAAGCGTGTTGATTCTGGCTTTTTTGCTGCTTAACATGCTGCTCGGGTATCAGCTGTGGCTGAATTGGCAGGAGCGGATCGATTCGGCTGTCGACTGGACCTCGCTGCCTCCCGAGACGCAGCAGGTAATGCAGGAAAAATCGATCAAAGTGGAAGCCCAGATCCCGACCGAAACGCCGGCGATGCAGGAAATTACCTATAAGCTGGAACGGGAGGGCAGCGGCAACGTCATCCCGATCGATCCGCCGCGGGATTCAAGGATCGTGTTCGTCGAGCAGGAGCTGAAGCAGGAGTTGGGCGGGATTATTCCCGATCTGGACAAATACCGCTACGACAACTGGGCGAGCCGGGAAGGCGTGTTCGTGTTGGACCGGACGGAGGGAGGACGGCCGATCTTCGACGTGCAGCTCGAACTGCATTACAGCAACCAGAAAATCAACGGCTACACGCAGGATATCATCTCCATTTTGCCGTCGGAAGGCGGTTCCGCCCAAAAGGTGCTGCCGGCGGCGAAAGTCGTCAAAAACCTGATCGAGAACTATTTGCCCGCCGGATCGATCATTAAAGAAATCCAGCTCGGCTACCACGGCCAAACGATTTTCGATTCGGAAACGCAGGTGGCCGCCCCTTCGTGGAGGGTTTTGCTAGAAGACGGTGAAGTTTACTATGTGCACGCGATCAGCAGCGAAGTGGTAACCGACAAATCGGACGCCGCCAAAAGCCAGGGAGCGGACGGCGGCGGTTCCTGACGTTCCGGCTTTACGGACTTTCGTTCGGCGTGCGGTTGTCATCAGCGAAAACGGCTTTCCCCGCGCCGCCGTTTTCGGGCTTCATAGGCAGCGGGATTGGGAGAGAGAGGAATTTCAACATGGGATTGCGATTTAGCGTATTGTGCAGCGGCTCGACCGGCAACGCCACCGTCGTCTCCTCGGACGCGGCAACGGTGCTGGTCGATGTCGGCCTGAGCGCAAAAAAAGTGGAAGAACTCATGAAGGAACGGGATCTGACCGGCGCCGATGTGGACGCGATCCTCGTGACGCACGAGCATTCCGACCATATTAGGGGACTTGGAGCGTTGGCTCGCAAGTTCCGGCTTCCGGTGTATGCGAACGAGAAGACGTGGGCGGCGATGTACAAAAGCATCGGCGAATTGCCTGACGACCAGCGGCATATCCTGCCCACGGGGAGCGCGATGGAGCTTTACGATTTGCGGATCGAATCGTACGCCATTTCGCACGACGCGGCGGAACCGGTCGGCTATTGCTTCCAGTCCTCCGGGCGCAAGCTGAGTCTGGCTACGGACCTCGGGTATGTCAGCGACAAGGTGATGCAGCAGCTGAAGCAATCGGATGTGCTGGTGCTGGAAGCGAATCACGACATCAATATGCTGCGGATGGGGCGTTATCCGTGGAATATCAAACGCCGGATTCTCGGCGACAGCGGCCATCTGTCCAACGATGCGGCCGGCGAGGCGCTGTGCCGGCTGCTCGAGTCGGGCGATCTCCGCCGGGTGTATCTCGCCCATCTGAGCCAGGAGCACAACTTGATGGACTTGGCGAAGCTGACGGTGAATACTATTTTGGAAGACAACGGATTTTTCTATCAAAAACACGAGTTTGCGCTGTGCGAGACGTATGCGGATCGCCCGACGCCCTGGGACGAGGTGTAGCCTTGAAGCGGGCTCGGCACAATTGGCTTTATTTCCTTTCTTTACATAGCCAATACAGGATCAGGCGCTCTTGCTTCGCGCCTTCAATTGGATTAGTATTTTAGACAAATCGCTGATCGATAGAGGGGAATCGATTGAACGTTTCCCGTTTACGGCATAGGGAGCAGCACTCCCTAAAGGAAGGTGCATCGCATGAGCTTCTTTGACGATGATTTTTTTTCCACCCGCGTAAGGCGCAGAGTCCGCAACTGGCATCGGGGATGGCAAGGGTCATCGCGAAGCGGCGGCTACCGGCAAGGGTCGATGTTTCGCGTTGCGCTGATTTCATCGTTCGTCAGCTCGCTTGTGGTGGCCTTTCTGTTTACGTTTATCATGCGGGAGGGAGAGCCGAAAAGTCTGCCGGCCGCCTATAGCGGCCCGCCGATCGTCGAAACGTCGGAGCGGATCATCAACGCCGCGGCCAAGGTCCGTCCCGCCGTCGTCAGCATCATCAATCGGACGGAGAAGCCGAAACCGGACGAAGAAGACCATCATGCGATGACGAACGCAAGTCTCGGTTCCGGCGTCATCTACGAGAAGAAGGGCGGCAAAGCCCGGATCATTACGAACGCGCACGTCATCCAGGGTTCAAAGCACGTGCAGATTATGCTGCTGAGCGGCGAGAAGAAGGAGGCGTCCATCGTCGGCAAGGACACGATCACCGATCTGGCCGTGCTCGAGGTGGACGGCAAGGGTATCGACGCGGTGGCCGAGATCGGCGATTCGACGAAGCTGAGGGAAGGGGAAACGGTGATCGCCATCGGCAACCCGCTCGGCTTTAGCGATTCGCTGACAGACGGCATCGTCTCCAACCTGAACCGGGTGATTCCGGTGTCGCTCAATCAGGACGGCGTGTACGACTGGGAAGAAGAGGTCATTCAAATCTCCGCGCCGATCAATCCCGGCAACAGCGGGGGCGCGCTCGTCAATCTGGACGGGGAACTGGTCGGCATCAACAGCATGAAGGTGGCGGACATGGGGGTCGAAGGGATCGGGTTCGCGCTGCCGATCCATGACGTCATGCCGGTCGTTCGGGAGCTGGAGGAGCACGGGAAAGTGCGGCGTCCCTATCTCGGCGTTTATTCGATGGATTTGTCGGTATACCTTGATTACAACGCGGAGGATGACGATCCGTTCGGCGAGGAATCCGGGGATTCCGAAGAATCGGCCAAAGCGGGCGAAGACGAAGATGCGCCGCCGCTTATCGTGCCCGATGGCGTGAAGAAAGGCGTAGTCGTGCTGGAAGCGGTCGGGCCGGCGAAGAAGGCGGGCCTTAAGCTGAACGACTTGATCGTAAGGCTCGACGACACCGATATCGGCAGCACGATGGAGCTGCGCAAATATTTGTATAATCACAAGAAAATCGGGGAAACGCTGACGGTAACGTACTATCGCGACGGCAAGAAGCAGGAGGTCGGCGTCACGCTGACAGAGAAAGACGATGACATCGAGTAGGAAGGATTAGGCAGCATGTATTGTGTTTGCAAGGAGCATGTGGAGCTTGCGATCGACAAGTTCGTCGACGAATATGAGGATGCGCCGGACCTGGTGGATCTGAGAACGACGACGTTTTCCGCTTGGAAGCCGCCGGAGCGCTGCGAGTGGTGCGAGGAGCCGGCCGTCGTGCTGGTCGTGTAATGCGGCGAGAAAAGGCGGCGCAAGCGCATACGCATCGAGAGAACCTTCGATCTTGCGGGATCGGGGGTTTTTTGCGTTTTCGGCTCCGCTCATCGAGTCATAATCAGGGCCGTTGTCGGACGTTCTGACCTAAGTCGGCGATTTCTTCTCCTAAACAAAAAATGTGCCAAATGGAAAAAAACCAATTGACAGCACTTCCACGCGATGGTAAAGTGTCAAATAGATTTCAATTTCAGAAAGGGGTGCGTTCGATGCTTAACCATATGGGTGTTCCAACGGCAGGCCGCCGCCGGTATGACGTCGAACGTAATCCATTCGCGCACGATTGATCCGGATAACAGTCGGGCGCATGGTTACGTTCTCGTAATCGTGCGCCCTTTTTGCATCGACAAGATCGAACAAATGTTCGAGTGGTTTTGTCGGAAGAGGGCGTATCGCTTACGAGCGGTACGTTTTTTTGTTTCTCCGTTAAGGCGGATGCACTCTGGACCGACCGGCGCGGCCGTTCGGCAAAAAAGGCAAGGCAAGAAAGAGAGGCGAGGAGAATAGATGTTTACGGTATTGCGAAAGCTGGGATGGTTTTTCCGTCTGCATTGGCGCCGGTATTTGGTGGCCGTCGTTCTGCTGACGCTGGCCGGCGTCATCGACGTCATTCCGCCCAAGATGCTGGGCTCGATCATTGACGGCATCCATCAGGGCACGATCGGGCAGGCGCGGTTTTACGAGACGCTGCTTCTGCTGGCGGGCTTGACGGCGCTCGGCTACGTCATCAATTACATCTGGATGCGCAAGCTTTTCGGCGGGGCGTTCCTGCTGGAGAGGCTGCTGCGCAAGCGGCTCATGCGCCATTTTCTGAAAATGACGCCGACCTTCTACGAGCGGAACCGGACGGGAGACTTGATGGCCCGCGCGACCAACGACCTGTGGGCGATTTCGAACACCGCGGGCTTCGGCATTTTGACCTTGATCGATTCGACGCTGTTCATGCTGACGGTTCTGTTCATGATGGCGGTGCTGATCAGCTGGAAGCTGACGCTGGCGGCGCTGCTGCCGCTGCCGCTCTTGGCGGTGCTCATGCAGACGTTCGGCAAAAAGATTCACGAGCGCTTTACGCGCGCCCAGAACGCGTTCGGCGAACTGAACGACCAGGTGCTGGAATCGGTGTCCGGCGTACGCGTGATCCGGGCGTATGTGCAGGAGGAAGCGGACCGGGAGAGGTTCCATGCGAAAACAAGCGAGGTGCTCGCCAAAAACATCGAGGTCGCGAAGATCGACGCGCTGTTCGAGCCGACGAACAAAATTCTGGTCAATCTGAGTTATCTGATCGGCCTGTGCTATGGTGGGTACCTGGTGTTCCGCAACGAGATTACGCTTGGCGAGCTGGTGTCCTTCAACGTCTTTCTCGGCATGCTGATCTGGCCGATGTTTGCGATCGGGGAGCTGATCAACGTCATGCAGCGGGGCAACGCTTCGCTCGACCGGGTGAACGAGACGCTCGGATACCGGCCGGACGTGGAGGACGGAGAGCGTCTTGTCGAGCTGGAGAAGCCCGGGGCGATCGCGTTCCGCGGCGTTTCCTTCCGTTATCCCAGCTCCGCCGTCGACAATCTGGTCGACGTCTCGCTCACGTTGGAACGGGGAAAGACGCTGGGCATCGTAGGGCGGACCGGAAGCGGGAAGACGACGCTGCTGAAGCAGCTTCTGCGCGAATACCCGCTCGGCCGCGGCGAAATCTCGGTTTCGGGCGTGCCGCTCGAACAGATCGCCATCGACAGGCTGATCGGCTGGATCGGCTACGTTCCGCAGCAGCCGATTCTGTTCTCGCGTTCAATCCGCGAAAATATTTTGTTCGGCCGCGACAACGCGACGGAGGAGGAACTGAAACGTGCGCTGGAGCGCGCTTCGTTCGCCAAGGACATCGCGTTTTTGCCGGATGGGCTGGAGACGCTGGTCGGCGAGAAGGGCGTGGCGCTGTCCGGCGGGCAGAAGCAGCGGGTCAGCATCGCGCGGGCGCTTATCGCCAACCCGGAAATTCTGATTTTGGACGACGCGCTGTCCGCGGTCGACGCGAAGACGGAAGCCGAAATCATCGACGGCATCCGCAAGGAACGGGCGGGCAAGACGACGCTCATTGCGACGCACCGGCTGTCGGCGGTTCAGCATGCGGACTGGATCATCGTGCTTGACGAAGGGCGGATCGTGGAAGAAGGAACGCACGAGGAGCTGCTGCGGCGCGGCGGCTGGTACAGGGAGCAGTACGATCGCCAGCAGCTGGAGGCGTTTGTCGAGGCGTCATAAGGCTACGAGCGGTCAAAGGGACGTCACAGACGCCCAAATCGGGGGCGAACGAAAAGCAGGAGCGTCATTGAAATTTTTGAAACGCCGAAGTCGAAACGCCAACAACCAAGGAAGGTGAATGGTTTATGGGGAGTACGGGCAAACGGTTATTCCGCTACGCCCTGCTGTACAAAAAGCCGATCGCCGCGGCGCTCGGGCTGCTGATGCTGGCGGTTTGCGTGGAGCTGGCCGGTCCGTTCATCGCGAAGCGGATGATCGACAACAACATTTTGGGCATTGAAAAGAAATGGCACGAGGTCTTATCCGACGGCAAATATACCGTAACGTACAACGGAAAGCGGTACAAACGAGAGGACCATTTTGCCGATGGCGAGACCAGGGGCGAAACCGCCCGGGTGCTGCAGGTTGAACGAAAATATTATTTTCTCGAAGGCGATCTTGCGTTTGACGGCAAGCGCGAGGCGGCAAACGGCAAGCTGACGGTTACCGCAAGTGACGGGCAAACGGCGACCTACCCGGTGACGGAGCTTTCCGTGTCCGAGCTGTACCGGTTTTACAAGCCGGAGATTCCGGGCCTGCTTGCGATGGCGGCCGCTTATTTCGGCCTTCTGGTGCTGGCGGCCGGCTTCACCTACGGCCAGCGCCTGCTGCTGCAGAAGTCGGCCAACCGCATCGTGCAGCGGATGCGGGAGGACGTGTTCGCGCATACGCAGCGTCTGCCGGTGCAGTATTTCGACAACTTGCCGGCGGGCAAGGTCGTCTCGCGCATCACGAACGACACGGAGGCGGTGCGGGAACTGTTCGTGGCGGTGCTGGCGAACTTTTTCTCCGGCGTCGTGTACATGGCCGCCATTTACGGCGCGCTGTTCCTGCTGGAGCCGAGGCTTGCGCTGATCTCGCTTCCGCTCGTTCCTATTCTCCTTGTGTGGATCGTCGTGTACCGCAAATTCGCCGCGCGTTATAACCAGGTCATCCGCAACAAGCTGAGCGACATCAATGCGATGATCAACGAATCGATTCAAGGAATGCCGATCATCCAGGCGTTCCGCCGCAGAGAGAAAACGATGCAGGAATTCGAGGAGCTCAACCGGGAGTTCTTCACGTACCAGAACAAGCTGCTGAACCTGAACTCGCTCACTTCGCACAACTTGGTGAATGTCGTGCGCAATGTGCTGTTTATCGTGGTCGTCTGGCTGTTCTGGGGCGATTGGCTCGGCTCGATCGTGACGGTCGGCGTCTTGTACGCGTTTATCGATTATATGAACCGGATGTTCCAGCCGATCGTCGGCATCGTCAACCAGCTTGCCAATCTGGAGACGGCGCGCGTGTCGGCGGAGCGGGTATTCCGGCTGCTGGACGAACCGGGCGTCGACGTGGCCACGGGGGAAATGGAACGCTACAAAGGGGAGGTTCGGTTCGAGAACGTCACCTTCGCCTACAAGAATGACGATTACGTGCTGAAAAACATCTCGTTCGAAGCCAAGCAAGGCGAAACGGTGGCGCTGGTCGGCCATACCGGCTCGGGCAAAAGCTCGATTCTGAACCTTCTGTTCCGGTTCTACGACATCGAGCACGGCAGCATCAAGGTGGACGGCGTCGACGTGCGGGACATTCCGAAGCAGCTGCTTCGCCAGCATATGGGCATTGTGCTGCAGGACCCGTACCTGTTCACCGGCACGATCGCTTCGAACGTCAGCCTGAACAATCCGAAGATCAGCCGGGAAAAGGTCGTTCAGGCGCTCAAGGACGTCGGCGCGTACGACATGTTCATGAGCCTGCCCGGCGGCATCGACGAGCCGGTGCTGGAGAAGGGCAGCACGCTGTCGGCCGGCCAGCGGCAGTTGATCTCGTTCGCCAGGGCGCTTGCTTACGATCCGGCGATTCTGATTCTGGACGAAGCGACGGCCAGCATCGACACCGAGACGGAAGCGATCATCCAGCAGGCGCTCGATGTGGTGAAGAAGGGGCGGACGACGTTCGTCATCGCCCACCGGCTGTCGACGATCCGCCAGGCGGACCAAATCCTCGTGCTCGACCACGGGGAAATCGTGGAGCGGGGCAACCACGAATCGCTGATGGAGCTCGGGGGCAAATATTACGCAATGTACCAGCTGCAGCAAGGCGCTTCGGCTTCGGTCGTGAGCGCTTGATGCGCGACCGAGGACACGAGCGCTGCGTGTTCCGGACGTGCCCGCACCGGTCCGGCGCTCGCGGGCGGACCGCAGGCGCTGGCGCGGGCCCGGGCGGGCGCCCGCATGGGCCGCGGGGGCAAGGCGGCCGGAAAGCATGAGCGCACGAACCGCGGGAATGCGCGCGGGGCAACCGGCCGAGCGGACCGGCGGGCAAGGCGGGCTTGCGCACCGGTGGAGCGCGCAGCCGAAAAAAACAAACGGCTGTCCCTAAAGAGTCTTTACTTTACAGGCTCTTTGCGGACAGCCGTTTTATTGGGGCCGAAAGAGAACGGACATAGAGGCAAGCGAAACTCAGCGATGGACGCCGCAACCGCCGCGCTGCCGCCGGATCGATAGGCGCTATAGGTCCGGATTCAAGGTTTTGCCGGCGCCGGGTTGATTACAGCGGCCTGATTTACGGATTGCTGCGTGTGTTTTCGATAAGCGGGACGCGTTGATGAATCGGGAATCGAAGTTTGCGCGCCCGGCGGAGCGGGGAGTTGTGGTCCGACGCCCGATAGACTACAATTTGGTTAGTATCTTTCTAACGGAAAGAAAAGGAGGGGTTCACGTGATTCAGGTTTATCCGGAGAAAACGCGCTATAAGGTGGATTTGGGCTGGCTGAAAAGCCGGCCGAGCTTTCAGTTCGGGGAATATGTCGATCCGGACAACAGCGCCTTCGGCGTGATGCGCGTGTGCAATGACGATTACATCGCCCCGGGCCGCGGCTTCGGCGCGCATCCGCACAGCGACATGGAGATCGTTACCATCATTTTGTCGGGGCAAATCCGCCATGAGGACAATCTCGGCAATATCGAGATCGCCTCGGCGGGTGAAGTGCAGCGGATTACGGCGGGCAGCGGCGTCATTCATGCGGAATACAATCCTTCCGATACCGAAGGGCTTCATCTGCTTCAGCTCTGGTTCATGCCGCGGGAGCGCGGGCTGCCGCCTTCGTACGAGACGGCCCGGTACGATCGGGCGAAGCTGGTCAATGCGCTGCTGCCGGTCGCGGCCGCCGTTCCTTCGGAGGGCGTCGTCAAGGTCGAACAAGACATGACGATTTATTTGAGCCGGCTGGAGTCGGGGCGGGAGCTTGCGTTCCGGCAGGAGGCCGGGCGGCGGGTGTTCCTGTTCGTGATCGAAGGAAGCCTGACGGTCAACGGGGTGACACTGGGCGCCCTCGATGAGGCGCGGATTACGGACGAGCCGGAGCTTGCGCTTAAGGCAGGCGGGGAGCAGGCTTTTTTCATGCTGATCGATCTGCCGTAAGGCCGGAGAGGAGAGGAAAGCGCCCGGTCAGGCGGCAACCCGGAAGGGGCGATGAAGCGCGGTCCGGTGATTTCGTTATAACGAGAGGAGGGGTTGGACATGAAGGAGACGTTTGTCGTTAAGCACGCCGTAGGCGGCAAAATCTTTATCGACACGGGCAAGCGGGCGGTCCCTTACAAGCTCGAGGAAAAGGCGGACGGCGGCTACCGGTTTACGGTTTCGACGCCCCGCGGTCCGGAAATCGAGGAGCTGCTGAAGCTTGCGCACGAGCTGAATGTGTTCGTGTTCCGCGACTGCTCGGAGGAGAACGAGCCGACCGTAAAGACCTGGTTCTATGTCAACGAAGGGCCGGTTGCGTACGACGATGAAAAGCAGGAACTGACCATCGAAGCCCAATCCAAGATCGAATACGTGCCCGACCGGTATTTGAGCTGATCCGGCAGCCGAATTTCGATTGCAAAGCCTTGCGGCGGTGCGGGCGCGGTTTGGGCTTGCTGAAATTTCAAGACCGCCCCGCGGTTATGGTAAAATGCAAAAGTTAGACATTGATCTCGTTCGGAGGGAACCATATATGCCGGGAAACGGAAAAAACCGCAGCGACGTCCGGCCGGGGCTGGAAGTGGACATCGTGCTTAAGCAGGACCAGCGAACGGGCAAGACGACGCGCGGCATCGTCAAGGAGCTGCTGACCAAATCCGCGTTTCATCCGCACGGAATCAAGGTCAGGCTGACGGACGGCCAGGTGGGTCGGGTACAAAATATCGTGGCGGAGCCGAAACAGGAGCCGTCGCGTCCGGGATCTTGAACGTGGGAAGAGGGGCGAGGCTCGATTCGTTCCAACCTCGGTCCGCACTTCTTCGGCGGCGTTGCACGGCGATCAATCCAGGGCGCGCATGAACTCGTCGAGATCGCGGTCCGCCTTGGATTGGTTGCATTCGTTGCAGGCGCAGACGCAGTTGGCCGGAGTCGTATGGCCGCCTTTGGCGCGAGGGAGCAAATGGTCGATCGTATCGCCATATTGTCCGCAGTAACGGCACGTGTAGTTGTCCCGCATCAGAATGAGGCGGCGAAACTCCTTATTGCTGTAAAGGCGCCGGATCGTATGGCGGCCCGCGACGACGGCGGCGCCTTCCCGCACGAGGGTAACCGCCAAATCCGGCTCGATCTCCTGATACCAGCGGCGGCCGTTATCGCTCTTGCCGAGCATGCGAATGAAGCCCTGTCTTGTCGGTCTCAGACCGGACGGATCGCGGGGATCGGTTTTCGCTCTATTCGGCTTTGGCTTAGCCTGTATCGGGTCTGACGCGGCACGCGCCGCGGGCGGCTGCGGGCCTCTGCGCCGCTTCGGCTTATCCGCCTCCGTCTCGGCAACGGTCCCGCCGGCCGGGGCTTCGAGCTTGCGCGCTTTCTGCCGGCATGACCGGCACGTGCCTCTGCGCCTTTTGCGTCCTGCTCTTCTGCCGCTCCTGGCGGGAAACTCCGCAAGCGGCTTGAACGTGCGGCATTGCCGGCACATTTTGCCCGCCGCTTCCGGCTCCTGTTGATGCGTATCGTTGATCATACCCCGAGTATAGCATACCTTCGCTCCAATGAAGAACCGCTGCAAGTCCAATTCTTCGTCAATCCGCTCGTTCCGTCCGGACTTCAATTCCCCCTTGTATACTCCGCTTTATCATAAGTCCTGAAACTAGATAAGAGGCGATACCCGGGACTCCTGCCGCTACGAATTCCCGGCTTAAGGTCAATAGGGACAGTACGCTGATTACGCCAACGGTAATCATAACGGCTTCCAAATCCGCAATTGGCCGCCGTCATCAAATGTGCCACCGGATTTAACAATATTTATATAATATATATCGATAAAAATTTATTGTAAAACGATAAACTTCGTGTTAAATTTGAGTGGACGATAAATACGTGAGGTGCTTTTTATGAAACGTGAACAAGGTTCAACGATTTTCTTAAAGGGTGTTGTTTTCCTTATGGGAATTGCGGTACTTGCTTTGTGCATATTTGGGCTGCCTGGGATAGCCAATGAAGCAGCGGAACATTATCCGGAGTTGGTTTATTTGCCCGTTCTAATAGTTGTGTATGCAGCGGCGATACCGTTTTTCTTTGCTCTGCATCAGACTTTAAAACTTTTAAACTATATCGACAAGAACAAGGCTTTCTCGGACTCATCTGTTAAGGCTTTAAAAAATATAAAAAACTGTGCCATCACAATCAGTATCTTGTATGTGGCCGTCATGCCACTCTTATATCTCATGGCGCAGGAAGACGACGCCCCAGGGATCGTAGCACTCGGATTGGTCTTTATTTTTGCTTCAATTGTGATAGCAGTCTTTGCTGCTGTTCTTCAAAAGCTATTAAAAAATGCCATAGATATAAAATCAGAAAATGATTTAACGATCTGAGGTGAATAACATGGCCTTGATAATCCATATTGATGTGATGCTAGCTAAAAGGAAAATGAGTGTCACAGAACTTGCGGAGAAGGTTGGAATCACGATGGCTAATCTCTCCATATTGAAAAACGGAAAGGCAAAAGCGATTAGATTTTCAACTTTAGAGGCGATTTGTAAGGCTTTAGAATGTCAGCCCGGAGATATTTTAGAATACAGAAGCGACGAAGACACTTAAGGATCAAATGGATAAAAGGGGGGACGTTTATGGAAAAACGCTTATGGCATGCTCTGCAGCAGTTGGTACGCTTCGGTTGGCAGCAAGCTTTGTCCTGTATATTTCCCGTGGTCATCTTTGCTTCGCTGGCTCTGACGCAGCTCATCCCCCTTCCCTGGCTGCACCGTTACGACTGGCTGCTGATCATCTGCCTGGCCATGCAGGTATGGATGGTACGTTCAGGACTTGAATCCCGCGACGAACTGAAGGTGATCACCGTCTTCCACCTGATCGGCTTGGCTCTGGAAATGTTCAAGGTTCACATGGGATCCTGGTCGTACCCGGAAGAAGGCTGGACGAAGGTTAACGGCGTCCCCCTCTACAGCGGATTTATGTATGCCAGCGTGGCCAGCTACCTGTGCCAGGCCTGGCGGCGCCTGAAGGTCGAGCTTGTTCGTTGGCCTCCACTCTGGCTGGTCACCCCGCTTGCCGCTTCCATCTACCTGAATTTTTTCACCCACCATTATTGGATCGACATTCGCTGGTGGCTGTCGGCCTTGGTGCTGATCGTATTTTGGCGAACATGGGTTACTTATGAGGTCGGTCGTCATCGCTACCGGATGCCGCTAGTCCTCTCCTTCGTGCTGATCGGATTCTTTATTTGGATTGCGGAGAATATCGCCACCTTCTTTAGCGCGTGGAGATACCCGAATCAATCCGACACCTGGCGTCTCGTCCATGTCGGTAAGATCAGCTCCTGGCTTCTACTCGTCATCGTCAGCTTTCTGATCGTCGCCGCGTTGAAGCAAGTCAAGGAGCAGCGAGCTGCGGTTGGAAAGGATAGCCGCACCTCCCCGCTTAACCAAGCCCCCTAGGGCTCTCCGTCGTTCCACTACAAAAAAATTCGCCCTACGGTGGCACCAGCAAAAGCGAAATGCGTTCGCTAACAAATGGTGTTGCATCAGAGCTTCTTCAATTGGTCGATCATTTCCTGAGGCTCCAACCGCTTCATGAAGTCCGGGTTGACGTGAGCAAAGCGAATAATTCCTTCCCTGTCGATCATGTACGTCGCCGGAACCGGCAGTATCCAGCGGTCGGTTTTATTGAACTCGGCGAGATCCCGCTTAAGTATATTTTTGAAGGTATTCTGAAGATAATCAGGCAGTTCAAACAAAACGTTGTATCTGTCGGCGACACGACCGTTCGGATCGCTCAGCACCTGGAAAGTCAGTTCTTCTTTCTCCTGTTGCGAAAGCGAGTTGTCCGGGCTTTGCGGAGAGACCGCAATCAGCTGGCCGCCGTACTTCGGCTTGTTCCAATTGCTCGTTAACCGACATGGGTCAACTCTCCTTTTTGAGTGAATTTGCTAATCGGGCGCCCTTCCGTTCTTGCCTCTCAAAATGAAAATTAGCCGCTTCACTCATATATATTCAAATCCGCGCCTGCAAGGAGTCTGACCTAAAAATTGCCGTTATTTACGATACGGTTCGCCGCCTCTCGAACTGCGAATTTTGAAAAAAAGAACCTTCAATCCAAAGACGGATCAAAGGTTCTATGTTCGATTCTGCTTATCTTAACTATAGACGACTTCTTTTTCAATCAGACCAAGCGTTTGCGCGGTTGACGTTTGGATTTCTTGGAAAAGCTCCGGATTTTTCGCCAGCGACACGCCATACGTAGGAATCATTTCTTTTATTTTCGGTTCCCACTCTTTCATGCGGTGCGGGAAGCATTTTTCCAATACCTCAAGCATAACGTGAACGGCAGTCGAAGCGCCCGGAGAAGCGCCGAGCAGCGCAGCGATCGAGCCGTCGGCGGCGCTGATTACTTCCGTACCGAATTGAAGCGTGCCTTTGCCGCCGGTCTCCGTATCTTTGATTACTTGCACGCGTTGGCCCGCCACCACGATACTCCAATCCTCGCTTTTGGCGTTCGGAACAAACTCGCGCAATTCTTCCATGCGCTTTTCATTCGACAACAGCACTTGCTGGATCAGGTATTTTGTCAATTTCATCTCTTTTATGCCGGCCGCCAGCATCGTGAGAATATTGTCCGGTTTTACGGAACGGATCAAGTCGAGATTGGAACCCGTTTTTAGGAACTTCGGCGAGAAGCCGGCAAACGGTCCGAACAGCAACGTTTTTTTGTTGTCGATGTATCTTGTGTCAAGATGCGGAACGGACATGGGAGGCGCGCCGACCTTGGCCTTGCCGTAGACTTTTGCATGATGCTTCGCGACAACCTCCGGATTGTTGCATACCATAAACAGTCCGCTAACCGGGAATCCGCCGATATGTTTCGACTCCGGAATCCCGGTTTTTTGCAATAAAGGCAGACTCCCGCCGCCGCCGCCGATAAAGACGAATTTGGCCGTATGGTATTCGATTTTGCCGTTTTCGAGATCGCGCACTTTCACTTCCCATGAGCCGTCGCGGGCGCGCTTAATATCCTTAACATGATGCTTGTAGCGGATCTCGACGTTTTGACCCTTTAAGTGGTCGAACAACATGCGGGTTAACGCGCCGAAGTTGACATCCGTTCCCGAGTCGATTCGGGTTGCCGCGATCGGTTCGTTCGATGTGCGGCCTTCCATGATCAGCGGAATCCATTCCTTCAGTTTTTCAGGGTCGTCGGAAAATTCCATCCCTTGAAACAGGGGATTGGTTGACAAGGCTTCATAGCGCTTTTTCAAAAAGGCGACGTTTTTTTCCCCTTGCACGAAACTCATATGAGGAATGGGCATGATAAAGTCCTGCGGATTGCGGAGCAGATTGCTGTTTACAAGATAAGACCAGAACTGTCTGGAAAGCTGAAATTGTTCATTAATTTTGATTGCTTTGCTAATATCGATGGATCCGTCGGATTTTTCGGGTGTATAGTTAAGCTCGCACAGAGCGGAATGGCCCGTACCTGCGTTGTTCCATTCGTTGGAGCTTTCTTCTCCCGCGTTCGCAAGTTTCTCAAACACTTTGATTTCCCATTCGGGCGCCAACTCTTTCAGCAAGGATCCCAGAGTCGCGCTCATGATGCCGGCACCGATTAAGATCACGTCTGTTTTGTTCTGTATGTTGCTCATGACAACCTTCCTTATCCTTATATTTACAAAAAGGAGTAGGCGCTCCTGCTTAGATGTCGATAAGCAAGGCGCCACCTTTGAACACACGTTTTCTGTCTCTATTCTAATCTTATTATAGTCTATTATAAGTATGGATAGATTAAAATATCTACTATTTATATAAACTATTTGGACCTGGTAAAAATTGAGAGTTCCGTCGGGACGAACACAACTCGTTGCCCGGGGCCAGAAGGTGCATTCCAAACCTCCTCCACTCTGGAAAGCGGGAAAGGTACCGCGTTCACTTTAAGCTTTCCAGTGGCAATGGCGTCGATTAACGCTGGAAATTCGGCAACATACCCAGCAGTTGTGACCGAACCTTGACCACTACCGAGCACTTGAAAGTTGGCAGATCGCAGAGCGACGGAAGGCACAGCAGCTGTAGGACCCGCAACGGAACCAATCTGGATCCAAGTCAAAGCCCGACTCCGATCCGATCTCATCTTCAACAGTGGGAGCATCGCAAGTTCGGCAGGCTTCCCCTAAGCCTTTGTCGTCGATAGCAAATGGGGCTTCACGGATCCCGTGACGCTCAATTGGCTGCTGGACGCAATGACGAACACGATTGTCAAGAACAAACCCAACGGGAAAGCCCCTTGAGCGGCTTTCCCTTTTCGTTCAAACCGGGCCTCATGCCGAGCGTCTCGCCGCCTTTTCACGAACCCCACTGTCCGATTTCTTCCGCCACGGCTTAAAAACCGATATGGCAATCAAGAAGAGAAGCAGCCCGGTTTGAGTCATGGCTCCATACCGGATCAGCGTCTCGTTGTGAAGGAAAACCGGATTGCTTAAAGCGGCGGCTTTTTCCGTTTCCAGTAAAGAGAGGTTCTCGACCATCCACCGGTCGATAAATTGGATGCCAAACACGGTTTGGGCAATAAAAACGATCCATTTCACAAGAATCCATTTGTGCTTGAAAAACCCCCAGTTCGTCCAAATGCTATAGACGAGACCGATCAATAAAATGCCGAAGCCTCCATACCGTATGATTTGATCGCTGACGGTCTGTAAAACGCGATACACGAGAACCGTTTCCTCATAGCTTTCCGGATGAACCCCGAGCCGGATCGCCACGGAGCTGACGATTCCCCCCAGCATGAGCACCACCAAAACAAGATGGATGATCTTTAACCATTTCATGCCTTTTAGCCCGATCTTTCTCTTCATCATGATCTCATGAAGTCCCCCCGAATGTTTTTTGAGCGCAGCGCTTTGATCTGGAACAACCAAACCCATACTAACAAGAAGATGTTGTGAACTTGTGACGAAGCTTTACGGTTTCCGTGAAATTTCGGCGCCTTCCGCAATCCCCTGTATAATATGGACATGAACCATACCCATACCCGAGTGTAAAGGACCGTGATCAGCGTTGCCGCATACTTTGCTGCTCGTGGATGACGAAGAGAAGGTCATCGAATTCATGAAGCCGTACCTGCAAGCGGAAGGATTTGAGATTATTACGGCAAAAACCGGAACCGAAGCGCTGCATATAGCCAAATTGAAAAAGCCCTCGATCGTGGTGCTGGACTGGATGCTGCCGGAAATGAGCGGGATCGACGTGTGCCGGGAGCTTCGCAAAATCAGCCGTATGGGCATTATTATGGTTACGGCCCGAACGGACGTCACCGACCGAATTATCGGTCTTGAAGTCGGCGCCGACGATTATTTGACCAAGCCTTTCGCTTTGCGGGAGCTCGTTGCCCGCATTCGCTCTTTGCTTCGCCGGATGGACGGTCGCGACATCGCGCGGGAAACCCTGGAGCGCGGAGAACTGACGATATCGGAGACGCAGTGCCGCGTCTGGAAAAGGGGAGAAGAGATTCCGCTGACCCCGACGGAGTTCAAGCTGCTGCTTACGCTTGCCGCCAAGCCGGGCATCGTGTACAGCAGACTCCAGCTGCTGCAAGCCGCGCTCGAAGACGATGTGTTGAACGACGAACGAACCATCGACGCCCATATCAGCCGGCTGCGCAAGAAGATTGAAGACGACCCGTCGAATCCGGTATACATTCAAACGGTTTACGGGTTCGGTTACCGGTTTGGTGACCGGTTATGAAAGTGAGAACGAAGCTGTTTTTGGCGATGGCCTCCCTGATTATGGCGATGAGTCTGCTCTTTATTCTGGTCACCCAGTTCGTCGTAAGGGGCGTGCTGGAGCATATGGATCTAGCCGACCGAACGCGGGAAATCGGGGTTCTGTCGCGGCAATTTCAAGGCTTTTACGAAAAAAACGGAGGCTCTTGGAACGGGGTGGAGCAATTCCGGATCGGAGAAGATTGGAACCGCGGGCGGTGGGATGCCAGTATTCGCTTATTGTCGCCCGAACGAACCCCGCTTTATGCGGCCGGAAATGCCTCCGATGAAGAGGTGATCCGATTAGGCATTCGGAAAAACCTGCAGATGGCGGGGAAAACCATTGCCTTCTTATACTATTATGATTCGGAGGTAGCCAACGTCTCCAAGCTGAGGTTCGGAATCCGCGACTCGGTTACGTTTCTTTTGTTCGCAAGCACGATTGTTTTTGCCATCCTGTCTCTCTTGATCGCGTTCTGGCTGTCGAAACGGCTTACCGATCCGTTCATGCGGCTCCTTCCCGCCATCGATCGGCTCGGCAAAGGGGAATTCGGAATCAAGGTGCCGGTGGTTTCCAAAGACGAGTACGGCACAGTCGCGAGGGCTTTTAATGAGATGTCCGCTCAGCTGGAGCGGGCCGAGGCTGTCCGCAAAAATCTGACCGCAGACATCGCTCACGAGCTGCGAACGCCGCTCACCGTCCTTCGCGGCCATATGGAACTGATCCAGCAGAGCGGACGGGCCGTTGAGCCGGAAAGCTTGCTGCCTCTGCAGGATGAATTGATCCGCCTGTCCCGTCTTGTCGACGACCTCCACCAGCTGTCGCTGGCCGAAGCGGGGAAGCTGCCGCTGGAGCGAAAACCGGCCGATGCCGCCGCGCTGCTGGAAAGGACCGTTGACCGGATAAGACCGGATGCGGACGCCAAATCCATTGCCGTTACGCTGAACGTTCGGACCGATCAAACCGTGATCGTGATGGATCCGCACCGGATGACCCAAGTCTTTTTAAACTTGCTGATCAATGCTGTCCGCTACACCCCTTCCGGCGGAGAAATCACCGTAACGGCCGAGAGGGTGGAAGCGGGGAACGGAAAACCCGCGCGCATGCGGATTACGATTGCCGACACGGGACCGGGCATTGAACCCGAGCATCTCCCGTTTATCTTCGACCGGTTCTATCGGACGGAAGCGGCGCGCACGCGAAACAGCGGCGGAATGGGTCTCGGCCTTGCCATTGCGAAGCAGTTCGTGCTTGCTCATAGCGGCTCCATTGAAGCGGCGAGCAGCCCGGGGCGGGGGACGGCCTTCATCGTTGAATTGCCCGCGGAATAGCCGGGGTTGGAAACCGCAAGTTTTTGTGCTTGTTCTCCATGTGGATATGCCGTTACTCATACCTTCCGTTTACATATGGTAACGTGAGGTAGAATTGATCCATCACAGCAAGGGGAGCGATGTAATGGAAGCCGGCCCCAAACATGCGATCACCAAACAGGGAGTTTCCATATTACCTGAACGAATCGCCAAAACTACTTGCGGAATCTGTTTGCCAATTACGCCAGACAGCGCCATCCGAAACCGGTATGCTTCCCTTGTTCAAGGCGCGACCCTTCTCATCAAACGGAGCGTGTTCGACAAGGTCGGTTTTCCGGATCGAAACCGGGGGGAATACGTGAAGTTTTGTTCTAACAGCCGGGCGAAAGGCTTTAAGATTTATTCGGGAAGCCCATACAACTTCCTTGCGATCCGCAGGAGAAACTCGAAAGGCCATACTTGGATTGTCAGCGATAACCATCTATTAACAAGAAACGTTAAAGTGCTTAAAGCGAAAAACATCACCAAATTTATAAGCACATTCCTGTCGAAATGATTCTTGGTTTTGATATAATCAAAGTAGATCCTTTATTTTTATCAGAGGAGAAAGTCGTTCAAATGGGCATCTCGTTCATTCGTTTGCGGTAATGTAAGGTGCAGACCATGTTGAGCCCTGCCGATTTTTTTGGAGCGGCACGGGTTTATTTGGCTGCGCCTTTTTTCATTCACCGACTACGAATGAATTGGGGTGCTTTTTTGTGTCCGACAGCAAAAAGACGATACAGGCAAAGCTTATGTCCGAATGTGAAGGCATGTTCAGATGTCCGATCTGTTTCATGCCGATGAAGATGGACCAACTGAAGAGTCTAATCTGTACGAACCACCACTGTTTCGATGTATCCAGGAAAGGATACCTAAATTTTCTAAACCGTTCCCCCAAAACGAAATACGATAAACGCCTGTTCCAGGCCCGGCAGACGATGTGCCAAAACGGCTTTTTCGAGCCGTTGATCGAACGAATAAGCCGCAGGATCAAGCAAGAATCCGGTACGAAAAAGCAGCGCATTCGCATTCTGGACGCCGGGTGCGGGGAAGGATCGCTTTTATCCGGCATAAGGGAAAAGGTGAGCCCGCATACGGCAAACGGCCTTTTGAGCGTAGGCGTGGATATTTCCAAAGAGGGAATTCTGGCCGCCTCAAAAGCTTATTCGGATTCGATTTGGTGCGTTGCGGATCTTGCGAAGTGTCCGTTTGCAAACCAACAATTCGATTTCATACTGAACACCTTGTCTCCATCCAACTATTCCGAATTTAACCGAATGCTTGCGAACGACGGAACCGTCATCAAGGTGATTCCGGAGAAAAACTATCTCAAAGAAGTAAGGGAGGTTTTCTACGGGCACACCCCAAGACGGGAATATTCGAATGAAGGCACGGTGAAGCATTTTGCCGATCACTTTGACCTTCTGGACATGGAGCATGTTCGTTACCGCGTAGCGCTGGATCGCGCGCTTATCGGACACTTGGTCCGGATGACTCCCTTGTCTTGGGGAGCGACAGAGGAACGGCTGCAAAAGATGCTGGACATGGATTCGGCGAAGATTACCGTGGAGCTGACGATTTTGATCGGGAAAACATTCGCCTAATCCCCGTAGGCGGTTCCTTTTTTGGCCGCCGCCCGCTTGCCCGTTGCTTCCGCAAGGGCTGCCCGGCGGGCCGTTTCCGTCAGGCCCGCAACGGGTAGCGAGCCCGAAGCGAGGCGGCTACGGTACGGACTTCGGCGGGAGGCGGCAGCTCCGCGTCGCTGGCGGAGAGGGGCGTACCCGCCGCGCTCTGCAGGCGGCCGATCGTCCGCTTGACCGCATCGGCGAAGGTGTGCGCCGCGTCCGGGCCGAGGCCCGCCAGCTCCTCGAGGCTGGCGGTGCTGCCGTCCGTCACCTGCGGGTAAGCGGACGGGTCCGCGCCTAAGGCGGCGCGCTCGTAGAACGCGCGCACAAGCCGCGTCCGGTCGGCCCCCCGGCCCGCCGCGACGACGAACGCCTGCACGGCATAGGCGCGCAGTTGCCGCCGCTGCGCGATGCCGCAGAATTTGCGCCCGGCGATGCTCAGATCGTAGTCGCCGGGGCAGTAGGCGCCGCGGATCTCGCCTTTGTCGACGGTGCAGCCGGTGAAGGCGAGGGCTTCGCGGATGAGGGCGTACATCCGTTCGAAGTCGCGGCGGAAGTGCGCGTCCGCCCCGTCTTCCTTCGGCAGGATGAACGAGAGGTTGACGGTGCCGGGGTCGAGCGGGACGGCCGCCCCGCCGGAATTGCGGACGGCGACCCGATAGCCCTGCGATTCGACCCAGCGGGCCGCGTCCGCGGCATGGGGCAGGCGGATGTCGCGCTGTCCCATGACAAAGGCGGCCGGATGGCGCCACAGGTGGCAGAACGCCGCCCCGCTTGCGCCCGCCTTTCGGCAGAGCAGCTCGTCCAGGGCAAACGAATATAAAGGATCGGGCTCGGAGAGGTCGTCCGTCCGATCGACAATCCGCATCGTATCGGGCCAGGATAACGTATCGTCGTTCATGCTTTGCGGCTCCTTCGCGCGAGGTTTTCTTTTTCCCCAATGGAATCAGTATATAACAAGCCGCATGCCGCCGCACTTCCGTTGAGTCAGGGACCGCTTCGGACTGCCGCTAACCGGGGGCGGGGAGAGATGTGTTAGAATAGGAGCAAGAGTGAAAGACCGGACGCGGCGGTCGACATGAATCCGGAAAGGGACATGCCTTGTGAAAACGCTGGTTATCGCGGAAAAACCCGATATGGGTCGCAGCATCGCGGCGGTCATCGAGCCGAAGGCGGCGAATAGGCGCACGTATCTGGAGGGGGAGCGGTACATCATTACGTGGGCGATCGGCCACCTGGTCGGGCTGGCGGAGCCGGATCGTTACGACGACAAGTATAAAAAGTGGAATTTCGACGATTTGCCGATTATTCCGGAGACGTTCAAGCTGCTGCCGAATCCCCGGACGAAGGATCAGCTGGCGGTCATCCGCGAGCTGGCTTCGCGCTGCGACTTGCTGGTGAACGCGTGCGACGCCGGGCGGGAGGGGCAGCTCATTTTTTCGCTGATCCGGCGGTATTTGCGGTTGAAGCAGCCGGTGCGGCGGCTGTGGATTTCGGACCTGACGGCGGAGACGATACGGCGCGGGTTTGCGGAGTTGAAGGACGAGTCGGCGTACGACAGCTTAACCGAGGCGGCGCGGGCGCGGAGCGAGGCGGACTGGCTGATCGGGATGAACGGTTCGCGCGCGTTTACGACAAGGCACAACGAGCTGCTGTCGGTGGGCCGGGTGCAGACGCCGGTGCTGGCGCTGATCTACGATCGGCAAAAGCAGATCGAGTCGTTTCGGTCGGAGAAGTTTTACGAGGTGACGGGGTTCTTCGAGCAGGGGGCGACGGCGTACCGCGGCCTGTGGCAGGGCGACAGGATCGCCGACCCGGCGAAGGCGGAGGCGATCGCGGCCAAGGTAAAGGGCAAGACGGGCGCGGTCGAGAGCTATGAGGTTAAGGATACGAAGGAGTATCCGTACAAGCTGTACGATCTGACGCTGCTGCAGCGGGATGCGAACGGCAAGTTCGGTTTTTCGGCGAAAAAGACGCTCGACATCGCGCAGGCGCTCTATGAAAAGCACAAGGTGATCTCGTACCCGCGCACGAACTCCAACTATGTGAACGAGGAAAACATTCCGGAAATGCACCGCGTTCTCGACTCGCTGCGGGGGACGGAAGCGTACCGGGCGTTTGCGGAGAAGGCGGACAAGCGGCTCGTGCACAAGGGCAACCGGGGCGTCTGCAACCCGGCCAAGGTCGAGGATCATCACGCGATCATGCCGACGATGAAGCGGGCGGGGGCGCTGAGCCCGGACGAGCGGAAAATCTATGATTTGATCGTGCGGCGGTTCCTGTCGCACTTCTATCCGGCGGCAGAGTACAAGGTGCATACGGTGGTGACCGTAGTCGAGCAGGAGCGGTTTAAGACGACGGTCAAGCAGCTGCTGTCGCTCGGCTGGAAGGTGCTGTTGGCGGGGGACGGCGTTGGTAAGGACGGCGACGGAGCGAAGGGCGGCCGGCGCGGGCGGCGGTCCGGCGGAGATGATCCGGCGGGCGCCTCTGGCGGTGACCGGGAGCCGGCGGAGTCGCTGCTGGAAGAGACGGAGGCGCCGTTTGCGTTGGATGCGTCGCAGCCGGTCGTCTGCGCGAGCGCCGAGGCGAAGGAGAAGGAGACGCAGCCTCCGAAGCCTTTTACGGAGGGGACGCTGCTCAAGGCGATGGAAAGCGCGGGCAAGCAGATCGAGGACGACGAGCTGCGGGAAGCGATGAAGGACTCGGGGCTGGGCACCCCGGCCACGAGAGCGGCGACGATCGAGCGGCTGAAGCAGGTCGGGTACATCGAGATGCAGGGAAAGAAGATCGTCATCACGCCCAAGGGGCGCACGGCGGTCGAGCTCATCCGCGGCGCCGGGGTTGAGCTGCTCACCTCGCCGGAGATGACCGGCCATTGGGAGAAGCGCCTGAACGAGATCGCCCGCGGCCAGGCGTCGGCGGAGGCGTTCATGAACCAGGTGAAGCGGTTCGCGGTGCAGATCGTGGACAAGGTGCGCGCCCAGCCGCCCGCCGTCCGCACTGCGTTCGGGCGCGGCGACGGACCCGCGCCCACCCGCGGCAAGGCGCGGCGGGCGGGCAAGTCCGGCTCGGGCAGCGCCGCTTCGAGCGCTTCCCGCCGCCGCGCCGGGACCACTGCGCCTGCCGGCGATGCTGCGGCTTCTTCCCGGCGCGGGCGGACCGCGGGCGGCAGCGTGCATGGCGCTGCAAGCGATACGGGCGCGGCAACGGACCGGGCTGGGCGCAGAAGCGGGGCCGGAAGCCGAAGCGGGAGCCCGTCCGCGTCCGCAGCTTCGACCGTAACCGCAGCAATTGCGGCCAAAACTTCGGCTATAGCTGCGGGAACAACTTCAGCCGCAGGCTCTTCTTCGGCTGCAAGAGGCATCGCGAACTCGGCTGAAACCTCAATGTTTCCTGCAACTGCATCCGCGCGCAGAAGCAGTACCACCGTTACTGCCGCTTCCGCTCTTACGGCTTCTGCCCCCGCATTTATCGCGGCTTGCCCGCGCCCGGGCTGCGGCGGTCACATCTTCATGGGCCGCAAAGGTTACGGCTGCAGCCATTACAGAAGCGGCTGCTCCTTCGTCATCTGGAAGGAAAGCTTCGGACGCACGCTCACCGACGCCATGGTCCGCAGCCTGATCGAAAAAGGCAAAACGGGCAGGCTTAAGTTCAAGAATACCGCCGGCGAAGCTTACGAGGCCCGTCTGAAACTGATCAACCCAAGCACGGGCGAACTGGCGTTGGAGAAACTCTAGATCCGGCTTGGAAACCTTTCCCTTCCAACAGCCGCAATTGATTACACTCGCTAAACGTCGCTTGCGGCGCGTCGGTGTCTGCGTTGCAATCTGCGCCTAACCGTTCCGTTACATAACTCGTACACATGTCACAAGCCGCAGCTTGGCTGGAAAGGATGAACTCATCTTGCATATTCAAATCGTAGCCGTCGGCAAGCTCAAAGAGAAATATCTCGTTCAAGGTATCGCCGAATACGTCAAGCGCCTCGGGCCTTACGCCCGCATCACCATCACCGAAGTTTCCGACGAGAAAGCTCCCGAAATCCTCAGTCCCGCCGAGGAACGTCAGGTCAAGGACAAAGAGGGCGAACGCATCCTCTCCCACCTGAAAGACGACGCCCATGTCATCGCCCTCGCCATCGACGGCGAACTCTGGTCCTCCGAAGATCTCGCCGCCCACCTCGACAAGCTCGGCACCTACGGCACCAGTCACGTCGCCTTCGTCATCGGGGGTTCCTTGGGCTTGTCCGACGCCGTACTGAAGCGCGCCGACAAGAAGCTCTCCTTCGGCCGGCTCACCTACCCGCACCAGTTGATGCGGCTTATTCTGGTGGAACAGGTTTATAGGGCGTTTCGGATTAATCGGGGGGAACCGTATCATCGCTAAAGGTAAAATATTAAGGGACTTCATCAAGTCCCTCAGGCTTTCGGTATGGGTGCTGTTCAGATTGTCCAGCACATAAGGTTCAAGCGGGGAAATAAAGTCACATTCTTGGATCGCCGCTAGGCGGGTAAGGAGTATCGAGGAATCCTTCTGTAATGTTTCGATAGTAAAGTCGAATAGAAGGTTGATTTGGGTAATCTGCCGACCGACTCGCTTGGGGGCATCCTTGGTTATACGGATACTTTCAACCATCAATCGAAGTAATGCCTTTTGTTCATCCGCATCTGCTTTTAGCAATGCGTCTTTGATTAGACTAAGCAGATTTTGCAAAGAGTCAGGGTCAACCGGCTTTTTGTTTTGCCCATCCAGTTCAGCTTCAATAGCTTCCAACCGCTTTTGAAGCTGTTCCTGCTTGGCGTGCGTTTCCTTCAGGTCATCTTTGAAAATAACAGCCAAATCAGGATCACTTAATGTTGGTTTTACGGACTTTTGGCTTATTTCATTGGTATTATTGCCCATGTCAGGCGATGCCGAACCGGAAAAATCATTTTTTCGATATCAACACCCAATTCAAGTTACTATAGACATTAGCGAAAAGAAGTTTTCCTGAATAGGAATTACGAACTACTTTTAACAAGGAATTTCAATGAAAGATATCGAATTGTGGTTGTGTGGTTTCGGGTGGAACAAGAGGTGAACCATGGAAATCATCAATAATATCGACAATCTTCTCGGTGAAAATTTGAAACTTGAGGTTCGCAAAGGCAGCAAAGTATCGATTGCTGCATCATGCTTCTCCATTTATGCATATGAAGCCTTAATGAAAGAACTGAATCAGGTGGAAGAAGTCCGGTTCATTTTCACCTCTCCCACTTTTATTGCGGATAGCATAAAAAAGGAGAAGCGGGAATTTTACATCCCGAAACGGAACCGGGAAAAAAGCTTGTATGGCACCGAATTTGAAATCCGGCTCAAAAACGAATTGACGCTCAAAGCAATTGCAAAAGAGTGCAGCGACTGGATTCGCAGAAAAGTCACGTTCAAATCGAATCGAACTTCAGGTTCGATGCAGGGCATGTTGAATGTGCAGACTGCTGACGAGTCGATCACCTATATGCCGATTGATGGCTTTACAACCGTTGATCTTGGTTATGAAAAGGGCAATGCTCTCTCCAAGATGGTGAACAAGTTCACAGAAGCTCCGTTTACCAAAATGTATTTCGATCTGTTCGATCAGGTATGGAATGACAAAAGCAAGCTTGAAGATGTCACGAACCAAGTTGTGGAGCATATTTCATCGGTGTATAAAGAGAACTCTCCGGAGTTCATTTACTACGTCATTTTGTACAATATCTTCAACGAGTTCCTATCGGACATCACAGAAGACATATTGCCCAACGAAGCAACTGGATTCAAAGAGACGGAAATCTGGAAACGTCTCTATCACTTCCAGAAAGACGCGGTTCTTGGTGCGATTAATAAACTGGAAAAGTATAATGGATGCATCCTGGCAGACAGCGTCGGTCTAGGAAAAACATTCACGGCACTTGGTGTCATCAAATACTATGAACTTCGCAACAAGTCCGTATTGTTGCTATGTCCCAAGAAACTCGGCGACAACTGGCTTACCTATAAACAGAATGTAACCAACAACATCCTGTATGCCGACAGATTCCGTTACGATGTACTCTACCATACGGACATATCGCGGGAAAGAGGCAAATCAAACGATATCCCGCTTGACCGGTTGAACTGGGGTAATTACGATCTGCTCGTCATTGATGAGTCGCATAACTTCCGCAACAACGAAGCCAAGAAAGATAAAGAGACGCGGTATCAGAAGTTGATGCGGAAAGTGTTAAAAAGCGGCGTGAAAACGAAAGTGCTCATGCTCTCCGCTACTCCGGTGAACAACAAGTTCATGGATCTTCGCAACCAGCTTGCCTTGGCTTATGAAGGAAATCCAGAGGAAATCAACAGCAAGTTGGGCACGGAGCGGGGGATTAACGACATCTTCAAACGAGCCCAGTCCGCGTTTAACCAGTGGTCTAAGATGGATGTTGCTGAACGTACAACGGAGACGCTTCTTGGTATGCTCGACTTCGACTTTTTTGAACTGTTGGACAGCTTGACGATCGCCCGGTCACGCAAGCATATCCAGAAGTATTACAAAGCGGAGGAGATCGGCGAGTTCCCCAGACGGCTGCCGCCTCTCTCGAAGTTTTGCGATTTGACCGACAGAGCGGATGTTATCGGGTATAATGAAATTTTTATAGAATTGTCCAGAATCAATCTCGGCATCTATGCACCATTCAAATATATTCAACCGAGCCGACTGCGTTTCTATGAAGAGTTGTATGACACCAGCGTAAGGGGCGGGAGCGGGAACTTCAGGCAGATGGATCGCGAAGGCAGTCTGCAGATTTTGATGCGGATCAACCTGCTGAAACGCCTGGAAAGTTCGGTGGAGTCGTTCCGATTGACCCTTTCCAAGATTGTCTCCAAAATCGATCAGACGCTTCAGCAAATCGAAGCATTCGAGCGAAGCGGGAAGTCCGATGCTGTAGGTTATACCGATATTGAGGATGCCAATCTTGACGATGACGACTGGTTGGACGATGATTTCAGCATCGGGGATACAATCAAGATCAATTTGTCCGATATGGATGTTCTTCGCTGGAAAGAAGATTTGATGAATGATCACAACATTCTTTCCGCCTTGCTGACCGAAATGCAGAAAGTAACGCCTGAACATGATGCTAAGCTAAACACGTTGAAGCAGGTGATTGATCATAAAATCAATCATCCGATCAATCCCGGCAACCGCAAAGTCATCATTTTCAGTGCGTTCACGGATACCGCGGCGTACTTGTACACGCATTTATCTGCGTACATGAAGGCGAAGTACAATATCGACACGGCCAAAATCGTCGGCAGCGATGAGAACAAAAACACCGCTGGTTTGCGGAATGACATCAGCACATTGCTGACTTGCTTCTCGCCTCGATCCAAGGAGAAGAATCTGACCATGCCGGATGTCAAAGGCGAGATTGATCTGCTCATTGCTTCCGATTGTATTTCTGAGGGGCAAAACTTGCAAGATTGCGACTATCTTATCAACTATGACATTCACTGGAATCCAGTGCGGATTATTCAACGATTTGGCCGAATAGACCGGATCGGTTCGCAGAACAAGGAAATTCAATTGGTGAACTTCTGGCCCAACATGACGCTGGATGAATACATACAGTTGAAAGAAAGGGTCGAGAATCGCATGGTCATCATGGATATGACGGCAACCGGCGATGATAACGTTCTGTTCAATCAATCCAGCGATCTGGAATATCGGAAGCAGCAACTTCATCGTTTACAGAAGGAAGTCGTCGATCTGGATGATATGAACACGGGCGTCTCCATCACCGATTTGGGCCTGAACGATTTTCGCATGGACTTGGTGAACTATGTAAAGGAGAACGGAGAACTTGATACCGTTCCGAGCGGACTGCATGCGGTTGTGGCTGCTGACGAAGAGAAGGGAGCAAAGCCCGGCGTCATCTTTGTTCTTCGCAACGTTAATGAGGAACTGAATCCCGACAAGCAGAACCGGTTACATCCCTTCTATCTCGTCTACATGAGCGAAGATGGTGAAGTCGTCACCAATCATATGGATGTCAAAAAGACACTTGATATCCTGCGAGCTCTGTGCAGAGGCCAATCCGAACCAATGATGGATGCTTGCCGCAGCTTCAATCAAGCGACGAAAGACGGCAAAAAGATGGACATGTATTCCATGCTGTTGGAAGAGACCATCCGCTCGATTGTACAGGTGAAAGAAGAAAACGATCTGGATAGCTTGTTCAGTTCGGGAGGCACGACAGCACTTATAGACTCGATTAAAGGGCTTGAGGACTTTGAACTCATCACCTTTGTCGTTATCAGGCAGGTGAATGCGTGATGTTTCAATTGCCATCAAGCACGCTTGTAAACCGTAAAATTCCGAAGAACAAATTTTATGAGAAGCTGCGAGCAAATCATCATCTTAAGGAACTGTTTACTGAACAAGTCGAATCGATCATCTGGAAGCACAAGCTCTCCAAAGACACGATTCGACTTGAACCGAAAGAAGATATTGAAGAATTTCAGATATTCGAGATTCATTTGAAGGAGCAAACATACTCCCTTGACTTGCTGCGGAGTATAGATAAGGCGATCCCTTATCCCATTCTGCATGTTTTGATATATGATGGTCAGGCCAAGCTCGCCATCGCATATAAAGAGCGAAATCAGACCGACGACAATCGGTCTGTCATTCGTTCCTACCATGAGACGGACTGGCAGCCGGTGGAGAGTATCGAGCTGAACATCTTTCAAGGACTTGATCTGAAGGCTGTTTACGAGAACATCATCCGTCAACTGCTTCCCATTAAGATGAAGCCGGAAATTGAACTTTCAGCGGTTTTGGAGCGACAAGCCCATATTGATAAGCTTACGCAAGAATGCCAACGGCTAGAGTCCAAACTGCGGGCTGAAAAACAATTCAACAAGAAGGTTGAATTGAACATGGAACTACAACGGAAACGAAAAGAACTGAAACAACTACTCGATGAGTAATCGGAGGCGTACTTATGAAAAAATTGACGATGAAGTCAGTCGATTTGACTCAAGTCAATATCGACAAGATTGCAGAGTTGTTCCCCAACGTGATTACCGAAGCCAGAGATGAAAAAGGAAAAATCAAGCGTGCGGTCGATTTTGATTTGTTGAAGCAGGAACTTTCCGATGTCCTGGTTGAAGGTGAAAAGGAACGGTATCAATTGACGTGGCCGGGGAAGAAAGAGGCAATCCTTACTGCTAATTCGCCTATCGACAAAACATTGCGACCGATTAAAGAGGATAGTGTCGATTGGGAAAATACTAAAAATCTTTACATCGAGGGTGATAATCTTGAAGTATTAAAGCTGTTGCAAGAGTCGTATCTGAACAAAGTTAAAATTATCTATATAGACCCCCCATACAATACGGGAAACGATTTCATTTATAAAGATGATTTCAAAAAGAATACGAAAGAGTATCTTGAAGAGTCGGGACAAATCAATGAAGAAGGTATGCGGTTGGTTCCCAATCCATCGTCCAATGGGCGGTTCCATAGTGATTGGTTGACTATGATTTATTCTAGATTAAAAATTGCAAGGAATCTCTTAAAAGATGATGGAGCAATATTTATCAGTATCGATGATAATGAATTCGATAATGTGAAAAAAATTTGTGATGAAATTTTTGGAACGAACAACTTTATTACAGCAATTCCTTGGCAATCAAGGCAATCAATTCAAAATGACACTGACTTGAGTACTAGTCATGAGTATATCATCGTTTACGCAAAGGTACGTAGGCAAGAAAATAGAAGACTCAAGGAATCAAATATAAATTCATGGTTTAAGGAAAAGACGTTTGCATTTTATCCTCTCCCGTTGGATGAAAGCAAGTTTGAAAATCCAGATAATGACCCGCGAGGCAAATGGAAGGCAGATCCTTTTGATGCACCGAATGTAAGGCCTAATCTAACTTATAAGATAGTTAATCCAAACACGGGGCAGGAATTTTGGCCACCGAGCGGAAGATGTTGGAGGACTGAAGAAGAGAATTATAAAAAATTACTGGCGGACAATAGAATCATATTTGGAAAAAACGGTGAGAGCAGACCGCAATTGAAGGTTTTTTATAATGAGAAACGACAATTTGGGTCAGTAGAAAACACATGGTTTGATGGTACTAGATGTGGTACTACAACTGAAGGTACTAAGGAGCAGCAAAAACTATTTGATGGGTTCTCTTTTTTTGATACCCCGAAACCAACAAGATTGATTAAAAAGATATTAGAAATAACTACTGCACCCCAGAAAGATGACATTGTTCTCGACTTTTTCTCTGGCTCGGCAACAACCGCTCACGCAGTAATGCAACTTAATGCAGAAGATCAGGGGAATCGTAAATTTATTATGGTTCAATTACCCGAAGAAACAAACGAAACTTCCGAAGCTTATAAAGCAGGTTACAAAAATATCTGTGACATCGGCAAAGAACGCATCCGCCGTGCCGCGAAAAAGATCAAGGAGGAAACCGGTGCCGACATCGATTACGGCTTCCGGGTGTTCCGGGTGGACTCTTCGAACATGAAGGACGTTTACTATGCACCGGACAAGCTGAAGCAGGGGGACATATTCGATCTCACCTCCAATATCAAAGAAGATCGTACCGGGGAAGATTTGCTCATCCAGGTCATGCTGGAACTCGGCCTTGAGCTTTCGTTGCCTATGGAAACGAAACAGATTGAAGGGAAGACCGTCCATTACGTCGCCGGAAACTCTTTAATTGCATGTTTTGATGACAACGTATCGGAATCCGTCATTAAACAAATTGCAGCGGAAAAACCGCTTCGGGTTGTATTCCGCGATAGTTCCTTTGAAAATGATTCCGCACGCATCAATGTGGAAGAATTGTTCAAAATGCTCTCTCCGGGCACAGAAATCCAAGTGCTGTAAGGCGGTGAGCTCAAATTGAAGATCAAATTCAAACATCAGCAGTTTCAGTTGGACGCCGTAAAAAGTATCGTGGATTGCTTTGAGGGGCAGCCTAATGAGTTGTCCCGATTTACACTTGACCGAGGCAGAAGACAAAAGCCGGAACAAATGGTCATGGATGATCTCGCGAATGCCGAACAAGCAAATATCGGATTCAAGAACAACACCATTCAATTGATTGATCAAGAAATCTTGAAAAACATCCAAACGGTGCAACGGAAGAACGGTCTGAAAATCTCCGAAAAGCTTGAGGGCAAATATAATCTGACGATCGAAATGGAAACCGGGACAGGCAAAACCTACACTTACATCCGTACCATGTTTGAACTGTATCAAAAGTACGGATGGAGCAAGTTTATTGTCGTTGTTCCTTCTATCGCCATTCGTGAAGGTGTGCTCAAGACGTTCCAGATCACGGAAGATCACTTCATGTCCGAATACGGCACGAAGGCACGATACTTTGTGTATAATTCGAAGCAATTGCATCATATCGAGAAATTTGCCAGCGACGCCGGGATCAATGTCATGATTATCAACTCGCAAGCCTTTAATGCGAGAGGAAAAGATGCAAGGCGGATTTACATGGAACTGGATGACTTCAACAGCCGTAAACCGATTGACGTTCTGGCGAGCACGAATCCGATCCTGATCATTGACGAGCCGCAATCGGTTGAAGGCAAGCAGACGAAAGAATCCCTGAAGGCATTCAATCCGTTGTTTACCTTGCGTTATTCGGCGACGCATCGTGAAGATTATAACAAAGTGTATCGGCTCGACGCTCTGGATGCATACAACAAAAAGCTGGTGAAAAAAATCAGCGTGAAGGGGATTTCGGCCAAAGGAACAACCGGCACGGACAGCTATCTGTATCTGGAAGGCATCGATGTGAGCACGAAGCAGGCTCCGGTGGCCCGGCTGGAATTCGAAGTGAAGACAAAAACGGGCCTTGCAAGAAAAACGCAAAAAATCAGTCAGAACGATGATCTGTACCAATTGTCCGGTGAACTTGAGCAGTACAAGGGATACAAAGTGTCCGAAATTAACGGACAAAACAACAGCATTAGCTTCATTAACGGTGTAACTTTATACGCTGGTGACGTTCAGGGAGATGTAGGAGAACTGCATTTCCGTCGGATTCAGATTCGGGAAACGATTAAGTCGCATTTCGAGAAGGAACGGGCGATGTTTCATCAAGGGATTAAAGTATTATCGCTCTTTTTCATCGATGAAGTTGCGAAATACCGCCAATATGACAAGGATGGTTCGGAATTAAACGGCATCTATGCAGATATGTTTGAGGAAGAATACACCGCTTTGCTCAATGAGCAATTGTCGCTGTTTACCGATGATCCATACATCCAATATTTGAATCGGATACGAGTGAAAGAAACGCATAAAGGGTACTTTTCGATCGATAAGAAAAGCAATCGTTATGTCGATCCGAAGGTATCGGCTAGAGAGACCGACTCCGATGATGCAGATGCGTATGACCTGATTATGCGGGATAAAGAACGATTGCTAAGTTTTGCGGAACCAACCCGGTTTATCTTCTCCCACTCTGCTCTTAAAGAAGGTTGGGATAATCCGAATGTGTTTCAGATTTGCACGCTGAAACATAGCGATTCCACCATTAAGAAACGTCAGGAAGTCGGGCGGGGACTCCGGCTTTGTGTCAATCAGAATGGTGAACGGATGGATTCGAGTGTATCGGGTATCGATGTTCATGAAATTAATGTGCTGACCGTCATCGCCAGTGAATCGTACGAGCAGTTTGCGAAACAGCTGCAAAACGAAATCGCTGAAACGTTGTCCGATCGTCCACGCAAAGCAGATCGCGACTTCTTCTTGGATAAAGTGTTGAACAATGCACGCGGCGAGCAATTGAAATTAGAAGATACCTTAGCAAGCAAGTTACTGTACACGTTTATTAAAAATGATTATGTGGATGATCAGTACAATTTGACGGATGTTTATTTTAACGCTGTAGAAAATCAGGGGCTCAAACTTCCTGAGGAATTGACGGACTTTCAGGAACCGTTGGTCGAATTGGTTAAGTCGATTTATGTAGAGGGCAAATCGAATCTGGCGGATAATGAACGGAACCGTAATATTGCTTCCGTTATGGTCAATAACAATTTTTATAAAAAGGAATTTCAAGAGCTTTGGAACCAAATTAATCGCAAATCCGTGTATACCGTCAAATTTGACTCCGAAGAACTTGTGAAAAAGTGTGTGTGGGCGTTGGACAACCATTTACAAGTGCCTGCGATCCGATATGCAATCAGGCATGGCGAAATGAATCGAATTGAGTCCCAACAACAGTTAAAATCGGGGGAAGCCTTTCAAACGCGTGAAACCAAGACTGAGGTTGTGGAAGTGAAACCGGATTTCCGGGTGCAATATGATCTGGTCGGAAAGCTCATGGACGAAACGCGGCTGACGAGAAAGACGATCGTAGCCATTTTAACGGGAATCAAAGAAGCGACATTCTTACAGTTCCGCGTAAACCCCGAAGAATTCATGCTTCGAGCTGCCAAGCTGATCAACGAGCAGAAAGCGACGACAATCATTGAGTCCATCACTTATGATGTTCTCAATGATAAATTCGAAGCGGACGTATTTACGAAAAATACATTATCAGGGAAACTAGGGGAAAATGCGATTCCGGTTGAGAAGCACGTTTACGACTATGTCGTGACGGATTCCAAGATCGAGCGTGCATTTGCTAAAGAGCTTGATGTCAGCAATGAAGTTCGAGTGTATGCCAAGCTGCCGCGGGGATTTTTTATCCCGACACCGATGGGCAATTACAACCCGGACTGGGCGATTGTGTTCAGAGAAGGCGATGTGAAGTACATTTACTTCATCGCGGAGACGAAAGGCTCCATGGAATCCATGGAACTACGGGAAGTGGAAAAGGCGAAGATTGAATGTGCCCGGAAACACTTTGCTAAGCTGAATACAGGACAGCTGAAGTACGATATTGTGAATAGCTATGAGAAGTTGTTGGAAATTGTGAAGGCTTGAATTAATCTTTGGGCATAATATTGCTGGAATTTGTTAATCGGTGATATTGGTTGAATAGCTACAGCTAAAAATTGTAATTCCAAATACCAATGAAATAGCATAAAATGAACTAAAAAGGAGGTGGCGGAAGTGGCAAGAGTTGCAGTGAACCCGGAAGTGATTCGATGGGCTTTACAACGTGCAGATATAGCTGAGACGATTGAAAAGAAGTTCCCGAAGTTGATGAGTTGGATGAACAATGAAACACAACCAACATTAAAACAGCTGGAACAGCTTGCTAAAGCCACTTCCACACCACTCGGGTTTTTCTTTTTATCTAAACCACCACAAATACAGTTGCCTATTCCACATTACAGAACAATTGACGATACTTATGCTTCTAAACCAAGTCCTGACTTGTTGGAAACGGTTCAGATGATGCAGCGACGGCAAGCATGGATGCGTGATTATTTATTGGATATGGGTCAAGAGCCGCTATCCTATGTTGGATCCTGCCAATTGACGGATAAAACCAAGGACGTGGCCCAAGATATTAGAAGGACTCTGGAAATTGAAAATGGTTGGGCAGCAGACTGTAGAAGTTGGCAGGAAGCTCTCCAAATGTTACTGACTAAAATCGAAAATATAGGTATCTTGGTTGTTAGAAATGGAATAGTAGGGAATAACACTCACAGGAAGCTGGATGTGAATGAATTCAGGGGTTTTGTACTTGTGGACGAATATGCCCCGCTAATATTTATTAACGGAGCTGATGGCAAGGCTGCTCAGATGTTTACGATTGCTCATGAATTAGCTCACATCTGGTTCGGGGCAAGTGCAGCCTTTGATCTTTCTAACTTACAGCCTTCTGATAAAGAGATTGAGCAAGCTTGTAATCAAACAGCAGCAGAATTTCTCGTGCCAGAAGATGAGTTGAGATCGGTATGGGAGGGTATCAATAATGCCCCTGATCGGTTCAACCTTTTGGCAAGACATTTCAAGGTGAGCAGCATTGTAACAGCTCGAAGAGCATTAGACTTGATGTTAATATCTAGAGATGAGTTTTTTGATTTTTATCGTGCATGGATGGAAATTGAGCGTAAACAAGCTCAAGATGGTGAAGGTGGGGGTAACTTCTATTTCAACCAACACTTCCGAATTGGCCGGCGTTTTGCGGAAGCTGTATTTACAAGTGCAAAGGAAGGGCGTTTGCAATATAACGAAGCATATAGACTGACAGGCCTTAAAGGAGATACCTTTGCGGAGTATGCGAAACACCTTGGAATTGAGGTGTATTCATGACAGAATCATTAAGATTTGTTTTAGATACTAATGTTCTAGTCGAAGCACACAGGAGGTACTATGCCTTTGACATCGCACCTTGTTTTTGGCGTGTCCTGTTGGAGTTAGCAGATAGAGGTCATATAGTAAGTATTGATAGAGTTAAGGATGAGCTGATGAATTCAGGCCAAGAAGATGCCTTAAATAAGTGGGCACTCTCGGAATTTGATCACTGGTTTGCCTCGACTGAAAATGAAGAAGTATTCGAAGCATATCGTCAGTTAATTGACTGGTCTATGGGAGAAAATCAATATCATGACTATGCCAAAACAGAGTTTGCAGATGTTGCGGACAGCTGGGTAGTTGCTTTTGCTAAAGCGTATAATTGTGTTGTAGTTACTCAAGAACAGTATAGCAGGGATGCTAGGAGAAGAATTTTGATCCCTAATGCCTGTAGAGCTATGGGGGTTGATTATATGAACACATTTGAAATGCTCCGTAAGCTAAATGCTAGCCTTGGAGAGTAATCACAGCGACAAATTAACACATACACATAATTTAAGGAGAGGCGGAAATTTTGCCCCTCCTTTTCTGTTTAGTTTACCCTATCAATAGATACGGTGAACCGTATCATAAATGAGGCGAAATTTTTGGCATTAACCGCGCACGGGGAGCGGAAAGTTCGTGGGAGCTATTTCGTTGAAAGATCGTCGCGCAGACAGACTCGTGAAAATCGATTGTAACTATGAATATGAATCATGTTTCAACGTGTAATGTTTATTTGAGGTTTTTGCTATTAATTCTAGTTAAATAAAAGGAAATTGTGTAAAATTAAGATATTTCAATAACTTCCTTTGTGTTATTAAAGGGGGCGTACAAATGAAGCTAATAAGTTTCCGTGTAACACAATTTCGATCAGTTGAGGATAGCGGGTGGATAAATACCAATGATGTCACAGCATTTATAGGCACTAATGAATCAGGAAAAACAAATTTGCTTGTACCATTATGGAAGCTAAATCCGGCAAAAGACGGTGAGATTAACCCAATTCAAGATTATCCACGCGACAAATATCACATCATTCGTGCGCAAAAAAAGAAGCCAGTGTTTATTCAGGCTAGATTTCAACTCTCGGACGAATTAAGTGGGACCATCTCAGCGATTACAAGATTGCCAAGAGAGCAAATTAATCAGGTCATTGTGAAAAGAGATTTTGATGGAGAGTACTACGTAGGGTTTCCAGAAGCGAAGGGACCAACGGAACCTAAAACTCAGACTATCCGTGATTTGATTGTACAGACCATACAAAATATTAATGAAATCCCGACCACAATTAAGGCTGATGAGCCGCTGAAGGAAAGCATTTTACATGTACTATCTACTGCACTTACATTACTGGAGGGCATTACGGAGCCATCAATTGGTCTAACAGTGCTCACTCAAATTAAGACAATTTTTAATGAGATTGATTTAACTAAGGCTGCAAGGCGTTCTTCAATATCACCTAGGTTTGGGCAGTTAATAGATGAAATTGATGAGTTTATTGAAGCGGTTAATATACCGGAGCCGACGGACAACGAAGAAGTAATTAATCTGATCTTAGATAATTTGCCCACTTTCGTATATTATTCTAACTATGGGAATCTTGATTCTGAGATATATTTACCGCACGTAATTCAAAACATGAATCGGAGTGACCTTGGTGTAAAGGAAGCTGCGAAAGCCAGAACCTTGAAAGTTCTTTTCAATTTTGTAAAGTTAAAGCCCCAAGAAATATTGGATTTGGGACAAGACTTTCCACAAGGGTCATCTCCTACACAGGAGCAAATAGAAGCAGTAGCAGAGAAGAAGAAGGAAAGAGATGTTTTACTCCAATCTGCCTCTACAGAATTAACATCAAGATTTCGAGAATGGTGGAAACAAGGAGATTATCGTTTTAGATTTCAAGCTGACGGTAACCATTTTCGTATATGGGTATCGGATGACAAGAGACCAGAGGATATAGAGTTGGAGAGCAGGAGTACTGGACTGCAATGGTTTCTTAGTTTTTATCTTGTATTCTTAGTAGAAAGTCAATCGTCACACAAAGGAGCTATTCTACTCCTCGACGAACCAGGACATTCATTGCATCCAATTGCACAGAGAGACTTGTTTGCTTTCTTTGATAACCTCTCAAAAACAAATCAAATTTTATATACAACACACTCACCGTTTATGGTTGATCCAAATCATTTAGACAGAGTGAAGGCGGTTTACATAGATTCGACTGGTTCAACTGCTGTTTCTGCTAACCTGCGGGCGGCAGAAGGGCAAATTAAGCAGACGCAATCTATTTATCCAGTTCATGCTGCGTTAGGGCTTTCGGTATCAGATACTTTATTGCAAGGTTGTATAAGCGTTATCGTTGAGGGAACCTCAGATCAATATTATTTAAGCGCTATTAAAAACTTTCTTATAGGTAAAGGGTTGATTCTCCCCAATCGAGAAATTGTCTTTATACCTGCTGGAGGTGTCAAGGGTATTACAGCAGTAGTATCCATTATTACCGGGAGAGAGCAAACACTACCTTTCGTGTTGCTTGACGGCGATGCTCAAGGATTGAGTGGGGCTAAGAAGTTAAAAGAAGGCATATTCGAATCAAGTCCTAACAACGTCATTGTTGTGAACGATTATGTTGAATTGGAAAATGCGGAAATTGAGGATTTTATACCCCTTGATTTCTTGGCTAACGTCGTTACACGAATGTTACCGAGACCAGCAGATTTGGAAGAAGAATTCATTGATGTTGTTCGACCAGGTATTCCGATAGTACAGCAGATTGAGGCATATGTTTCGTCAAATAATATAGAATTGCAAAAAGGTTGGAAGGTAGAGCTTGCACAACGTACTAAAACACAATTGCTTCGAGAGAGAGCGTCTAAACAAATTGACGAATCGACAATAGGAGTATGGGTAAAACTTTTTCAGTGTATTTTGGGGGTTAACAATGAAGCTTAATCCCTTGGTGTTGCTTTATTAATCGTAAATGTTTGTATTTGGGAACCTTTCGCGAAGTTTATGCAAGCGCGGAACCGCCCCCTCCCATGGAACTGGTCGAGTGAGGGGGGGCCTCGGGGGAAGATCGTCACGCCGGCGGTCTCGTCCGCCATGGTCTGCTCGGATCCAGCGTTAGAACTTGGGAACTAAGACTTGTCCGTCTATGAGCAGCTCCTGAATGAGGCGGTGACCGTGCAATGATCCTGCAGGAACGCCTCCAGGACGCTTTCCAGCAGTTCGGATGGAAGCCGGATACCGGAAATCCTCCATACCCACGCTGAAGAAGCGGCTAAACACAATATAACGTATCTGGAGTTTTTGGACAAGCTGCTGCAGGAGGAGCTTGCGGCCAAACGGGAACGGTTTATCCGGATGAAAACGCGAATGGCCCATCTGCCTTTCCATAAGACGCTGGACCAATTCGATTTCGGATTCCAGCCGTCCATCGATGAACGCCGTATTCGGGATCTGGCCACCCTGCTGTTTATCGAGCATCAGGAGAATTTGATCTTTCTAGGACCGCTTGGAGTCGGGAAAACCCATCTGGCCGTTGCCTTGGCGCTGGAGGCGATTAAGCAGCGGTACACCGTTTATTTCATCACTTCCCATGACATGATCCAGACGACGCAGCAACAGGCGCACCAGAACCACACGATTAAACAGAAAATGAAGATCTTCACCAAGCCGAATCTGCTCATCATCGATGAGATCGGGTACCGGAAGATGGAGGATACTGCAGCGCATTTTTTCTTCCCAATCATCTCGGAACGCTATGAAACGGGTTCCATCATTCTCACCTCCAACAAATCTTACGGTTCGTGGGGTGAGATATTTGGAGACTCCGTGCTGGCAACTGCCATTCTGGACCGTCTGCTTCATCATTCGACCACGAACAACATTAATGGGGAGAGCTACCGCATTAAGGAAAAGAAAAAAGCCGGCTTCTTCAGACCTGAACCGCAAGTGAAAAACCGGCACAAACCGGTTAATTCGATTGCCGCGCCGTCCCCTAGGGGGACGCCCTCTCTCGCTCTTACTGAGGAATTTTCAACCGTTTATTTTGAGGAATTTTCAATCGGTCTTGACAAGTAAAAGCGAAGTCTCCCGAATTTGCAAAGAGCTCGATGATGTCGTAGTGGGCTTTAAGGAACGCCCGCTCGAGGGACAATTTCCGTATGTCTGGTTGGATGCCACGTTCCCGAAAGTACGCGAGGGCGGCCGGGTACGCAGCATGGCGCTTGTCGTGGCCATCGGCATCCGGAAAACCGGTGACCGGGAAGTTCTTGGATTTGAGATCGGCATGAGCGAGGGTCGCTGTTTATGATTTCCGGCTTGCAGCGGCTGAATGCGCGTTTGAGGCACTTCAGCACAAAGCTTTTCTCGAGCGTGCTGGACAGCTCATAGTCGATCACTTTGCGGCTGTACCAGTCGATGATATTGAATAGGTACATGAATTCCTTGCCCATCCGCAGATACGTAATGTCGATACCCCAGACCTGATTCGGACGGTCAATTTTTAAGCCGCGAAGCAGATATGGGCGGGTGTACTTGGCATGGAGGCGTTTGCTCAAGTTTG
>NZ_KB899814.1:0-52537 GCF_000378425.1 Cohnella laeviribosi DSM 21336 | reverse complement strand
CAGGTCCGTCACTGGCTGGACACGGTTGCCAATGTCCGGGTGCATGGGACCACCCTTGAAGTACCATACGTCCGTTTGTCCGCGGAAAGCTCAAACCGATCAACCGGATGCCTTTTGCAGAAGTGGACCGGCATGCGCGGAAAGTCTCGACCGACGGGATGGTTTCGTACGGGAATAACCGCTATTCCGTACCTTTTCTTTGGGTAGGCCAAACCGTACATATTCAGGACCAGAAGAACGGCCGGATCCGCATATTCAGCGGGGATCAGCTCATCGCGGAGCACCCGAAATCGCACGGAAAGCAGCAGTGTGTCATCAATAAAAAACACTTCGAAGGGCTTCGAACCACAGGTAAGCATAAGGTCCCCAAATCCATGCCCCGAATGGTTCGTCAAGCGACCCCCGAAGTGGCCGAACGCGACTTGTCCGTCTATGAGCAGCTCCTGAATGAGGCGGTGACCGTGCAAGGATCCAGCAGGAACGCCTCCAGGACGCTTTCCAGCAGTTCGGATGGAGCCGGATACCGGAAATCCTCCATACCCACGCTGAAGAAGCGGCTAAACACAATATATCGTATCTGGAGTTTTTGGACAAGCTGCTGCAGGAGGAGCTTGCGGCCAAACGGGAACGGTTTATCCGGATGAAAACGCGAATGGCCTATCTGCCTTTCCATAAGACGCTGGACCAATTCGATTTCGGATTCCAGCCGTCCATCGATGAACGCCGCATTCGGGATCTGGCCACCCTGCGGTTTATCGAGCATCAGGAGAAGCCGGCTTCTTCAGACCTGAACCAGCAAGTGACAAACCGGCACAAACCGGTTAATTCGATTGCCGCGTCGTCCCCCTAGGGGGACCCTCTCTCGCTCTTACTGAGGAATTTTCAACCGTTTATTTTGAGGAATTTTCAATCGGTCTTGACAGTGTACTTGGCATGGAGGCGTTTGCTCAAGTTTGGCTTCGGATAGATTGCTTCGAGGCCCATGAGTTGCATAAGCCGGCGTACGCGCTTACGATTGATCTCAAAACCCTGATCCCGAAGGAATCTCGTCATACGCCGATAGCCGAAGTAGGGGTGCTCCAAAAACGGCAGTCAGGTCTCGCACTACGATTACACGAATATAACGCCGATGAAGCTAGCTTATGATTATGCCAACAGCAAGCTGTACTTGGCATCAAATGTTTATTTGCCGTCGATATACTGGAACGTCTCAGTCATTTATGATATTTCGTCCGGCGTCAGCATGACCACGTATGGGCTACAGGCAGGACGGTACTTTGACTTCATCGCTTTCCCTGATGCTCGCTCTGTAATTTATGGTCTAACAGGTGCCCATGAATCGAACATTTTGCAGGGGCAATTTTCTGCTCAAGCTGAATTGCTTGCCAGCAGTTCGGATTAAAAAGCAATCGATATATCCGATTATTACGGCTACGCTCCTGTCGCGGCGGCAATCGCTTCCGACAACAAAGTGTTTGTCTTTGGCCGCAGTAAACTCTACAGCGTCCAGTTTTACCCGCTTAAGGTGGATAAGATCGTGGAATACGAAAACACGCCGTTTGACAGCGTCACCTCGCATGACGGCAAGTTTTACTTGACCAGTGGGGCGAGATCTACGAATTGCTACGTTTGTAGACGGCAAAAACCTGACATACAATGATGGGTTGCCAATCACGAAGATCGATAAAATCAGCTTCGACAATAACTGTAATGTCATTCTCTACGCTAAAAACAGCAATGCAATCCGCCGCATCAACCTGTATGTAGATTTCATAATCAATTCATTGGGAGCCGCCGTGCTCCCTTTTTACTGCGAAAACAACATGGCCGAAAGGCGGGATTTGGGTGGCTAAATTTCTCGAATTACTTTTAGGTGAAGCCTTTAAATATGGGTTGAAGAAGCTGTTTGGTGTCAAGGAGGAACGGAATTCAGACACCGCTGGAAATCTCGGATGCTTGATGATTCTTTTGATGGCTGTGTTGTATCCTATCGGCATTTACTGGTTGAAGCCGCGGTTAGCAACAGGCTCGTTCTGGTATGAGCACGTCTATACGTGGCCGCTGTACATCTTCGGATTATGGATTACATGCTACCTGCTTCGCTTCGTGCTTTATTGTTTAAGAATAGCTCCATTCCTCACTTTACTTTTAGCCGGAATTATCTGGTTTGGATGGTACGCCCATAAAAAAGGATGGATGTAGGCGTTACTCAACTCACTGTCAACGCTGTATAGAACTTCACGAGCCGATTCAAAACAAGTTCTGCTTTTTATTGGCCATTGCTACGTTACAATTTATTAATTTTGACGATATATAGATGATTGATTTTCCGTAAGTACTCCTTCATCGGTTGAAACCGTGGCTTTTGGCTTGTTTTATAGGGATTCATGCTTGTGTTAGGCGATACCGAGCCGGGGAATACAATTTTTTTCGATTCCACTCCCAATTCAGGTTACAATTTTGATTCCGGTTCGATAGATGTAAATTAGCAGACTTGAAAGCAATATATTATCATTAAACTTTTTCTTAACTAACAACGATTTTATGTAGTAAAATTATACCATATTATGCTCGTCTGATTTTCAGAGATGATTAATGATTTAGAGGGAGGATTGTAACTTGGACAAATTAAATGAAAAACTCAAATCCTTATCCAACCGAGTACAAAAGATGAAAGAGAGCATAACCACAGAAGAAGCTACGAAAACTTCTGTTATCATGCCGTTCTTTCAAGCCTTAGAGTACGATGTATTTAATCCCGAAGAGTTTCTACCCGAGTTTGTTGCAGATGTCGGTATTAAGAAAGGCGAGAAAGTTGATTACGCCATACTACAGAATGGTTCCCCGATCATCCTCATAGAAGCAAAGGCAATCAATGAAAAGCTTGAAAAGCACGATTCCCAGCTTTTCCGTTACTTCGGTACCACAAAAGCAAAATTTGCAATTCTGACAAATGGAATTGTCTATAAGTTCTATACAGATTTAGAAGAGCAAAACAAGATGGACTCCGCTCCATTCTTTGAATTTAACCTCTTTGATATTCGCGACAATCAAGTTGCTGAGCTTTATAAATTCCGTAAGGATAACTTCAATGTTGATGATATCCTTACAACAGCATCGGAGCTTAAATACACAAATGAAATCAAACAATTTTTATCCCAGCAGTTCGAAAATCCAAGTGATGAATTTGTTTCGTTTATTCTGTCTGACTTTTACCAAGGTAAGAAAACAAAACAGGTACTTGAAAAGTTTAATGGTTTGGTGAAGAAATCATTTAAGCAACTCGTTAATGACTTGCTTAATGACAAGCTTAAAGCGGCAATCGCTACTACGAATACCGAGCCTGTATCAACTTCAGTGGAAGAAGCGGCCACAACAGTTGAGAAATCAGACGCCCCACAAATCGTAACAACTGAGGAAGAACTTGAAGGCTACATAACTGCAAAAGTGTTGCTAAAGGAGATAGTATCTCCGGAGAGGGTCAATTATCGCGATAATTTAAGTTACTTCAATATTTTGCTTGATAATAGCATCCGAAAGTGGATTTGTCGTCTCGGCATGAATGGCCCTAATAAGTATGTTCAATTTAACGACGATGACAAGACCACCTACAATATCAACGCTCCATCTGATCTCATGAATCATAAAGATAAGCTCATTGAAGTGACGAAAAAATTTCTTTAATTTTGAGATGAGGGCTGGGCCTGTCGGTTCGGCTCTTTTCTCTTGTTGACTTGCAATACAGACATCGTTGCCCGATAAGTATCCGAATTTTTTTACTGTATTGTGGACAGGAAACAAGATGGATTGACAAATTAACCACCACTTCACGTTACAAAAACCGATGAGGTTCAATATATTGCAGAAAAACAGGAACAAAGACCCATACAGTTGTGGTAAAATCAAGGAGGTTGCGTGTGACATGGGAGATTCATCATGGCTAGAACGTACTATTCGGAAGGCTGGCAAATTGCAAACTTCCTTCGCGGACTTTTCGGGATATTGGGTTTGGTTTTGTACTTCTACATCATTCCCGGACTGCACTGGAGCTTCCTGATCATTTTTCCGCTCACAGCTATACTCGCGACGGAAATTCTCGGTGCTTTATGGACACGAAATAAAAGGAAATCCGCAAAAAATACTAAAGCTTCCGCTCGACCATCAACCAAGCAGAAAGCTCTAGCACCAGCAAAACAACATACCGTCTCCAAAACAAAACGCAAATTGACGGATGCGGAAATCATCGATGCTGATATTGATACCGATTTTGAACGTCTCATGGAAATGTACTACAAAGACAAAGGATATACCGTAGAGAGAGTCGGCGGTTCTGGCAATCATGAAGTCGATCTAATCCTCAAAGGCAAAGAAGGGTACAAAATCGCTGTTCAATGCAAACGGTGGAAACAGGATGTCGGCAACGACATTGTATTGAGACTTAAAGCCGGAAAACAGATTTACGGTTGCTACGATGCATGGATTATATTGACGAGTAACTTCACAAAAGCGGCAAGAGAAGCCGCCGAATCGTTGCGGATCCGTCTGATCAATGGATTGACCGTCCATGATATGATCAGCAGATGGAGAAAAGAACGTATCGTAGAGGTCACGCGAGCAAAATGAAGGTGATGGTTTGAGTACCCGGACATTTTTTACAATACCGCTCGGAGCGGGAAGCCAAGCAATCCCGAATGCCGAAGTTGAAGCAGTCAAGACAAGCAAAGACCTGATCTCCCCATCCGACTGCGAAGCTTCATTCTTTCGCACGCTGGAAAACCGGGGGATACATCTGAACGAACCGCAAATCCATGCAGTGCGTCATTTCAAGGGGCCTCTGCTGACACTTGCGGGAGCGGGATCAGGCAAGACTTCTGTTTTAGTATGCCGGACAGGCTATTTGATTGCTGTTCGCAACATCAATCCGAAAAACATTTTGCTGGTGACGTTCTCCAATAAAGCGGCTGAGGAAATGCGTGACCGCATCGCACAACTGCCCGGACTGAGTGAAAGCATTGCGGCAACCGTACAAGCCCGAACGTTTCATTCGTTTTTCCTAAAAATCATCAGAAAACATGGTGTAACGCAGGACATCCTGAGCGAAACCCGTTATCAGCATATTCTGCTAAAGCGTATTTTGCGTGAGATGGGCTTGCAGGACGCTTATCAGCCGGAATCGTTGTTGTCCCTTCTATCATCGTACAAGATGCAGATGGTTAATGTGGACAGCCTGCCAGAAGCGACCGATGAGGAGAAGGAACTGAAACGGATTTTTGCTGAATATGAGCGGTGGAAATCTGCAAACAACAAAATCGACTTTGATGATGTATTATTGATCGCCTACAATATGCTTCGGCATAAACCGTCGTTGTTGGCCGCGTTGCAGAAACGGTTTCTTTTCGTCATGGTCGATGAGTTTCAGGATACCAACATGGTGCAATATGAATTGATCAAGATGATCGTTCAGCCGCACCGGAACCTGATGATCGTCGGAGACGACGACCAGACCATATTTTCCTTCAATGGTGCAAGGAACGAATTTATTCTGAACTTCAACAAATTGTACCATGATGCCAAGACGGTTACGCTGGATATCAATTACCGTTCAACAAGCAGTATCGTCGGGCTCGGCAATGAAGTGATCCGGCATAACATGCGGCGGAAAAAGAAAACGTTGAAAGCAACCCGGCAAAGCAAGGCGACGCCGAAATACCTCCGTCCTAAAAATACAGACGATGAGGCAGGGATAATTACAAATCTCATCCTGCATCAAGTCAAGCAAGGAAAACGGAACTTCGGGGATTTTGCAATCCTGTATCGGACGGCAAGCAATAGCCGTGCAATCATCGAGCAATTTGTCATGGACGATGTTCCGTTCGTCGATTACGGGAGCGAGGAATCGTTTTACGATCATTGGTTGGTCAAGCCTCTCATCGATCACTTCCGTCTCTCCTTAAATCCGAAAGAGTTCGAAGCGATGGAAGGCATATTGCCGACATTATACATCAATCGCGAGCAAGGCATGCAATTCATCTACGAGCAGGAATCGATGCAAAAGAAAAAGTGGCCGCTAATCCATTTGATATCATCTCCCGACCTTAAGGACTTTCAGAAAGAGAAGCTCAAGGAGCGTCTGAAGCTGATCAAATTGCTAATGCCAATGAAACCGGCTGATGCGATTCAACGAATGCGTCGGAATTTTTACGATCAATATCTGGAGACGAACAAACGGAACAAATTGACGCACCACAAAGAAATACTGCGTGAAACGCTGGACGAGTTGGAATCGTCTGCGAAACGGTTTGCTACCATTGAAGAGTTTGTTTACTTTATCGGTGAAGTTGCAGATAAACGGAAAGCGATGAATCGCCGATGTCACGATAATGAAAACAATGATAATGTGTCGTTGATGACGATTCACAAGTCAAAAGGGCTTGAGTTTCCGGTTGTCTGCCTGATTGGTGCATCCGAAGGCAACATGCCGCATAGTTCCATCTTTGACGCTGATAAAATGAATGACATGTTCACCACGCTTTCAGGCCGCGATAAAGTCACGGCCGCGATAGAAGAAGAACGGCGGTTGGCGTATGTCGCCATCACCCGAGCCAAAGATGAATTATTGATAAGCTCGCCTGCCTATCTTCGAGGGAAGAAAGCGGCAGTTTCAAGGTTCATATTGGATGCTTTCCCTAAACGGACAACGAGCCCGCCATCCCGTCAACAACATCCGGGGACGGCAAGCAAATCTCCTACTGTAAAAAAGACAACAACGGAAACCGTATTCGCATGGATATGCACAAGCGACAAATGCAACGCATGGCAACGTATAAAAACCTTCGAGGAAGCGGAACTGCCATCGAAAGATTGTCCAGTGTGCAAGGCCCCGATGGCAAAGGGAAGCAAAGTGATCTTGAATAAATGAGGGTTAATAGCTGATAAAGGAAACGGAGCACAGTAATAGTTGGAGGGCATTGATAATGAGTTATGATTACTATGATGCTTTCGGTAAAGAATTAGGAAAACTTTCTGAATTCAATGGGCAGATTTATTTCAGCGGCAGGGATATCGGTGAGATAGAAATAAAAAACGGGGATATCATTGATTTTTATATTGACGGCGAATGGGTTCCATACCGGTATGACGGCAGAAGTTTTGTGAACAGAGAGAACTCTGATATTAAATTCTTCACAGCAGGTAAAGCAAGGTATCACAGGCCAATTGACACTTATATGAAAGCACGGCTGGATCAAATACTGCATCCCGAGTCTTTTCGGATACTAACAGGGAAATTATACTCGATCAAGCATCTAACCCTTTTCGATTGTATGCTGTTCAGGGAGTCAGGAGAGTTTCTAGAGTCTCTTATAAAGGGCAATCACTTTCTCTTTTTTGAAAATGTGCATACTTATTGCTCGGTTCATCATTATTATGAAAGAGTAGAAGACAAACATATCCCCGGTGGCTACAGATTTATCTCTGATAGGTTTGAATTCATGACAATGGATGGTCAGCAATTCACAGAAACATATGAAAAAACATTTGAACCGGCTTTCGAGAAACCGATTAAAAATGATGATTTTGAGGAAGAGTACATGGAATACTTGCGGAAGAAAGGTTTAGTTGAATAAAAATGTTCCTGTCAGCTTATCATCATTGCCACCTACAGCGGGCAAGACGTTGGCTGATCTCCGTCTGAGATTGATGAAGATGATAAGTAAACTAACCCGAAGGGAAGCCGTTTTACGATTGTCTCTTGGGGCATTAAACTGGTATACAATGCGGCACCGCCCCGTACACCATCAGAAATTTTTCTTATTCAGCGTCAGAGGAACCAGAAACCCGGTAATCACGCGGATTTACCATCTCCATCGAATACGAAAACACAAAAAAGAGACCTGTCACGGTCTCTTTTCTGATGGTATTGGTGGAGGCGAGGGGAGTCGAACCCCTGTCCGAAGATAACGCCACACAGGCTTCTACGGGTGTAGTGACAGTTTTGATGTCACCCTAGAGACTCCCTGTCACCGGATTCTCTTCGGGTCAGCCTGATTGTCTTCTTCAGCCAGCCCCAGGCGGAGACTGGACAGCGTAGCCCACTAGAGTTGAGCCCTTAGCCCGCCACATGGGCGATGGTGGGTAAGAGCCTGGAGGCCGTTATTAGGCGGCCAGAGCCAGAGAAGGTTGTTGTTGTTTGCCGTTTAAATTTGGCTTCCGCGTTGTTGAAGCAGCCGCAGCCCTACTACCCGCTACCCGTGCTCGATCTATCCCCGTCGAATCCAAAAACGCCCCCAAATAAGGAAAGAATTCGATGCTGCCAGCTTCTTGCCGCTATAAGACCAGCTCCCCCATATGAGCAGGAGGAGTAAGCTAACAAGCGAATTGAAGATCGCTGAACGGATACACTACTATTATAACACGATTCGGCTGCAAATACCGCCTGAGATTGCTGGCAGGTCTGAGCCGCATTGCCTGCAGAACCAGCGCGCAGCCCGCGCTTGTTCAAACCTTCTGGCGCTCGCGCAGCGCCCGCTGGATATCGCGTTGCGCGTCCCGCTTGGCGGCGGCTTCGCGCTTGTCGTACAGTTTTTTCCCTTTGCCCAAGCCAATCAGCACTTTTGCGTAGCCGTTGCGTATATACACCTTCAGCGGCACAAGCGTAAAGCCCTCCTGCTTGGACAAGCCGAGCAGCTTATGAATCTGCACCTTATGCAGCAGCAGCTTGCGCGCCCGCGTCGGGTCCGCAGGGTTGCTGCGGTTGCCTTCTTCGTACGGGCTGATGTGCATATTGTGTAAGAATATCTCACCGTTGCGGATGGTCGCGAACGCATCGTTCAGATTCGCGCGGCCGCGCCTGAGCGACTTGATCTCGGTACCGGTCAGCACGATCCCCGCTTCGTACGTGTCCTCGATGAAGTAGTCGTGGGACGCTTTTTTGTTTTGCGCCAACGGCTTATCCGTTTGACTGTTTTTGCCCAATTCCGCTTCATCTCCTTCACGAAACGATGATTTGCCGTCCCGGTCTCCGATAAGGCCGGATATATATTATATCATGTCTAATGCCCGCCCCGCAAAGGGGATCAAAAGGGGGAAAAAGGAGCAAAAACGCAGCATCTCAAACGCCTCGCCCAACTGCCCTTAGCAACGAAGGCTGAACGAGGCGATCATAGCCAATTTCGCCCCTGCAAACCCGGACCTGATCTGCCGCAGCTCCCGGCCGTCTTGCGCGGCAGAATAAGAGCAGCGAGCCACACGACAGGATTAACGCCCCTAAACGTAAACGCCGTTAATTCCGGCCGCCGGCCTGTCCGATTTTTAACCGGCCAAAAGCTTTATCCCCTTAGCTCAAGCATTTGTCGATCAGCGCCATGCGAATGTACAGCCCGTTCACGGCCTGGCGGAAGTACGCGGCGCGGGGATCGCGGTCCACCTCTTCGGTAATTTCGCCGGCGCGGGGCAGCGGGTGCATGACGATCGCATTTTTGTTCAAGCGGTCCATCAATTCGAGATCGACGATGTATTTGCCGGAAGCTTTTTCGTACTCCTCCAGCGAAGTGAACCGCTCCTTCTGAATCCGCGTCTGGTACAGCACGTCGATTTCCCCGGCCACGGCGTTCAGATCGGCGGTCTCTTTGTAGCGGATGCCTTTGCTGTCCATGTACCGCTTCACGCTCTCGGGAATCCGCACGTTGTCCGGCGAGATGTAGTAGATCGAAACATCGGAATAATTGGCCAAAATATAGCTGAGCGAGTGCACCGTGCGCCCGTATGCGAGGTCGCCCACCATCGCGATTCTCAGCCCGTCGATGCGCCCGAACTCCTTCTGGATCGTGTAGGCGTCAAGAAGCGCCTGCGTCGGATGTTCGCCCGCTCCGTCGCCCGCGTTGATGACCGGTACGCCCGCCACCGCCGCAGCCCGTTTGGCCGCTCCGATTTCCGTATGGCGCATGACGATGATGTCGCTGTAGCCGGTGACGATGCGGATCGTGTCCTCCAGCGTTTCCCCCTTGATCGCGGAAGAAAACTGCGCCGCGTTTTCGGTGCCGATTACGCTTCCTCCGAGCCGGGTCATCGCCGATTCGAACGAGAGCCGCGTCCGTGTGCTCGCTTCGAAGAACAGCGTCGTCATAATCCGGCCTTCGTACTTGCGGCTTCCGCCCGCGCGCACGACCTCTTCCATCGCCTGAGCCGCCTCGAACAGTTCCTCCAGCTCCGGCCGGCTAAACTGCTTGGCCCCCATGACATGGTACAATTTCCGCTCCATCGTCCTTCCCCTTCCCCCGTAGCACGTCAATCACACCAAATTCTATCCTATAGGATACACCGTCAAAAGTAAATCGGCTCTACCCACGAAACTTCCTCAATCCCGGGCGAAAGGCAGTCCCTTCAGGGTACGGTGTACTGGCGAAGACTTTACAGCGGGAAAAGAAAGCCGATTCGTCCAAAAGGAACCGGACAAGAAAAGAAGCCGGACAAGCCGGCGACTTCCTGCACAGCGTTACTTTTTGCGTTTTTTGCGCTTGGCGCCGGCTTTGCCCGCTTCTTTGGCGGCGGCGAGGCCTGTCGCCCCTCGCTTGCGGCCTTTGCGGCCTCCGGCTCCGCCGGTTGCGGACTTGCGGCCGGTGTAGGAGCGCTCGCTGCGTCCGGTAACGGGCAGTCCCCACATGTCCAGGGTGACTTTCGTTTCCGAAGCCGGAGGGATATAGTCGGCGGAATCGCGGTTTACCTCCGGCTCCGGCGCAAACGCCACCGGCTCCGCCGCCCGGCCCTTGCCGCGCCGCTTGCCCTTGCGCCCCGCCGCGGCCGGTTCCGCCGCGGCGCCGGCGCCCCTGCGCTTGCCGCCAGCGGCGGCCGCGCCCAAACCGAGCGCCCGCTCGTCCCGGCGGCCGCGCTTCTTGCGGCCGGCCCCTGCCCGGCGGCCGCCCCCGATCGGGCCAGCTTCACCGAAGCTGGCCCTGCCTCCCGCTCGGCGCGGCTTCATGTCGACCAATTCGAAGTCGATGTTATGGTCGTCCATGTTCACCCGCGCCACGCGGATGCGCACCTCGTCGCCGATCCGGTACATCTTCGACGTGCGCTCGCCGAGCAGCATCATATGCCGCTCGTCAAAATGATAATAATCGTCTGTCAGATCGCTCAGCCGAATCAGGCCCTCGACCGTGTTTTCCAGCTCCACGAACATGCCGAAGCCGGTCACGCCGCTGATGATGCCGTCGAACTCCTCGCCGATTTTGTCCAGCATGAACTCGGCTTTTTTCAGCTTTTCCGTGTCGCGCTCCGCGTCCACCGCAATGCGCTCCCGCTCCGACGACTGCTGGGCGATGTCCGGCATCCGCAGCGCCAGCGCGTCGAACCGCTCCTCCGGCAGCATGCCGCCGTTTTCGATCACCTCGCGGATAATGCGGTGAATGACAAGGTCCGGATACCGCCTGATCGGCGACGTAAAGTGCGTATAAAACTCCGCCGCCAGCCCGAAGTGCCCGAGGCTTTGCGCGTCGTACTTCGCCTGCTTCATCGAGCGCAGCATCATCGTGCTGATTACCGTCTCTTCCTTCGTGCCGCGGATCTCCTCAAGCAGCGATTGCAGCGCCCGCGGATGAACGGAATTGCCCTTGCCGCGCACCGTATAGCCGAAGTTGCTCGCGAACTGCACGAACGTCATCAGCTTCTCGCTGTCCGGTTCCTCGTGAACCCGGTACAAAAACGGCACCTTCAGCCAGTGAAAATGTTCCGCGACCGTCTCGTTGGCCGCCAGCATGAACTCTTCGATAATCTGCTCCGCGACCGACCGTTCCCTTTTGACGATATCGACCGGCTTGCCCTGATCGTCCACGATGACCTTCGACTCCTGAAAATCGAAATCGATCGCCCCGCGCCGCATCCGCTTCGCCCGCAGCCCCATCGCCAGCTCCTCCATCAACCGGAACATGTCGACCAGGGGGGCGTAGCGCTCCAACAATTCGGGGTCCTGGTCCACAAGAATTTTGCGGACGTTGGTATACGTCATCCGTTCCGTCGAACGAATAACGCTCGGATAAATATCGTGCCGGACCAGGCGGAGCGTCTTGGGCTCGAATTCCATCTCGCACGTCAGCGTCAGCCGGTCCACCTTCGGATGCAGCGAACAAATGCCGTTCGACAGCCGGTGCGGCAGCATCGGGATCACCCGGTCGACCAGATAGACGCTGCAGCCGCGGTTGTACGCTTCCTCGTCGAGCCGCGAGTTTTCGCGGACATAATAGCCGACATCGGCGATATGCACGCCCAGCAGCAGGTTGCCGTTCGGCAGCCGCTCCACATTGACCGCGTCGTCGAGGTCTTTGGCGTCTTCGCCGTCGATGGTGACGATGGTGCGGTCCCGCAAGTCCCGGCGTCCCTGCTGGACGATCTCTTCCTCCCGGATCGAATCCGGAACCGCTTCCGCCTCCGCCATCACTTCCGCCGGAAAAGCCTCCGGCAGCCCGTGCTTGCGGATAATGCTCAGGATGTCGACGCCCGGATCGTCCTTATGCCCGAGAATTTCGATCACTTCGCCCTCGGCGGCGGAGCGTCCTTCCGGGTAGTGGATAATATTGACGACGACCTTTTGCCCCGTCACCGCGCCGTGAAACCCTTCGGGCCGCACAAAAATATCCTTGTTGATCCGCTTGTCGTCCGGCAGCACGAAGCCGTAGCTCTCGTGGTTTTCGAAGACGCCGACGACCTGCGTCACCGCGCGCCTTACGATGCGCACGACTTCCCCTTCCAACCGGGAGCCGGCATTGCTCTTCGACGTGATCCGCGCCAGCACGATGTCGCCGTTCATGGCGCCCTTCAAGTCGTTGGCGTGAATATACAAGTCCGGATGGCCCGGCTCGTCGGGCAGCACAAAAGCAAACCCTTTGGCATGCGCCTGCAGCCGGCCCCGCACCAGATTCATCCGTTCCGGCACGCCGTAGCGCTCCGTTCGGGTCCGCATGATTTTCCCCTGTTGTTCCAATTCGTTCAGCATCCGCAAAAACGCTTTAAACTCCGCGGCGTCCGTAATCTCAAAATGTTTCTCCAGCTCCTGGTACGTCAACGGTTTATATGCGCTCTCCCGCATAAAGCTGAGCAGTTCCTGCTCCGTACACAATGGCACCCGCATCACCTCGTCTTGTTATAGTATTTACGCTTTCGATTCCCGGCAATCAGAAAGACCGAAGCATTAGGGGCCCAAAAATGAAATAGTCGGCGAAATTCTTCTTCCGGCCGTCATTGAGACATGGTATATTCGCGATCATATAAAAAAAACGAGAAGCAACCGCTCCCCGTTCTTATTCCGTTCATCGTTAAACCGTTACGACGTAAGCGACGATCAGCGACAGAATGAAAAATCCGGCCGCAAGACCCACCGTCAAACGCTGCAGGAACAGATCCAGTCCCCGTGCTTTCTGTTTGCCGAACAAATGTTCCGCACCCCCGGAGATGGCGCCCGACAGCCCTGCGCTCTTCCCGCGCTGCAGAAGGACGACGGCGATCAAGCCAAGCGAGAAAATAACCAGCAAAATTTTCAGAGCGATTTCTAATGCACCCATTGCTTCCACCTCCAGTACGTAGCAGACAACAGTATTTTCATTTTAGCACAGCGGAGCCCGGGTGACAACCCGCAGGATGCAGCGCCCACAGGATGGACCGCACCGCAAGCGAGGTTGCCTCTCCAGCGTCCGGCGCCGGAAAGCGTTCGCCCGGATCGAAGCGTCTTTTGCAACCCGCCGCGCATGGTGTACACTCTTTATGAAGATGTTTGCGAAAAATAACCATCAATCCCAAAGGAACGTGTGCGGATGGATATTGCCGATGCCTTGCAAAACTTGACCGAAGAAGACCTCCGCGCCTGGCTGGAACGATACCGTTCGCTCGGGCCGCTGCCCGGGATTCTGCTCACCTTCGCCAAGTCGTTCGTGCCGCCGCTTCCCACCCTGCTGATCGTGGGCGTCAACGCCGCGGTATACGGCTTGTGGCTCGGCTTCCTCTACTCCTGGATCGGTATAGTCGCCGGCTGCATGACCACATTTTGGATTGTGAGAAAAATGGCCGGGCACCCGCTCCTGGACCGCTGGGCCCGCAGGCCCAAGGTGCAAAGAGGCGTCCTGTGGGTCAGGCGCAATGCGTTCAGCTACGTGTTTCTGCTCAGCCTTTTACCCGTCGGGCCGTTTGTCGTCGTCAACATCGCGGCGGGTTTGGCCCGCATGCCGATCCGGTCTTTTCTGATCGCCATCGCCTTCGGCAAAGCGGTCATGGTCATGGCCGTCTCGCTCATCGGATACGACGTGTCCCGATTCGTGAGGCATCCGGTCCAGCTTCTGTATATCGCGCTGCTTGTCGCGGCCTCGCTGTGGATCAGCAAAAAAATCGAAGCCGGATTTGCGCGCAATGCGCAGGAAAAGCCGCTGCCGCCCGAACCGGAAAAGGAATGAATGGCCTGAAGCTTTCGCCGCGGCGGCCGCGTCCAATGACTCGGTTGCCGCATGTCTTCGTGCCGCAACAAAAAACGCCCGGTTCCCTTTGCAGGGAACGAGGCGGATGGTTTTAGCGATTCCGTTTTCCCGCGGCTCTGCGGTTTGATCCCGGTTTCCCCGGATGCTGAAACAGGGGCAGCAGTTGTTCCCCGGTTGATCCCGATTTCACTTTCCCGGCAGATCTCGGCTGCCCCCGGTTTTGTCGCCTCTTTCAGCGTCCTCTCAAACGTAACCGCGGTTTTTGAACCACGCGAAGTTCAGCTTGGCGCTTTCCAGCGAGCTGACGTCGTACCGTTCCTGTTCGATAATGACATACTCGACGCCCGCCTCTTCGCAAGCCGCCAGGGCCGAATCCCAGTCGACCGTGCCGCGTCCGATCTCGGTGTCGACGCCGTCCTCCTTGAAGTCCTTCGCATGGACGACGGGCACCCTTCCCGCATATTTGCGGACGTATGCCGCCGGATCCTGGCCGCCTACCTTCACCCAGCCAAGGTCGAATTCGGCGAACAGCAGCTCGGGCGCAACCCGTTCCAGCAGATGATCGATCACGGGCTTGCCGCCGACCGTCTTGAATTCAAAAGCATGGTTATGGTACCCGAATTGCAGACCGGCTTTGGTCACCGTTTCGGCCGCCTCCTGAATCGCCGCCGCAAACTTCGCCACATCGTCCTCCGTCGGTTCCTCCGCAAGCGGGAAGGACGGGACGATAAACCGTTTCAAGCCGAGTTCCAGCGCGTATTCGATTTGCTGCTTCAGATGCTCGCCCACTTTGTCCGGTTCTTTGAACGGCAGGCCGATATGCGCGGAGGGTGCGTTCAGTCCGGCATCGTCGAGCGCCCGGCGCACTTCGCGCGCGGAGAACCCGAACGTCCCCGCCAGCTCCACGTTGCGGTAACCGATTTCCGCCACCTCGCGGATCGTGCCGAGAAAATCGCGTTCGCTGCGATCGCGAACGGAATAAAGCTGAATGCCCAATTGTGGCTTGCTCATCGGAATGGCCTCCTGAGAACTCGATTTGCGCTTGCCTCGGCAAACGCATGTCTATATCCCCCATTATAAGGAAAACGCCTTCTTGTTCGAATCGCTGTTTTGGCTATCTTCTTATGGCATTTGGTCCCCATGGCCCGCCGGGAAAAGAAAAAGACAGACCCGAGCGCAACGGCAGTCGGATCCGTCTTTCGAAGGGAATGTATGGATGAAGCGCGGCCCGAGAATTACTTGAAGCTGCGCAGGTTGTAGAACGCGGACTTGCCGGCGTATTGCGCCGTAGCGCCCAGACGGTCTTCGATGCGGAGCAGCTGGTTGTACTTCGCAACGCGGTCCGTACGGGACGGAGCGCCGGTTTTGATTTGGCCGGCGTTGGTTGCAACCGCGATGTCGGCAATCGTGCTGTCCTCGGATTCGCCGGAGCGGTGGGAGATAACGGCGGTGTAGCCCGCGCGTTTCGCCATTTCGATCGCGTCGAACGTTTCGGTCAGGGTGCCGATTTGGTTGACTTTGACGAGAATGGAGTTGCCGATGCCCTTCTCGATGCCTTGGGCCAGACGCGTCGTGTTCGTGACGAACAGGTCGTCGCCGACAAGCTGAACTTTGCCGCCCAGTCTTTCGGTCAGCAGCTTCCAGCCTTCCCAGTCGTCCTCGGAGCAGCCGTCTTCGATCGTGATCAGCGGATATTTCTCTACCCAGCTTGCGAGCAGATCGACGAATTCTTCGGAGGTGAAGGATTTGCCTTCGCCTTCCAGATGGTATTTGCCGTCTTTGTAGAATTCGGTGGAAGCGACGTCCATGCCGAGGAAGACGTCAACGCCCGGTTTGTAGCCGGCTTTTTCGATGGCTTCGATAATCGTAGCCAGCGCTTCTTCGTTGGAGCCGAAGTTCGGCGCAAAACCGCCTTCGTCGCCTACGGCCGTGCTCAGGCCTTTGGATTTCAAAACGGCTTTCAGGGAGTGGAAAATTTCCGCGCCCGTGCGCAGCGCTTCCTTGAAGGACGGAGCGCCGACCGGCAAAATCATGAATTCTTGCACGTCGACGTTGTTGTCCGCGTGCGCGCCGCCGTTGACGATGTTCATCATCGGAACCGGCAGCACTTTGGCGTTGAAGCCGCCCAGGTATGCGGACAGCGAAACGCCCAGCGCGTCGGCCGCAGCGCGGGCGACGGCGATCGAGACGGCCAGAATCGCGTTTGCGCCCAGCTTCCCTTTGTTCGGCGTGCCGTCCAGCTCGATCATTTTGCGGTCGACGGCGACTTGATCCAGCGCGTCGAAGCCGATGATTTCCGGCGCGATCACCGTGTTGACGTTCTCCACCGCTTTCAGAACGCCTTTGCCCAGGTAACGGCTCTTGTCGCCGTCGCGCAGCTCAACGGCTTCGTAAGCGCCGGTGGAAGCGCCGGACGGAACGATAGCCGTGCCGCGCGCGCCGGATTCCAGAGTGACTTCGACTTCGACGGTCGGATTGCCGCGGGAGTCCAATACTTCACGAGCGTACACATCAGTAATGATCGTCATCGGTTAACACTCCTGTTTGTTGTATTTTGCAGCCGCCCCGCCGCCCCGAAAGGGCGCGGCGGACGCGGCTTAAGCCTTGATCAGCGATTGGCCCGTCATTTCCGCCGGCTGCGGAAGACCCATCAGCGCCAGCAGCGTCGGCGCGACATCCGCCAGGATGCCTCCGTCGCGCAGCGTCAGGCCGGGCTTGGTGACGATGCAAGGCACCGGGTTCGTCGTATGCGCCGTGTGCGGACGGCCGTTCTCGTCGATGACCATGTCGGCGTTGCCGTGGTCGGCGATGATCACCGCGACGCCGCCCTTCGCCAGCACCGCGTCGACGACGCGGCCGAGGCATTCGTCCGTCGCTTCCACCGCTTTGATCGTCGGCTCCAGCATGCCGGAGTGGCCGACCATGTCCGGGTTGGCGAAGTTCAGGATGATGGCGTCGTGCTTGCCGGCTTCGATTTCCTTCACCGCCGCGTCCGCAACCTCGTAGGCGCTCATCTCCGGCTTCAGGTCATAGGTCGCCACCTTCGGCGAGTTGATCAGAATCCGCGTCTCGCCGGGAAGCTGAATGTCGCGTCCGCCGCTGAAGAAGAACGTGACGTGCGGATACTTCTCGGTCTCGGCGATGCGAAGCTGCGTCTTGCCGTGCTGAACGAGCACTTCGCCGAACGTGTTGTCAAGCTCCTTCGGCTTATAGGCGACATAGCCTCCGATGGTCTCCGAGAACAGCGTCATGCAGACGAAATACAGGTCCTTCGGCTGCTTCGGACCGCGGTCGAAGCCGCGGAAGTCTTCGTTCGTGAACACTTGTGACAACTGGATCGCCCGGTCCGGACGGAAGTTGAAGAAGATGACCGAATCGCCCGATTCCACCAGGCCGACCGGCTTGCCGTCCTCGCCGACGATGACCGTCGGCAGCACGAACTCGTCCAGAACCGATTTCTCGTACGATTCCTTCACGGCCTGCACCGGGTCGGTTGCGGTCGGTCCTTCGCCGTACACCATCGCGCGGTACGACTTTTCGACCCGCTCCCAGCGCTTGTCGCGGTCCATCGCATAGTAGCGGCCCTGGATTGTGGCGATTTTGCCGACGCCGACCTCGGCGATCTTCTCCTGCAGCTGCTGCAAGTAGCGGACCGCGCTGTCGGGCGCCACGTCGCGTCCGTCCAGAAACGCGTGAATGTAAACGTCCTCGATCTGTTCCTTCTTGGCAAGGTCCAGCAGCGCGAACAGATGCGCAATATGGCTGTGCACGCCGCCGTCGGAGAGCAGCCCGTAGAAATGCAGCTTTTTGCCGTTCTCTTTGGCGTGGCGGACCGCCCCCAGCAGCGTTTCGTTGGTGAAGAAATCCCCTTCGCGGATCGACTTCGTGATTCGGGTCAAATCCTGATAGACGATCCGGCCCGCGCCGATGTTCAGATGGCCGACTTCGGAATTGCCCATCTGGCCTTCCGGAAGCCCGACGGCTTCCCCTTGCGCGGTAAGCTGCGTATGCGGATATTGTGCCCAATACTTGTCGAAGTTCGGCTTTTTCGCTTGCGCGACCGCATTGCCCTCCACTTCGTCCCGCAGGCCGAAGCCGTCGAGAATGATCAGCGCAACCGGTTTCGGAGCTTGGCTCATCTTACTTCGCCCCCTCGACGAGCGCAATGTACGAAGCCGGCTCCAGGCTGGCTCCGCCGACGAGCGCGCCGTCGATTTCGGATTGGCCGAGGTACTCGGCCACGTTGTTCGGCTTGACGCTGCCGCCGTATTGAATCCGGATCTTGGCGGCCGCCTCCTCGCCGAACAGGCCGGCGACGACGCTGCGAATATAGCCGATCACTTCGTTCGCGTCCTCGGCCGTCGAAGATTTGCCCGTGCCGATCGCCCAGATCGGCTCGTACGCAATAACGGCCTGTGCGGCTTGCTCGGCGGTCAGCCCTTTAAGCGCGCCTTCGGTTTGAACCTTGCATACGTCCTTCGTTTTGCCCGCTTCGCGTTCTTCGAGTTTTTCGCCCACGCAGATAATCGGAGTCAAGCCGTGCTTGAAAGCCGCGAACACCTTTTTGTTGACGATCTCGTCGGTTTCCGCGAAATATTGGCGGCGTTCGGAGTGGCCGACGATGACATAGTGAACGCCGAGGTCTTTCAGCATGACGCCGCTGATCTCGCCGGTAAAAGCGCCGCTGTCCTCGAAGTGCAGGTTTTGCGCGCCGATTTTGATCGTCGTGCCTTTCAGCGCGTCCGCGAGCGCGGGCAGCGCGGTGAACGGAGCGCAGATGACGCTCTCGACGCCGTCGATCTCCGCCTTGCCTTTCACTTCGTTCGCGAAGGCAACGGCCTCTCCTGCCGTCTTGAACATTTTCCAGTTACCCGCAATAATCGGAGTTCTGCTCATATTTTCAACCTCACTTGTCGTTTAGCGCCACAACGCCCGGCAGGGCTTTGCCCTCCATGAATTCGAGCGACGCGCCGCCGCCGGTGGAAATATGGTCCATCTTGTTCGCCAGGTGGAACTTCTCGGCAGCCGCCGCCGAATCCCCACCGCCGATCACCGTGTAGGCGGACGTATCGGCGCAGGCTTGCGCTACCGCGCGGGTGCCGTGAGAGAACGGCTCGATTTCGAACACGCCCATCGGTCCGTTCCAGACGACGAGCTTGGAGTTTTTGATGACGTCCGCGTAAATTTCGCGGGTTTTCGGTCCGATGTCGATGCCTTCCCAGTCCGCCGGGATGGCGTCAACAGGGACGACTTTCGTATTGGCCGAAGCGCTGAATTCGTCCGTTACCACGACGTCTACCGGGAGATAGAAGTTTTTGCCGAGCTTCTTCGCTTTCTCGATGAATTCGAGCGTCAAGTCGAGCTTGGAATCGTCGCACAGCGATTTTCCGATCTCGTAGCCTTTTGCCTTGAAGAACGTGTAGGAAAGACCGCCGCCGATGATGATGTTGTCCGCAATTTCGATCATTTTGTTGATGACGTCGATCTTGTCCTTGACTTTGGAGCCGCCGACGATCGCCGTGAACGGGCGCTCCGGGTTGTTCAGCGCGCGGCCGAGCACGTCCAATTCCTTCTCCATCAGCAAGCCGGCGACCGCAGGCAGGTGATGCGCGATGCCTTCCGTCGACGCGTGCGCGCGGTGCGCGGCTCCGAAGGCGTCGTTGACGTAAAGGTCGGCCAGTTCGGCAAAGGCTTTGGCCAGCTCGGGATCGTTCTTCTCTTCGCCGGGATAGAAGCGTACGTTCTCCAGCAGCAGGACGTCGCCGTCATTGAGCGCGGCAACCTTCGCCTTGACGGCGTCGCCAATCGCTTCGTCCGCTTTGGCTACCGGCTTGCCCAGCAGCTCGGACAGACGCGCGGCGACCGGCGTAAGCCGAAGCTCTTCCACAACCGCGCCTTTCGGACGGCCGAGATGGCTTGCGAGAATGATTTTGGCGCCGCGTTCGATCAGATACCGGATCGTCGGCAGCGTCTCGCGGATGCGGGTGTCGTCCGTAATGCTCCCGTTCTCGAGCGGCACGTTGAAGTCAACCCGCACAAATACTTTTTTGCCTTGAACGTCTACGTCGCGTACGCTTTTTTTGTTCATGGTCAGCTCTCCTTCAGAGTTAGTCGGCTCTCAAACGAAAGCGGCCTTACGGACCGGCACGTCAAAGAGCAAACCCCGTATATCCAAGTAAAACGGCTGCGCCGTCCGTTTCCCGGGGCGCACCCGTTTTAGCGGAGCCGATTCGGAGAAAGATAAAGGACATCATCTACTTCCCGAATCGCGGAGGAAGAGGAGCGTGCGCCTCCTCTTCCGTTGCGGCTATATGGCTTTTGGGACGAATTACAGGCCTTTGCTTGCGATGTAAGCGGCCAGATCGACGACGCGGTTGGAGTAGCCCCATTCGTTGTCGTACCAGGAGACGACTTTAACCAGGTTGCCTTCCACGACCATCGTGGACAGCGCATCGATCGTGGAGGAAGCCGGATCGCCGTTGTAGTCGCTCGAAACGAGCGGCTCTTCGGAATAGTTCAGAATGCCTTTGAGCGGGCCTTCCGCAGCTTCTTTCAGCGCGGCGTTGACTTCTTCGACCGTTACGTTGACTTTCAGCTCGGCAACCAGGTCGGTAACGGATACGTTCGGCGTCGGAACGCGCATCGCCATGCCGTTCAGCTTGCCTTTCAGTTCCGGCAGCACGAGGGCAACCGCCTTGGCAGCACCCGTCGTGGACGGAATGATGTTCTCTGCGGCAGCGCGGGCGCGGCGCAGGTCTTTATGCGGCAGGTCCAGCACTTGCTGGTCGTTCGTGTAGGAGTGAACCGTCGTCATCATGCCTTTGACGATACCGAACTTGTCGTTCAAAACTTTGGCGAACGGAGCCAGACAGTTGGTCGTGCAGGAAGCGTTGGAGATGACGTGGTGAACGGCCGGGTCGTACTTTTCGTGGTTGACGCCCATAACGATCGTGATGTCTTCGTTCGTAGCCGGAGCGGAGATGATGACTTTCTTCGCGCCGCCTTTCAGGTGCAGTTCGGCTTTTTCCTTGGCGGTGAAGATACCCGTCGATTCGACGACGATTTCAGCGCCTACGGAAGCCCAAGGCAGAGCGCCCGGATCGCGTTCCGCGAATACTTTGATCGTTTTGCCGTTGACGATCAGCGCGCCGTCGGCGACTTCGACCGTCGCGTTCAGCTTGCCGTGCGTCGTATCGTATTTCAACAGGTGCGCCAGCGTGTCTACGCTCGTCAGGTCGTTGATCGCCACAACTTCGACATTCGGGTTGTTCAGCGATGCGCGGAATACGTTGCGTCCGATGCGACCGAAACCGTTAATACCGATTTTAACACTCATGAATGGTTCCTCCTTAACATTCTGTTGTTCAAATTTGATCTATATCAGGCGCTCTGAAACATTGCGCCCAGACCACCATCGCATTGCCCGGCTGCCGGCTCGGTCAGCCGTGCTTCAAGGCTTCCTCCGCCGCCGCTTCGTCGGTGACGAGAATGTCGTCATGCCCGAACCGCAGCACCGCGGCGATCGCCTCGCCCTTGCTTCGTCCGCCCGCAAGTCCGATGACCGTTTCGGCGGCTTCGATGTCTTCCAGCCTGAGCCCCGCAGTCGCCATCCGATGGATGACGGCTCCGTTCTTGTCAAAGTAGTACCCGAACGCCTCTGCGAGCGCCCCGTCTTTCAGAAGCTCCCGAACGGTATCCGCGTCGAGCTTCCGCCGCCGGGCCATCGTGATCGCGTCGCCGATGCCGTGTACGACGATGCGGGCCCTTCGGATCATGTCCACCACTTCCCGGACGTTCGGCTCCTGCATGATCGTCTGATACGCTTCCTCGCTCAGATGGTCGGGAACGTGCAGCATCCGGTAGCGCGCTCCGGTGCGCTTGGCCAGCTCCGAGGCGATCGTGTTCGCTTGGTATTCGACGCTCTCCCCGAGGCCTCCCCTGGCAGGCACGAACCAGTTGTCCGTCAGCGGAGCCTGCACTTTGATCTGGGCGGCCATTCGCGCCATCGTCGTGCCGCCCATGACGGCGACGATATCGCCGGGCGAGAGCGACTGGCTGAGCACCCGGCTTCCGGCCCGGCCGATCTCCCGCTTCGCATCTTCCGAAACGTCGGAATCCCCCGGCACGACCACGACCTTGCGCAGCCCGAACTTCAGCCGGACCGCTTCTTCGAGCTCCGAAAGCCCGAACACTTCCTTGACGAACGGTTCCAGCTCCTCGAGCAGCCGCCTGCCGGATTCGGTAAGCGTCATTCCGGTCGTTCCGGTCTCAAGCAGACCCTGCTCGCGCAAGATGTCGAGCTCGGAGCGAAGGGTGCGTTCCGTAAGATCGAGGTTTGCCGCCAGCGTTCTTCTGCCCACGGTTCCGGACACGAGAATTTGGTGCAGGATTTTGTAACGCTTTTGCATGACCTGCACCAAATCCGGCACAAGCTTTTTTTGAATATGAAGGATGTTCTGCATGTGCATGTTACCGGCCTCCCCTGATGCCGGATGGAGTCGGCACGAATGCGGGCGTCGAAGCTGGACGCTAATCGTCCCGCTACTGCATTTTAAGTCCCACCATTATTTTAATCCAACTTCACGCCGCTTGCAAGAGCAACCGGCCCTGCGAATCGGGACTGAATTTCTTTTTACGGGGGCTCTTGCTTTTTGTTGGCGTTTGGCCTATAATAACTCTTGCTGTCAAACTTGCAGCGCACGGTTTATCCTTTCAAGTATGCGCCCGTGGTCCAAAGGATATGACGCAGGCCTCCGGAGCCTGAGATTGGGGTTCGATTCCCTACGGGCGCGCCAATGCTCAATCTAATAGCAGCCCTTCATGGGTTTAAGCGGCCGGCTGATCAAGATAGCTGGTTTTTTTCTGCCCTTTGTTTGACCTTTTTTGACTTTTTCGTTTGGATGGTTTATGATGGAATCACTTCACAATCAAACGAAGGAGGATGAATCGCATGAGTTTCATTCCTATGGTCATCGAACAAACCAACCGGGGAGAACGGGCCTACGACATTTATTCCCGTTTGCTTAAGGATCGAATCATCTTTCTCGGTTCGCCGATAAACGACGCTGTTGCCAACTCGGTCATTGCGCAGATGCTGTTCCTCGCTGCCGACGATCCGGAGAAGGACATCAGCCTTTACATTAACAGTCCCGGCGGATCCATTACGGCGGGGATGGCGATTTACGACACGATGCAATTCATCAAGCCGGACGTCTCCACGATTTGCGTGGGCTTGGCCGCTTCGATGGGCGCTTTCCTGCTCGCGGCGGGCGCGAAAGGCAAACGCTTCGCGCTGCCCAACAGCGAAGTGATGATCCACCAGCCGCTCGGCGGCGCCGAAGGCCAGGCCAGCGATATCGAGATCAGAGCCCGCCGCATTCTGAAAATGCGGGACAAACTGAACCGCATTCTGGCCGAACGGACCGGCCAACCGCTCGAAAAAATCGAAAAGGACACCGACCGCGATAACTTCATGGACGCGGAAACCGCCAGAGAATACGGCCTCGTTGACAAAGTCATCGAGAAATTCTGACGGCTGCGCCCCGCTTGCCCGCCTCCCCCGTTTCGTCCAAACGAGGGGAGGCTTTATTATCATAATCTTTCTATTTTGTCAACAGGAATTCAAATCTGTGAATCCCCCCTCTGCGAATTTTTCATAACGTGTTATTCTAAGCTAGAGAAACATTCCATAAACAACCATATCTAGCTAAAGCCTAGGAATCTTGCAAAGGGGGGATCCCCATGAGTCGCACGTCGCACATCGTTCGACTGGTACCGCGAACCTCAACCGCAAAAGATTCAGCAACCGCCAGCCGCAGTGCGGACATTCCTGACACCATCGCCGCGCGGAGCTTAAGCGATAAAGCGTCGCTGCTTCGCCCTTTGAATGACGAGCACCTGTTGGAAGTGTACCGTGAAGCCAAGAAGATGAACTTGTCGGCCGAATTCATCGAGTTGCTGGAAGATGCTATCGAGCTCCGCCGCCTGGAGCACAGGCTGAAAGCCTGAATAACATGATTCGGACATGCAAGACAAGATAGATTAGAAACGGTTTAATTTCCACAGTCCGCACGCGCAAAAGCCCCCGGCTTTATTACCGGGGGCTTTTGCGTGGCCGCTACGCCTAAGCGCCGGACCGTCCAATCGGGACTGCAGTTGCTTTAACGGCAACTGCACAGCCCATTTCCGCGCACGCCCCCGTTTTAATTGCTTCTGCGGCAACTACATCGGGCTTCCTGCCCACCAGACCGGCCAAGCGGACGGGGGGTGCTCCCACCGAAAAAAGAATGCGGACAGACCAGCCCAAAGACGGGATCAACTTTCCTTCCCACCGCGAATTGTACAACCAAAAGCTTTTTACAACATAAAAAAGAGCCGACCCTCCGTAGATTTCACTACTTACGGGCCAGCCCCTGCCGAGCGTTACTTTAATTCGTATTGGACCGTTACGTTTGCCGTAATCTCGATCTGACCGGACTGGACGGAAGATGAAGCGGCGGAATCGCTCGCCATCATCTTGGCCTCCTTCATCGTGGAGGCTTGCGCGACCGGGATGGGCGCTGCGTCGCCCTGCACGATATGGATGACGCCGCCGAGCTGGCGGTTGCCCGAGGACGCCAGCACGCTCGCCTTGGCGCTAGCGTTTGCCATCGCTTTTTTCAGCGCCTCCAGTTCGTACTGCTCCCGCTTCTCCGTGCCGAACGTCACGCCGTCCATCCGGTTCGCGCCGGATGCCGCAAGCGCATCCAACAGCTTGCCGATCTCGGACAGCTTGCGGTACGTGATTTGCACCTGGTGAAGCGCCACATATCCTTTCAGAACCTGACCGTCTTTCTCCGTGTAATTGTATTCCGGATAGACGTTGAAGTTTGTCGTCTGCACATCCTTTTTGTCGATCGCATACGTTTCGTACAACGTTTTCTCTACGGCCGCGAACTTGTCCGCATTCGCCTGCTGTGCTTCCTTCGCAGTCTGCCCCCGCGTCTCCACCGCAACGTTCACGTAAGCCACATCCGGTTCCACCTTAACCGAGCCTTGGGCTTCAACCGTAACCGTATTGGGCGCATATCCGGCCGACTGCGCCGCAGGCGACTCCGCTTTCGCCGATCCCGCCTCCCCGCGTCCGAAACCGAACCAGCCGATTGCCGTCACCAGCAGAGCAGCTGCGATGATCATGCCTTTGTTTTTCATCGTTCAAGCCCCTTTCCCTGTTTATCCTCCCTAACGCAGCATAGGCGGAAAAGGTTGCAAACATGCGCAGACCATGCCAAACACCAAAACGCAACAAGCTCCCTTCCGGGAGCTTGTCGCAAAAGGTCGTTTTTATTGGTTTTCAAGTTCTTCCTTGCTGACCAGCTGAACTAAAGAGGTTACAGCTTGCTCTGCGTCCGAACCCTCGGCACTGATGTATACTTCCGTGCCCGAGCTGATCGCCAGACTCATAATCCCCATGATGCTTTTGGCATTCACTTTCTTGTCGTCTTTCTCCACGAAGACGTCAGAGGAAAATTTATTGGCTTCTTGTACAAATAAAGCCGCCGGTCTGGCGTGAAGCCCCGTCTTAAGCCGAACAACCACCGGCTGTCTCGTCATGGAACGGATACCCCCTGTCTGATTTCGTCCCGATCGCGGGACCTACCGTACCTAGTCTGTCACTTATTATAGCATTGATTCGAACGGTTGCGCCAGACGCTTATGCTCCGCCGTTCCGGATTTTTTCGGCCCACTCGTCGATTTTGCGCAGCCGGTGATTGACGCCGGACTTGCTGACTTGCCCTTTAAGCATATCGCCGACTTCCTTCAAATTCAAATCGGGATGCTTAAGGCGAATTTCGGCAACCTCCCGAAGCCGTTCGGGCAAATTTTCCAGGCCCACTTCCTTCTGCAGAAGCTTGATGTTGTCGATTTGCCGAATCGCGGCCCCGATCGTCTTGTTCAGGTTCGCCGTCTCGCAGTTGACGATCCGGTTGACGGAATTCCGCATGTCGCGCATGATGCGAACGTCCTCAAATTTGAACAGCGCCTGATGAGCGCCGATTATATTCAGAAATTCGATGATTTTTTCGCCTTCTTTGATGTAGAGGATGAAGCCCTTTTTGCGCTCAATGAACCGGGCGTTCAAGTGAAACTTGTTCGCCAGCTCCGCAAGCGACCGGCAGTGCTCCTCATACATCGAGGCGATTTCCAGGTGATAGGACGAACCTTCCGGATTGTTGACCGAGCCTCCGGCCAGAAAAGCTCCGCGCAAATAGGCGCGTTTGCAGCAAGGCTTGCGGATCAGCTCTTTGTTGATTTTGGGATGAAATTGAAAGCCTTCGCTCGTGATCATCAGCTGCTTCAGCAGTTGCTCCACGCCGGCCGGTACCCGCACGATATAGACGTTGTTTTTTTTCAGCCGCATTTTCTTGCGCACGAGCAGCTCTGTCGGCACGGCAAAATGGCGCTTCATTAAGGTGTAGATCCGACGCGCAATCGCGGCATTCTCGGTGGAGATGTCCAGAACGATCCGCTTGTTGGTGAGTTGAACCGTCCCGTTCATCCGAATCAGTGCGGACAGCTCCGCAATCTCACAGCACGGTTCCGCCTCCACCATCGTCAATTCTTTTTTCGTTTGAGCCGCGAAAGACACGACGCTCACTCCTTTCTCAGCATCCAGTTCTCCACCAACTGGTAAATATGTTCGCTTAGCTTGGCTGCATCGTGCCGCAAATAAGTGCGGAACAGAACGAGCCTGTCAGCAATAACCTTGTATCCCTGACGGGTAACCTCGTCCAAGTCCAGATGGACCGCTTTGGCGCCTTGCTCGGCGTACATGCTGTGAACCTGGGGAGGAATTTCTCCGTCGTTAACGATGACATAATCGAACAAATGATGGCCGACGTGCGCATGAATCGCGTTCAAATGATCGCTGACCGAATAATTGTCCGTTTCTCCAGGCTGCGTCATGACATTGCACACGAAAATTTTGATCGCATCGGACGCTACGATCGCTTCCGCCAGCTTCGGCACCAGCAGATTGGGCATAATGCTTGTATAAAGACTGCCCGGCCCGACCAGAATGGCGTCCGCTTCCCGGATCGCCTCGACCGCCTCCGGCAGCGCCTCGACTTGCGCCGGCTCGATAAAGACCCGCCGGATCTGCCTTCCGGCTTTCGGGATGGCAGATTCCCCGCTGACGCAGGTGCCGTCCGTCATTTCCGCCTTCAGCACAATGGCCTGATTCGCAGCGGGAAGCACCCGGCCCCGCACCGCGAGCACCCGGCTCAACTCCCGAATGCCGGTTACGAAGTCGCCCGATATATCCGTTATCGCCGCCAGTATCAGATTGCCCAAACTATGTCCGGCTAGTCCTGTTCCATTATGGAACCGGTAGGAAAGCATATCCGCAAGCAGCGGCTCCGCATCGGCAAGCGCCGTCAGCACGTTGCGAATGTCGCCCGGAGGCGGCATCCGCAACTCTTCCCGGAGAATGCCCGAACTGCCTCCGTCGTCGGCCACCGTCACAATGGCGGTAATGTCGAGCCTCTTATGCTTCAGTCCGCGAAGCATCACCGACAGTCCCGTCCCGCCTCCAATGACGACGATTCGCGGTTTGCGCCCGGCCCCCTTGGCCGTTATGTTCATCCCTTCACCGCCTCATCCGTGTCGATCGCGATCTGCGTCGCGATGGCTGACGCGCACCGTTTCCGTTTCGCTCGTCCCGAGCGTGCGCCCCAGGTACTCGGCCAGCGCCACCGACCGGTGCTTGCCGCCCGTGCAGCCGATGCCGATTACCACCTGACTCTTCCCTTCTTTATGATATAACGGAAGCAAAAATTGCAACAAATCCAAAAGCTTGGAAAGAAAGCTTTGCGTCTCGGGCCATTTCATCACGTACTCGTAAACTTCGGGATCCTGTCCGGTTCGGGGCCGGAGGTGTTCGACGTAATGAGGATTCGGCAAAAAGCGGACGTCGAAAATCAAATCGGCGTCAATCGGCACGCCGTACTTGAAGCCGAACGAGGTGATGTTCACCGCAATCGCGTTCCGGTCGAGGTTCGTAAAGCGGGCGATAATCCGCTCTTTCAGCTGCGCCGGCTTCAAATTGCTGGTGTCGATGACCTGGGAAGCTCTTCCCTTCAGGTCCTCAAGCAGCTTCCGCTCCAACTGGATGCCTTCGAGCAGCATGCCTTCCGGAGCGAGCGGATGCCTGCGCCGGCTTTCTTTGTAGCGCTGGACCAGCACCGAATCCGTCGCGTCCAGAAACAGAATCTCGCTGTTAATCGTATAATGTTCGCGAATATAATTAAGCGATTCGGACAAGGCGGTAAAAAACTCCCGTCCCCGCAAATCGATCACAAGCGCCACTTTCGCAATGCGGCCCTGCGACTGGTCGATCAGTTCCGCAAATTTCGGAATCAGCACCGGAGGCAGGTTGTCTACGCAAAAGAACCCCAAATCCTCCATGCTTTGCACGGCAATCGTTTTGCCCGCGCCCGACATTCCCGTAATAATGACCAGCGTTGGGTTGGCTCTTAGCGTATCCATATCCAGTCTCCTTCGTCAGAAAGGATTCGCGCCGAATCGTATAATAAAGGCGCCAGCCTGCCGACGCAGGAACGCCGACAGTCAGGCGCACTCTCGATTAGGCCCGGAGGAACAAGCCCGCGGCGCCTACGACACCGGCATTGTTCCCAAGCTCCGCGGCGACGATATCGACGCCGTTTCGCGCCCTCTCGGGCGTCAGCTTGACGAACGCTTCGCGGACCTGCGAGAACAGGAACTCGCCCGCCTTGCTGACCCCGCCGCCGATAATAAACCGCTGCGGATTCACGACGATTGCGACCGCCGCCATCGATTTGCCCAGGTAGAACGCGGCGCGGCTGACGATTCGCTGCGCAACCTCGTCGCCGTCTTTGGCTGCGTCAAACACATCCTTGGCCGTCAGCTCTTCCACGTATGCGAGCGAAGTCCGGTCTCCCCGCTCCACCGCATCGCGCGCCATGCGGATGATCCCGGTCGCGGACGACACCGTCTCCAGGCATCCCATTTGGGAGCAGCCGCACTGGATCGCTTCCAGATCGGGAACGACCGCCATATGCCCGAGCTCCCCGGCCATTCCGCTGAACCCTTCGATTAACCGGCCGCCAACGATTATGCCTCCGCCGACGCCCGTGCCAAGCGTGTAGCAGACGCAGTCCGCGACGCAGCGTCCCGCTCCGCCCCACGCCTCGCCCAGGGCTGCTACGTTGGCGTCGTTGTTGATTTTGACGGCTTTGCCCAGCTTCTCCTGCATAATCTCCTTAACCGGCACCTTGCGGAAAGGAAGATTCGGCGAGAAGTCGATAATGCCGTTCGGAATGTCCAGAAACCCGGCGATTCCGATGCCGACTCCCTGAACCTCGTTCCATTCGTCCGTATCCGGCGGAACGAGTTCCCTTACGTACGCCGCAATATTGTTCAGAATAGCCTCCGTACCCCGGTCCGTCTGCGTCGGACCTTCGTAGATGCGGAGCAACTGACCGTCAGCGTTGCATAAACCGACTTTGATCGCTGTACCGCCCAAATCGACGCCGACGTATAAAGCTTGAGACATAATGGCTGACACCTCGGATAAGTTAAGATGAAGTATGGTTAGCTGAGGGTATGGCTCCAGTCGTGAACGGCCGAACCTTCAAGAAATTTCTCGCAATCGAGCGCCGCCATGCAGCCGCTGCCCGCCGCCGTGATCGCTTGACGGTACTTGGTGTCCTGAACGTCGCCGCAGGCGAAGATTCCAGGCACGCTTGTTTCCGTCGAGCCCGGCTTCGTCACGATATAGCCCAGTTCGTCCGTTTCGACCTGTCCGCCGAGGAACTTCGTGTTCGGCGTATGGCCGATCGCGACGAATACCCCTTGCGCTTCGATCAGCTCTTCCTCGCCGCTGGCGTTGTTTTTGACCTTCAGCCCGGTAACGCCGTTTTCGCCCGCGACCACTTCCAGCGGCGTGCGGTTCAGTTTCCAGGAAATTTTCGGATTTTCGCGGCAGCGTTCCTGCATGATCTTCGAAGCGCGCAGCTCTTCCCGGCGATGCACCACGGTCACTTCCGACGCAAACCGGGTCAGGAAGTTCGCTTCTTCCATCGCGGAATCTCCCCCGCCGACGACAATGATCTTCTTGCCGCGGAAGAAGAAGCCGTCGCAGGTCGCGCAGGTGCTGACGCCGCGTCCGACATTGTCCTTCTCGCCGGGGATGCCGAGATATTTCGCGGAAGCCCCCGTCGAAATGATCAGCGTCTCGGCTTCCAGCGTCTCGCCGCCTTCAAGCGACAGCTTGAACGGACGGGAAGACGTCTCGACCGAGTTGACCCAGCCGGTACGGAATTGAGCCCCGAACCGCTCGGCCTGCTTGCGCATGTTGGCCATCAGCTCGGGACCCATAATGCCTTCCGGGAACCCGGGAAAGTTCTCGACCTCCGTGGTCGTGGTCAGCTGGCCGCCGGGCTCGGGCCCTTCGATGACGAGCGGCTTCAGATTCGCGCGGGCCAAGTAGATCGCCGCAGTCAATCCCGCCGGTCCTGTACCGATGACTATCGTTTTGTACATCATTCTCTCCTCCTTGGTGGCAATGGCTCGCCGGCAATCCTGTTCTAACTGTAATAATTATTGTAACAGTCGACCCTTCTTTCCGCAACCTGGCCAATAGCGGCGCTTCCGCGCTCGGCGATTCCGGGAAGGCTGCCGCCTATTATTCCCCGAACGTGGCGCTGCTGCGCTTCAGCTTCTCGCGGATGCCGCAAACTTCGTCAATGAGATTCGCGTAACGGCTGATGCTCGCCTGGGAGGCGCCGTAACGGCTGACCAGGTCGGCATACGTGATCGGCCTGCGGTGCATCTTCGCCGTCCAATATTCCAGCGCCGCCGCCCATCCGGAAGGCTTGAGCAGCTTCGGCACGCTGGGATAAACGCGGGACAAATAATCGACCCACAGCGTCATCATGTCGTGCTGCTGAACGACGTCGTAGCGGCCGGCCATCTGCTCCATCGCCAGCTCCAACACCGCCTGCCAGGCGCTGTCCCAGATCGGCAAATTCGCCGATTTGCGGCGCGACTCGAGCGTCAGCGTCCTACCTCCGTAAACGACCGTCAGCGCATCCTGCACGCCGATCGAACGCAGCACCAGCACGGCGACGCGCTTCAGCTCGTCTTCTTCCCCGGGATCGACCAAAAACGCCTTCAGCGCGTCGATCACTTCCTCGTCGGCCACAAGCCCGAGCGCCTGAATCACCTGCGCTTTGGTGTTGCGGTCGCCGTGGCGAAGCGCCCAGAAAAACGACGAACGGATAAGCGGATTGCGTTTCAGCGCGTCGGGCACCATTTCCGGATGCTGCTCCCACTGGCGGAACTGCTCGTCGAAGGGAAGGTGGAAATGGTAATGCGACGGCGCAGGATACTCGCCGCTTCGCATCGCGTCCAGCTTGCCCAAGTAAAACGGAGGCACTTCCGATTCCGGATCGAGGCGCGCGGCCTGCTTCCAAAACCGCTCGGCATCGTCGTAGCGCCGGATGTTCGCCGCGGCGACGGCCGCGAAATGGTGCAGGCACGGCTCGCCCGACAATTCCCCGGAACGCAGCAGCCGCCGGAAATGCCGGTACGCTTCGCCGTGCTCTCCGACGATTCCAAGCGTCGTCGCCAGCTTGAAGACGTGCTCCGGGTGGAAGGGAATCGTTTTCTTCAGCAGGGCGATCAGGCCCTTCAGTTCGCCGTGGTTCGCATGCTGATAAAAGATCGCCAGATTGCAAAGCGCATGGAGGTTCCCGGGGTCCGCCTCGAGCACCTCGCCGATCGTCTGGACGGACTTGTCGAACAGCCCCATGTAGTAGTATGCCAAGCCCAGATTATTGCGCGCAGCCAGAAAGTCGGGCTGGCGCTCGAGAATTCCTTCCAGAATCCGCACCGCTTCCGCAAAGCGCCCGGCCTCAAGCAGTTCGCGGGCTTTGTCGTGGGCGTACAGATTTTCCCGCGACTTGATCGTCGTCAGCTTGGTCGGGCGGTTCAGCTCATAATTGAGCAGGTCGAGCAGCTCGTCGGACTCCTCCAGAAAATGGCCTTCCAGATCGTTCTCCAAATATTGGACAAGCGCGTCCTCCGCCGCTTCGTACTGCTCCATGTTGGCATAATTGTTCGCCAAATAGTAATAGCATTCCGTCATGGCCGGATCGATCCGGTCCAGGACGGAACGCAAAATGTCGTTCGATTCCTCGTACCGGCCCATCTCCGACAAAATGCCCGCCATATTGCAATGGTTGACCGGGTTGTCCGGTTCGTACTCCACCGCGCGCCGGAAATACTTCAAAGCCTTGTCGTAGTGAAAACGATCCAGCGACTGCACGGCCCGTTCGAAAAAGAAGGTGGCGTCGGGGGAAAACGGAATGACTTTCGGTCGACGGCTCTTCACCGCGCGTTTGCGCTGATTCATCGGCAAGGCTCCTTCCCGGTTGCGTAAATTGGCACGGTTCCGTACGGGCGTTCGTCACGGCCGGCTGCATTACCACGATTATACCATACGCGGAGCATCGTTAAAATAAAATGCTCCCGAAAGCCGGCGAACCCGGCTGCATGCCTTCCCTGCGCGCCCGAAACGCCGCTTGCCCCGAATGCGCCCGCCGCAGCCGCAAACCGGCTTGACTTAGATTTCGATATATCGTTAAATAAATTTATCGATATATTAAAACCCATTTGCGGGAGGGGCTGCACAATGCGAGGCAGAGGAGACGGGCATATGCGGTGGGGGCATCACTCGGGGCGAGGCGGAGGCCGGTATTTGGGCCGGGGAAGGCTTCCGGTCATGCTTCTTCGCCTGATCGCGGACGAACCGATGCACGGGTACCAGATGATGAAGGCGCTCGAGGAGCAGTCGGACGGGGCGTACAGCCCGAGCGCAGGCTCGATCTATCCGGCGCTTCAGATGCTGGTGGAGCGGGGGCTGGCCGATGCGAAAGAAGAAGACGACAAAAAAATTTACGCGATCACCGAAGCCGGCCGCAAATGGCTGGCCGAACATGCGCGCAAAAAGCAGGAGCGGGCGTTTCCGGACGCATCCCCGGAAAACCCGGAAAGCCGCCCTTGGTCCGCCGAGGAGCTGCGGCTTGCCGAAGCCGAATGGATTCGCCTGCTCGTCCGCGCGGAAAGCGCGGCCGGATCGCATCCCGACCGATGGGCGGCGCTGCGCCGGGTGCTGGACAAATCCGCGCGCCATCTAAGCGATCTGCTCGATCAATGGGAGCGCCCGCGATGAACCGGAGGGCACAGGCGGCGGCGAAAGCGGCGCCGGGTGGGGCCGCGCCGAGCAAGCGCCGCATCCTCGGCATGTTCCGATACGTCGCCCCGCACATCCGAACTCAATGGAAGCGGATCGTGGCCGCCTTTATCTGCATCGTCCTGATCGCCCTGCTCGAATTCGTCATCCCGCAGCTGACCGGCTATACGATCGACCACGTCATCTCCGAACGGCGGCGGGCGGAGCTTGCCTGGATCGCGGCGGGCATTGTCGGCACGGCCGTTCTGCTCGGCTTGTTCAACTACATCGCCAGCTACACGATGGCATCCGTCGGCCAGCGCGTCATCTACGACCTGCGCAACCGGCTGTACCGGCATATTCAGCGGATGGACATGGGATTTTTCGACCGCAACCGCACGGGCGATTTGATGTCCAGGGTGACCAACGACGTCAACATGCTGCAGCAGCTCGTATCCTCCAGCATGTTGTCGCTGGTAAGCGACTTGTTTACGTTCGTTGCCGTCGTCGCCTATATGCTGTACAAAGACGGACTGCTTACCTGCATCATGCTCGCCACGTTCCCGTTTATGATCCTATCGACGCGCAAGTTCGGCCATCGCATCCGCATCGCCTCCCGCAAGGTGCAGGAATCGGTCGCGGAGGTCAACAACCATTTGCAGGACAGCTTTTCGTCGATCCGGCTCATCAAGTCGTTTACAAGCGAAGACTATGAGGCCGGGCGGTTTTCGGACAAAAGCCGGAGCAACATGACCGCGAGCGTCAAGGCCGCCGGCCTGCGCGCGGTCTATGAGCCGCTCATCGACCTGCTCAACTATACGGGCATGGCCGCCGTTCTGCTGATCGGAGCCTGGCAGGCGATGAGAGGCAAGCTCACGGTCGGGGAAATCGTCGCGTTTCTCGCCTATTTGCGGCTATTGCAAAATCCCGTCCGCCGTTTCAGCCGCGCGCTCAATACGGTACAGCAGGCTGCGGCGGCGTTCGAACGCATTCAGGAAATCATGAATCGGTCTCCGGCAATCCAAGACAAGGAGGGGGCAGTTCCCCTGCCGCCGGTCCAAGGCAAAATCGTTTTCCGGGATGTCCATTTTGCCTACGGGAACGGAGCGCCGGTGCTGCGGGGCTTTAATCTGGAACTGGAGCCGGGCACGATGACGGCGCTCGTCGGCTCGTCGGGAGCCGGCAAAACGACGATCGTTCACCTGCTCGCCCGTTTCTACGAACCGCAAAAAGGCGAGATCACGATCGACGGGTACCGGATTGCCGATGTCACCGTCCGGTCGCTGCGGGAACAAATGGGCATCGTGTCGCAGGACATTATGCTGCTGAACGGGACCGTCCGGGACAACATCGCCTACGGCAAGCCGGACGCAACGGACGAGGAAGTGGAGGCGGCCGCCCGGGCCGCAGCCGCGCACGGCTTCATTACGGCGTTTCCGCACGGTTACGATACGCAAATCGGGGAACGGGGCGTCAAGCTGTCCGGCGGCCAGAAGCAGCGGCTGGCCATCGCCCGCGCGCTGCTGCGCAATCCGCGGCTGATTATACTCGACGAGGCGACTTCGGCGCTCGATACGGAATCCGAGCAGCAAATTCAGGAAGCGCTGACGCGCCTGCTGGCCGGCCGCACGAGCATCGTCATCGCCCACCGCCTGTCCACGATTCGGCAGGCCGACCGCATCGTCGTGCTGGAAAAAGGCGCCATCGTCGAATCCGGCACGCACGAGGAGCTGCTGCGCGCGGGCGGGCGCTACCGGCAGCTTCACGATTTGCAGTTTCCGCAAGGAAAGCGGGTTACGGATGCGCATATGGACGCTCTAAAATAAAACAAAGCCCCGGCCCGCCAAGACGGGAACGGAGCTTTCTCCGAAACCGATAAGTTCGCTTTGGGACATGGATGCGATTTCCGCCCGCAGGTCAAATGCCCGCGTTCTTAAAGAGCGTGCTGATCGACCCGCCTTCCGTAATGATCCGGATCGCATCGGCAAGCAGCGGCGCGACGGACAGCACCTTGAACCGCTCCGGACGGTCAAGCGGCACTTCGATGGAGTCGGTTACGACGACCTCCCGGATATTCGGGTGATCGAGCTTCTTGATCGCGTCGCCCGAGAACAGCGGGTGCGTCGCACAGACGAACGCGTCTTCCGCGCCGCGTTCCTTCAAGCTTTCCACGACGTTGACGATGGTCGTTCCGGTATCGATCAAATCCTCGATAATAATCGGCGTCTGGCCTTCTACATTCCCGATAACATGAGTGATGACCGATTCGTTGTGTGCGGGGCGCTTTTTGATCATGATCGCAAACGGGGAGTCAAGCTGGTTCGCCAGTTTCTCCGCGGTGGAAGCCCTTCCGGCGTCCGGCGAAACCACGACGGGATTGCGGATGTTTTTCGCTTTGAGATAATCGCTGATGAGATCCAGAGCGGTCAGGTGATCGACCGGGATGTTGAAAAAGCCTTGAATGGCCGCGGCATGCAGGTCGATCGTCACGACGCGGCTTGCGCCGACGGTCGTCAGCACGTCCGCCACCATCTTGGCGGATATCGGCTCGCGGGGGGCCGCTTTGCGTTCCTGGCGGGCATATCCGTAGTACGGCATCACGACGTTGATCGTTCTGGCCGAAGCCCGCTTGGCCGCATCGATCATGACCAGCAGTTCGACAAAAAATTCATTGATCGGATGAGACAGAGACTGCACGAGGAACACATCGCAATTGCGGATCGTCTCCTCGTAGTGAACATAAATTTCGCCGCTCTTGAATCGCGAAAGCTTGATTTTCCCGAGCGGCATTCCGAGATGATTGGCGATATTTTCGGCTAACCTCGGAGTCGACGACCCCGAAAAAATACGAAGCTTACTACCGTACATGTGCCCCTCCACAGGTTCGATCAAATCGCGTCTATCGACATTTCTCTTAAATAGACCTTAACATTATACAATAGCGGGTCCGACTTTTAAAAATCCGCCAGCCTTCGTTGTCGGCCGTTAAACGTCACCAGCTGCGAATATCCGACACTTTTCAGCATCGCAGAAGCTTCTTCCCACTTTTGTCCGACCCGGTCGGGATGATGCGCGTCCGAACCGTAGGTAACCGGAATGCCGAGCGCGAACGCCCGTTCCAGCATCCTGCGCGACGGATACATTTCCTTAGCCGCCGTATGGATGCCCGCCGCGTTGAGCTCGATCGCAAGCCCGTGCTTTGCCACCGCCTTAAGAGCCCTGTCCTCAAGCGCCGTCGCATCCTCTTCCGGCCGGTAGCCGAACCGCTTGATCGCGTCGATATGACCGATATAATCGTACAATCCGGTCGCCGCCGCTTTGCAAACCGCGTCGTAGTAGGTCTCGTACACGTCGATGACGTTTTTGCCCTCCCAATTGTGCACCTGCCGGAAGTCCGTCACGTCCCACGTACCCAGAAAATGGACCGAACCGATCACGTAATCCCACGGGTACGCTTCGACGATTCGGGCGATTTCTTCCTCGTACCCTTCGATAAAATCGCCTTCGAGCCCCACCCTTACCGCAATGCGGCCGCTGTACTTCTCCTTGAGGCGCAAGCACTCTTCGACGTACCGGGGCAGCTCCTCCATGGGCATCGCCATCTCCGGATAGTAGTCCGCCGGATCGACGTGCAGCAGCGGCATATGGTCGGACAGTCCGATTTCGCTCAGCCCTTTGGCGATCGCGCTCTGAATATATTCCTCCAGCTCGCCGACGGCGTGGCCGCAGCGAACGTGATGGGTATGGTAATCGATGCGCATCGGTTTCACCTAGTCCTTTTTGACCGGCTTGCGGTGGCGGAACTCCAGTTCCTTCAGCACGTCGTCGAGCGGAATGCCCTGCTGGCGCAGCAGCACCATCAGGTGGAAAATCAAATCCGCCGCTTCGCTGCTGATTTCGCGGCGATCGTTGTTTTTGCCGCCGATGATGACCTCCGCCGCTTCCTCGCCGATTTTTTTGAGGATTTTATCGAGGCCTTTTTCGAACAAATACGTCGTATACGAACCCTCCGGCCGCTCCGCCTCCCGCTGCGCGATCGTCGCTTCCAGATTGGACAGCGCGGCGAAACGATCCGCCTGCCGAACCTCCGCGTCGCCGGGCAGGTCTTCGTTGGCGTTGCGGTAGAAGCAGCTGTAAGCGCCGGTATGGCAGGCCGGGCCTTTCTGCTTCACCTTGACCAGCAGCGTGTCGCCGTCGCAATCGTAATGCAGGGATACGATCTCCTGCGTATGGCCGCTTGTCGCGCCTTTGTTCCACAGCTCTCCCCGCGAGCGGCTCCAGAACCAGGTCGTCCCGGTTTCCAGCGATTTTTTGAGCGATTCTTCGTTCATGTAGGCCAGCATCAGCACTTCCTTGCTCAACGCATCCTGCACAACGGCCGGCACCAGCCCGTCCGCGTTCCAGCGGATCCCGCCGATCCAAGACGCACTCATCGTACGTTCACTCCTTTTGCCCGCAGCTCGTCCTTAACCTCGCGAATGGTCACTTCTTTGTAATGGAAAATGCTCGCGGCCAGCCCCGCGTCGGCCTTGCCCTCCGCGAACACGTCGGCAAAATGCTGCGCATTGCCCGCCCCGCCGGACGCAATGACCGGGATGCTCACGCTTTCCGACACCGCGCGCGTCAGCTTCAGATCGAACCCGTCCTTCGTTCCGTCGGCGTCCATGCTGGTCAGCAGCAGTTCGCCGGCTCCGCGCCGCTGGGCTTCTTTCGCCCATTCAAGCGCCCGGATGCCCGTCGGATTGCGGCCGCCGTGCGTATAGACTTCCCATTCGCCCCATTCGGGGTTAAACTTCGCGTCGATGGCGACGACGATGCACTGACTGCCGAACATTTTCGCACCGTCCGTGATCAGATCCGGATTGCGGATCGCCGCCGTATTGATGCCGATCTTGTCCGCGCCCGCGCGGAGCAGCCGCTTCATGTCGTCGACCGAAGCGATGCCGCCGCCGACCGTGAACGGGATCGTGATCTCCCCCGCGGTCCGGCGGACGACATCGACCATCGTCGCGCGCCCTTCGTGCGAAGCCGAGATGTCGAGAAATACAAGCTCGTCCGCGTGCTCCCGGTCGTAAAGCGCCGCAAGCTCGACCGGATCGCCCGCATCTTTAAGGTTGACAAAGTTGACGCCTTTGACAACGCGGCCGTCCTTTACGTCAAGACAAGGGATAATCCGTTTTGCCAGCATAAGCTTGGCCCCTTTCCGTTCCGATCCGCCGCCGGCAGCCGTCGGGAGACGCTCTTTGGGCGCTGCCCCGGCTGCCTTCGGCCGGTCTGGTTATGATTGGGAAGCGAACCGCTTCACCGCATCCGCCAGACGGATGCTGCCCGTGTACAGCGCTTTGCCGACGATCGCGCCGCCGACGCCGTCCGCCGCATGCCCGGCCAGCCGCTCCAGGTCCTCCGGCTTGCTCACGCCGCCGGAGGCGATGACCGTGCGCCCGGACACCTGCGCAAGCCGCACGATCGCCTCCACGTTCGGGCCGCCCATCATCCCGTCGCGGGAAATGTCGGTGAAGATGAACGTTTCGGCCCCTTCCGCCGCCAGCGAAACCGCAAGCTCCTCCGCCTTCACCTCGGACGTCTCCAGCCAGCCGCGGGTCGCCACGAAGCCGTCCCGGGCGTCGATGCCGATCGCGACCTTGCTGCCGTAGCGGGCCAGGACCTTCTTCACGAACGCGCGGTCTTCGATCGCGGCCGTGCCGAGAATCACGCGGGAGACGCCAAGCCCGATGAGGCGCTCCACGTCCGCTTCCGTCCGCAGCCCGCCGCCGACCTGGACCGGCACCTTGACCGCGGCGGCGATGCGGCCGATCAGCTCGTCGTTGACCGGATGCCCGGCCTTCGCCCCGTCCAGATCGACCAGGTGAATCCACTGCGCGCCCTGCGCTTCCCAATCGCGGGCAACGGCGACCGGGTCCTCGTTATATACCGTTTCCTTGTTGTAGTCGCCCTGAAGCAGCCGAACGCATTTTCCGCCGCGAATATCGATGGCGGGATACAAAATAAAATGGGACATGATTCGCCCGTTCCTCCTTTATGGTCGTCCTTATCCGGCCCGGGCGATCGACAGAAACCGCTCCAACAGCGCCATGCCGAGCTCGCCGCTTTTTTCCGGGTGGAATTGCATGCCGTACAGCGAACCGCGGCCCACGATCGCCGTCACCGGCTGGTAGTAATCCGTGGTCGCGAGCAAATCTTCGGGACGCTCCGGCAACGCATGGTAGGAGTGCACGAAGTAGACGTAGCCCGGCTTAAGCCCGTCAAACAGCGGGCTTGGCTGCGTGAACGCAAGCTGGTTCCAGCCCATATGCGGCACCTTATAGTCGCCCTTAAAGCGGACTACCCGGCCCGGAAGCAGCCCCAGCCCTTTGTGAACGCCATGCTCCTCGCTCTCTTCGAACAGCAGCTGCATGCCGAGGCAGATGCCGAGCAGCGGCTTGCCGGATGCGGCGTAAGCTTTGACCGCGTCCTCCAGTCCGGTCTCGCGAAGGTTGCGCATCGCGTCGCCGAAAGCGCCGACGCCGGGCAAAATCGCGCCCTCCGCCGCCAGAATCGCCTCCGGCGACGACGTCACGGCCGCCTCGTAGCCAAGCCGCTCCACCGCCTTGCTGACGCTGTGAAGGTTGCCCATGCCGTAATCGATGATGGCGATCACCTTACAGCACTCCCTTCGTGGACGGCACGCCTTTCACCCGGGGATCGATCGAGGTCGCCTCGTCCAGCGCCCGCCCGAGCGCCTTGAATACCGCTTCGATCATGTGGTGGGTATTTTTCCCGTAGTGCACGATGACGTGCAGCGTAATCCGCGCTTCCAACGCCAGCTTCCACAGAAATTCGTGCACCAGCTCCGTGCTGAAGCTGCCGACGGTCGCCGACGGGTATTCGGCGCGGTATTCGAGATGCGGCCGGTTGCTGATGTCGACGACAACCTGCGCCAGCGCTTCGTCCATGGGAACGAACACGCTCGCGTACCGCTTGATGCCGGCCTTGTCGCCAAGCGCCTCGCGCAGCGTCCGGCCGAGGCAGATGCCGATGTCCTCGACCGTATGATGATCGTCGACATCCACATCCCCGCGGGCTTCGACCTTCAGGTCGAATTGGCCGTGCTTCGCAAACAGGTCCAGCATATGGTTCAAAAAAGGGACGTCCGTCTCGATATCCACGGAGCCCGTGCCGTCGACGGCAAACGACAGCTTGATGTCGGTCTCGTTCGTTTTGCGGGCGATTTCGGCCGCGCGTTGTTGCGCCTGTTGCGTCATTGGTTTTTTCCACCTTCCCATCGGATTTCGACCGCTCTTGCGTGAGCTTCAAGCCCTTCGTGCCGCGCCAATGTCGCGATGCCCGGCGTGTCGCGCAGCAGCGCCTCGCGGCTGTAGCGGATCAGGCTCGATTTCTTCAAAAAGTCGTCCACATTCAGCGGCGAGGAAAACCGCGCGGTTCCGTTCGTCGGCAAAATGTGGTTAGGTCCGGCAAAATAGTCGCCCACAGGCTCGGAGCTGTAAGGCCCCAGGAAGATCGCTCCCGCGTTCTCGATCGATCCGAGCAGGCTAAGCGGGTCCTCCACCATGACTTCCAGATGCTCCGGCGCCAGCTTGTTGACGACCGCGACGCCTTCGGCAAGGTCCGCCACCGTCAGAATGGCGCCGTAATCCGCCAGCGACTTCGCCGCAATGTCCCGGCGCGGCAGCGTCGCCACCTGGCGGTCCAGCTCGGCTGCGACCGCCTGCGCCAGCTTCTCCGACGGCGTCACCAGCACCGCCGACGCCATCTCGTCGTGCTCCGCCTGCGACAGCATATCCGCGGCCACATAGCGCGGATCGGCCGTGTCGTCGGCCAGCACGACGATTTCGCTCGGCCCGGCGATGCTGTCGATGTCCACCGCGCCGAACACGGCGCGCTTGGCCAGCGCCACATAGATGTTGCCGGGCCCGCAAATCTTGTCGACGGCGGGAATGCTCTCCGTCCCGTACGCGAGCGCCGCAATCGCCTGCGCGCCCCCGACCCGGTACATCTCGGTCACGCCCGCCTCAGCGGCCGCAACGAGAATGTACGGGTCGATGCCCGCGCGCCCTCCGGTCGAAGGCGGCGTCACCATCACGATCTCCGGCACGCCCGCCACCTTGGCCGGCAGCACGTTCATGAGCACCGACGAAGGATACGCCGCCTTTCCTCCCGGCACGTACAAGCCGACCCGCTTCAGCGGCCGGATCGCCATCCCGAGCATCGTTCCGTCCGGCTGCACGTCCATCCACGACGACCGCTTCTGCTTTTCATGGAACGCCGTAATGTTCGCCGCCGCCTGCCGCAGCGCGCTCAGAAAGTCCGGCTCCACCTTGTCGTACGCCGCCGCGATTTCCGCTTCCGTCACCCGCAGCTCGCCCGGCTTTAGCTCCACCTTGTCAAACTGCGCCGTATAGCGAAGCAGCGCCGCATCGCCTTCCCGGCGCACCGCCGCCACGATCTCCGCGACCGTCGCATTCTGCTGCGGCGTGCCGTATTCGGTCTCCCGCTCGAGGCGAAAGCCCTTCGCCGAACCGATATACATGAGGCCGTCCCCCTTACTCCTGACGAATTTGCCCTTGCTTCCTTAACTCCGGGCCGGCACATGGCGGCCGATCCGGTCGCACAACTCCTGGATTTGCGCGTTTTTCAGCCGGTAGCTGACGCGGTTGGCGATCAGCCGGCTCGTCACCGCGAACATCGTCTCCATCTCGACCAGCCCGTTTTCCTTCAGCGTCTGCCCCGTCTCCACCATATCGACGATGCGGTCGGCAAGCCCGATCAGCGGAGCAAGCTCGATCGAGCCGTTCAGCTTGATGACCTCTACCTGCTGTCCCCGTTCGCGGAAATACTGCGAAGCCACGTTCGGATATTTCGTCGCGACGCGCGGATGAATGACCGGCTTCCAGCCGGGCAGCCCGATCACCGACATCCGGCACTTGGCGATGCCGAGATCGAGCAGCTCGTACACGTCCTTGTTTTCTTCCATCAATACGTCCTTGCCGACGACGCCGATATCCGCCACGCCGTATTCGACGTAGGTCGGAACGTCGACCGGCTTGGCCAAAATAAACTCCATATTCGCTTCCGGAACCGGGACGATCAGGCGCCGCGAGTCGTCAAAGTCCTCGGGAATCGGCAGACCCGCTTCCCGGAACAGCTTACTGGCCTGCTTGTAGATGCGGCCCTTGGGCATCGCGACCTTCAACATGCCGTTATCCGTCATGCCCGCTCCTCCTCTCCGAATCCGTACACGACAAGCCGGCTGTAGTCCGTGCCCCGGTAAGCGAAACGTCCGCCGTCCGCAGCCAGCTTCCTAAGCTCCTCGGCCTCTTGCGCCTCCTCGGCCAAAGCCGTTACCGCGATCCGCCCGTCCGCGCGCAGCCGTGCGGCTTCGGCCAGCGCCTCGCGCCGCTTGTCTTGCGCGTATACGATCAGCGTGCGCCCGGCGTCCTCCGCCTCGTCGTCGACCACTTCGAGAATGCGCGTCGTCTTGAGCGCGAATCCCGTCGCCGGAGCCGGCCGGCCGAACTGGCCGAGCAGATTGTCGTACCGGCCGCCGCTGCACACCGGAAAACCGAGATTCGACGCATAGCCCTCGAAGGTCATGCCCGTATAATAGGAGAAATCGCCGATCATCGTCAGGTCGATCAGCACGTGCTCCTGAACGCCGTAAGCCTCGAGCACGTCCCAAACGGCGCGCAGATGGCGGATGGCCTCCTGCGCATCCCCGCTGGCGCCAAGCTGCATCGCCTGCTCGCACACTTCCCGGCCGCCGCGCAGCCGCAGCACGCCTTCCAGTTCCTCGCGCACCGCTTCATCCAGCGACAGCGATCGCAGCTCCTCGCGATACCCGACGTAGTCGCGCTGGAGCAATCTGCCTTTCAGGCTTTCCTGCTCGCTGGCGCGCCCCGGCAGCGCCTCCTCGAACAATCCGTTCAGAAAGCCTACATGGCCGACCGCGATTTTGAACGCGGGCACGCCCGCCGCCTTCAGGGACGCAATGGCAAGCGCAATCGTCTCCGCGTCCGCCTCCGGGGACGGATCGCCGATGAGCTCTACGCCGGTTTGGACGAATTCCGCGTCGCGTCCCCCCTCGTCCTCGAATGCGCGAAACACGTTCGCGTGATAGCTGAGCCGCAGCGGAAACGGCGCTTCCTTCAGCAGCGAGGCGGCCACGCGGGCGATCGGCGCCGTCATGTCCGAGCGCAGCACGATCGTCGTGCCCCGATGGTCCAGCAGCTTGAACAGCTTCCGATCGGAGGTGGCGCTGGCCACCCCCACCGTATCGTAATATTCCAACGTCGGCGTCACGATCTGCTCGTAGCCCCAGCGCCGCATGCATTCCAGCACGTTCCGCTCGATCCGCCGCAGCTTCGCCACGGCATGAGGCAAATAGTCTTTGACGCCCGTCGGCTTTTCGAACACCTTTGGCTTGGACACAACGCAAACCCCGTTTCTGTATGTTGCGGAGCACTTTCTTTATCACGTTAAAGTGCTACCATATTACCATACTGCCAAAATAAAGATTTTGAATGTACTTTATCATGAAGCATGCCCGCCGTCAAGCCGGTAATCCGCCCCAAAGGAGCGAACCTGAGCGGAACGAAATAAACCCCCAAAACCGTCCTTGCAATCAGGACGGTCTGGAGGCGGTAAGCCAAAGCGTTTTTTCGTCGCCCTATGCCTGCCGTACACGCCAAAGACGGCAACGCCGCGGGAAAACGGCTTTTATCGTTCATTCCCGTCCTTCCGGGCGAAACGCCGAGATCGGCTCATGCTTGTCCGCACCGAGCTCGCGCAGCGGATTGCCGCCCACCCGGGCATTGGCCGGCACATCCCGGTGAACGACCGACCCGGCCGCCACGACGGCGCCGTCGCCGATCGTCACGCCCGGCAAAATCGTCACGTTGGCGCCGATCATCACGTTCGAGCCGATCCGAATCGGCCCGAGGCGGTATTCGTCGATCAGGTATTCGTGGGTCAGCAGCGTGGAGTTGTAGCCGATGATCGTGTTGTCGCCGACCGTTATTTTCTCTGGAAAAAATACGTCGACCATCACCATAAGCGCAAAAGAGGTTTGTTTCCCCACCTTCATGCCGAGGATGCGGCGGTAAATCCAGTTTTTGACCCGAAGATCCGGGCAGTACCGGGCCAGCTGGATAAAGACGAAATTGCGCACGGCCTTCCACCTGGGCACGGTGCGGTATACCTGCCACAACGAATTCGGCCCCTCCACCGGGTACCGCTCCACCTGTCTCACCGGGATTCAGCCTCGATTCCGCATATAATTGGCAGATCGTCCATGCTGTTCAGCACGTAAGCCGCCCCGGCCTCCCGCAGCACGGCCTCGCCTTTAAGCGACCAGGCGACGCCGACCGGTATCGCCCCGGCCTGCAGCGCGGACTCGATATCGACGGGGCTGTCGCCGATCATAAGCGTTTGGGCCGGCTCGGCGCCGAGCGCCGCCATCGCCTTCTGCACCGGTTCCGGATGCGGCTTCGCATGCTGCACGTCGTCCAATGCCACGATGACGTCCATATATTGCAAAATGCCGAGCAGCTTCAAAGCGCGGCGGGACGTGTCGCGCATCTTGGTCGTGACGATCCCCACGTTCAAGCCCGCGTCCTTCAGTTTGGGCACCGTTTCGGCCACGCCCGGAAACAGCGACACCATCTCGTCGTGACGGCGCAGATTGTACTCCCGGTACCGCCTTACCAGCTCGTCCACGTCTTCCAGCCCCGTGAACATCCGCATCTGCATCGCCAGCGGCAATCCCATTTTCGGAATAATGTGCTCGCGGTTGAAGCCTTCCGGCACGACGCCTTGCACGGCATGCAGGACCGATTCGATGATCAGTTCGTTCGTGTCGATAATCGTACCGTCCAAATCGAACAGAACGGTCGTTATAGCCTGGTTCATGCGTTGAAGCTCCTCATTTTACATTCATGCTGAAAATAACTCCCGGAATACGCCGGCCCGAAGCGGCCCGGCACGCCGGTCAATCCGCACCGCCCCCGCCTCCGCCAGAGTCCGAACCTCCCGCTGATCCGCCGTCGGACGAACCCGCAGGCTCCGCTCCTCCCGCGGAACCGGCATCGGCCGGGCTCGAATCCGATCCCCCCGCGCCATCGCTGCCGCCGGAGGAGCCGGATGAGCCGTCCGGGCTTGCCGGCTTGTCCGAAGCGTCATCGCGAGAGGCCGTTCCTTCCCGTTCGGAACGCCCATCTCCGGTGCCTGCGGCAAGCCGCTCTTCTTTGCGTTCATCGGGCGTTGCAAACGAATGCGCGGAGATGACGGAAGAGGCTCCCGCGTCCGCAGACGCGTCTTTGCCCGCTGCGGCGGCATCGTGCCGGGGCGCGCCCGCTTGGTTGGGCACGATCGGATCGGCATAACGCTCGTTCGCCCAGCCCGCAAGTCTGCGAACCGCAAAAAAGACGATACCGGCAATCACAATAAGAAGCGCGAGAAGCTGGGAAACGCGAACGTTGCCGTACATCGGGTCCAAATAGCCTTGCTCGAAGCCGGCCCATTCCATCGGCGTCCACAAGGCGTTCACCAGCGAGGCGAGCCATTCCGGCCCTTTGAAGGCGAGGCTATCCGTGCGCAGCCCTTCGATAAAGAAGCGGCCGACCGAGTACCAGGAGAAGTAGATGACAAAAAGCTCGCCGGCCCGGAGAAACGTTTGTCTTCTGACGATAAACAGGAGAATAAGGCCCAGCAGGCTCCACAGCGATTCGTACAAAAAGGTAGGATGAACGTACGTGCCCTGCACGTTCATTTGATCGACGATAAAGGAGGGCAGGTGCAGCGTATCCCGGAGAAAAGACTCGCTTACCGGCCCTCCGTACGCTTCCTGGTTCACGAAATTCCCCCAGCGGCCGATCATCTGGCCGGCCAGCAGCGAGGGAACGCAAATATCGACGATGCGCAGGAACGAGTACCCTTTTTTGCGGCAATAGACGATCCCGCAGACGAGCGCTCCGATCAAAGCCCCGTAAATGGCGATGCCGCCTTCCCAAATGCGGATAATCTCGCCCGGGTGCTCGCGGTAATAATCCCATTTGAACAGCACGTAATACAAACGGGCGGCGATGATCGCCGATGGAGCGCCAAACAGCAGCAAATCCAGAAAAAAGTCGGAGGGAATTCCAAAGCGTTTCCCCTCCCGAATCGCAAGCAGCAGCCCGACAAGAGCGCCGATGCCGAGAATAATCCCGTACCAGTGCACCTCGATGGGCCCCAACGTAAAGGCAATGGGATTCAACACGAACGGCAACATCCGTATCCTCCGTCTCTTTCCGGCCGCGCAAGACGCCGCGGGCCGTCATTAATCGTAATCATCGTCCGCAATCGCTTCGGTCAACTTGTTGGTGAATTGCAGAGCCGCATTGTACCCCATCCGTTTGAGGCGGTAATTCATTGCGGCCACTTCGAGAATGACGGCCAGGTTCCGTCCGGGGCGGACCGGCACCGTCACAAGCGGAATTTCCGCATCGATAATTTTGGTGGTCTCTTCGTCCAACCCGAGGCGGTCATACTGCTTCTCCTGCTGCCAGTTCTCCAGCTTGATGACCAGGCTGATTTTCTTCTGCGTGCGAACGGCCCCTGCGCCGAACAGCGTCATGACGTTCAAAATGCCCAGCCCGCGAATCTCGAGCAAGTGCTGGATCAGCTCCGGAGCGCTTCCGTACAGCAGGTTATCCGCCGTCTGCCGGATTTCGACCGCATCGTCGGCGACAAGGCGATGGCCGCGCTTGACGAGCTCCAGCGCCGTTTCGCTTTTGCCGATGCCGCTGCCTCCGGTAATAAGCATTCCAACCCCGTACACATCCACCAGGACGCCGTGGATCGTAGCCGTTGGAGCCAGCTTTTTCTCCAAAAAGTTGGTGATGCGGCTGATCAGGATCGTCGTCGCCATGCCGCTGCGCAAAACCGGAAATTGGCGTTCGTTCGCAACTTCGACGAGCTCCTTGGGAACTTCAAGCCCGCGAGTCGTGATGATGCAGGGCGTTTCATCCGTGCAGATCCGTTCCAACCGTTCCCGGCGTTCGTCGGACGTCAGCGTCTCAAGAAAGGCCAACTCCGTCTTCCCGAGAATTTGTGCGCGTTCCACTGGATAATAGTCGTAATAGCCGGCCATTTCCAGGCCGGGCCGATTGAGGTCGTCGGTCTCGATCGTGCGGCGCAAGCCTTCTTCGCCCGCCACCACTTCCAATTGGAACTGCTGCACGAGTTCGGATACTCTAACTTTTTTGGGCATCGTACAGCTCCCTTCCCGGTTATTTATTCATCGTATCGAAAAAAACGCGCGAAATCAATGTAAACTATGACGCATCAGCCGTCGAAACGAAAGACGCCCGGCCATGACGGCCGGGCATTCTGAAACGGAAGCGATCCGCATTGCCTTATTCGATTTCGAACACGTTCAGCTCGGTATCCTTGTCGAAAATATGGATTTTGTTCATGTCGATGGCGAGCTTGACGTTTTGGCCTTCTTTCAGCGTAGAACGTCCGTCTACGCGGGCAATGACGTTGTCTTTGCCCAGACCGGTCAGGTACAGGTACATTTCCGGCCCGAGGTTTTCGCAGACTTCGATGTTGGCGTTTACGACCGACTTCGGCGAAGCCTCGATGAATACCGGCTCTTCGTGAATGTCTTCCGGACGGAAGCCGAGAATGACTTCGCGGCCGACATAGCTCTTGCTGCGCAGCACTTTCGCTCTGCCTTCCGGAATTTCGACGTTGATGCCCGTCGCCCGGAAGTGAACGGCACCGTTTTCTTCCGTCAGTTGGCCCGGGATGAAGTTCATCGCCGGAGCGCCGATGAAACCTGCGACGAACAGGTTGATCGGATGGTTATACAGCACTTCCGGAGTTGCCGCTTGTTGAATGACGCCGTCTTTCATGACAACGATGCGGTCGCCCATTGTCATCGCTTCGGTCTGGTCGTGCGTTACGTAGATACAGGTCGTTTCCAAACGCTTCATCAGCTTGGAAATGTTGGCCCGCATTTGCGTACGCAGCTTAGCGTCCAAGTTGGACAGCGGTTCGTCCATCAGGAACACTTGAGGTTCGCGGACGATCGCGCGGCCCAAGGCGACGCGCTGGCGTTGACCGCCGGACAGCGCCTTCGGCTTGCGGTCGAGCAGGTGCTCGATTTCCAGCGTGCGGGCAGCTTCGCGAACGCGGCGGTCGATTTCGTCTTTGCGGAATTTGCGCAGCTTCAGGCCGAACGCCATATTTTGATACACGTTCATGTGCGGATACAGTGCATAGGACTGGAACACCATTGCGATATCGCGGTCTTTCGGGGCTACGTCGTTGACGACGCGGTCGCCGATGTACAGCTTGCCTTCGGAAATTTCTTCAAGGCCTGCGATCATCCGCAGCGTGGTCGATTTGCCGCAGCCGGAAGGACCTACCAGTACGAGGAACTCTTTGTCTTTAATGTCAAGGTGGAAGTCGGTTACCGAAGCTTTGTCGGAACCCGGATATTTTTTATAAACATGCTCTAAACGTACGCCTGCCATCGTATAAGTTCCCCCTAACACTTCGTTTAAGGTACAGTAATATCTTACCGCACGGGGAGAACGAATGACTATGCACAAAGCGCACAAAAAATTCATTTCCTTTTCGTAACTTTGTACAATAGCAGCATAATCCGCACGAGAACCGCGTCGTTGAAGGAACGGACGTCAAGCCCGGCCTCCTGCTTCAACTTGTCCAGCCGGTATAAAAGGGTGTTGCGGTGAATATACAGCTTCTTGGCCGTTTCGCTGACATTGCAGTCCATCGTGAAAAAAGCGTCGAGCGTCGACACCGTTTCGGGGTCGTTGAACAGATCCAGCCGCGCCATCATCTCTTCCATAAAGCGCGACCTGGCGGCTTCCGGAATATCGTTCAGCAGCCGTTCCAGGTGAACGGCCCAGGGCATATGCACCTGCATGCCGACATGAAACTTGCGGCCCAAATGAATCGTCTCGCGCAGCTCGCTGACCGCGCGCACCAGGCTTTCGGTCGGGATGATCGGTTCGCCCACGGCGACGTGGCATTCTCCGCCCCATTGTTCCGTGAACATCTCGTGCAGCCCTGTAGCCAGGGAAAAAAGCGCTTCCTTCGTCTCCTCGTGATCGACCAGCTCGCTGTCGGCCGAATCGACCTCCAAAAGCAGCCGGTCCGGACCGAGAATCAGCCATTCCCTTTCCTGAAGCGGCACAAGCAGCATCTCATCGGAAAGGAACGAGCGGAGCACCTTTTCCAGTTCGGAATAGGCGGGCTCCCGGTCGCCCGCCTGATCGTTCTGCAGAAGAAAAGGGATCATTCCGTCAAACAGCTTGCCGCGAATCTCCAGCCAGTCCGGCACCTCCGCGTGGGTCTGCCCGGACAAAATGCGCTGCTCGATCCACTCCCCAAGCCGGCGCGCCTGGCGTTCCAGATCGGTGCCGCCTCCGGGTTTACCCGACTGCTGCCGCAGCGCCCATCTCAGCAGTTCCTTCTCAAGCGGAGTCAGCTTTGCCTCTGTCTGAATGTACTGCAGCTCGTTGGCCTCGGTCCACGTGATCAGCCGGACGCCGTCTTCGGTTTCCACGTAATCCCCGATTTCGGCATCCTTTTTGCCTCCGATTCGTTCCCAGTCGGCCAAGCTCATCGTACCCGTCACGACGGGAGCGCCCAACACCTGCTGCAGCTGCTGAAGTTTCGCTTTGGTCAACGTTGTCCGCCCCTTTCCCGCGAGTCGTTACCGTTATTGTAACATAATTCCGGGATCGAAGACGTTAAGCTCTACCTCAGCATCAGCAATACGACGATGGACATCAGCGCGAACACCGACGCGATCAAATAAAGAAACGAAACGGTTTGCACCTGCGTCAATCCCCACTTCATCAGACTGTGGTGCGTGTGCAGATTGTCCGCCCGATGCAGCCCCTTGCCCTCGAGCAGCCGCCTTGTAAACACGACCGCCGTATCGAGAATGGGCACCCCCAGAGCAAGCAGCGGCACAAGGAGCGAAAGAAACGTCGCCCCCTTCAGCGTGCCTTCGATCGCCGTAACCGCAAGCGTATACCCGAGAAACGTGGCTCCGGCGTCTCCCATGAAAATGCGGGCCGGATGAAAATTGAACGCGAGAAACGCCAGGCACGAACCGGCAAGCGCGACCGCGATCAGGGCCGTAACCTCCTGATGGCCGAGCAGAGACGCCGCGAACAACGTCAACGAAGAGATGACGCACACCCCGGAGGCCAATCCGTCGATGCCGTCGATAAAGTTGACCATGTTGATCAGAGCGAACACCCATACCGCCGTAAAAAAAATCCCCCATCCTTCCGGAAAGACAATCATGGCGGAAGAGGAGGGCGACGAAATGCCGGCAATCGCAATGCCGTGCCATCCGGGAATCAGCGAAACCCCGATGTAAAGAACGAGCCTCGGCCATACCGGAAATTCCCGTCCCCGGGCTTTGAACGCATCGTCGGCCAGCCCGATGACGACCAGCAGCCCGCCGCCGGCGGCAAGGGCGCGCACCAGCGGCGAATCGCCCAGCCACAGCCAGGAAGTCAAGACGACCCCTGCATACAAGGCGACTCCGCCGCTTAGCGGAACGGGGCGGTTATGGATTTTGCGCCTAGCGGGCCGGTCCACGAAGCCGATGCGCAGCGCGGCGGTTCTTACGACGGGAACGAGCAAAAAGACGAGCAGAAACGCAAATCCCATTGCATAAAGGTACGTCATGCGCTTGTCCTCCGGACTGAAGGGAATGTTCTTACTTTTCCCGAACGGACGACAAGAATACGGAATGGAGAAGGAATCGCGCAAAGCGGTACAAAAACAAAAAACAGACGCCTGCGCGCCTGTCGTTTGCAAAAAAACTGGTGAGCCATGAAGGACTCGAACCTTCGACACCCTGATTAAAAGTCAGGTGCTCTACCAACTGAGCTAATGGCTCGGATAAATGGTGGAGGGTGATGGATTCGAACCACCGAACCCGAAAGGGAACAGATTTACAGTCTGCCGCGTTTGGCCACTTCGCTAACCCTCCACGCGGTCTCCGGTTAGCATGGCGTTTTTCGCGATTGCTTATACCGGCTGTGAAAGCTATGGTGGCTCGGGACGGAATCGAACCGCCGACACGAGGATTTTCAGTCCTCTGCTCTACCAACTGAGCTACCGAGCCGCAGTTATTGTATGCATGAAAGTGGCGGAGCTGACGGGATTCGAACCCGCGGTCTCCTGCGTGACAGGCAGGCATGTTAGGCCTCTACACCACAGCTCCGCGTGATGGTGGAGACTGAGGGGATCGAACCCCCGACCCTCTGCTTGTAAGGCAGATGCTCTCCCAGCTGAGCTAAGTCTCCATGATCGAAATATGTAATTTGGTAGCGGCGGAGGGGATCGAACCCCCGACCTCTCGGGTATGAACCGAACGCTCTAGCCAGCTGAGCTACGCCGCCACACCACGTACCATGCACAACCTCGCGGCTGCGCAGGATCGGTTAATCAAGCTTTCAAGGCTTACACCTTGATAACCGGATACGAAACGAAGCGCTGTTGTCGAAGCTTTAGGATAAGCCCTCGACCGATTAGTACTCGTCAGCTCCACGCGTTGCCGCGCTTCCACCCCGAGCCTATCAACCTGGTGTTCTTCCAGGGGTCTTACGTATTGGGAAATCTCATCTTGAGGCGGGCTTCGCGCTTAGATGCTTTCAGCGCTTATCCCTTCCGCACTTGGCTACCCAGCTATGCTCCTGGCGAAACAACTGGTACACCAGCGGTGCGTCCATCCCGGTCCTCTCGTACTAAGGACAGCCCCTCTCAAATTTCCTAC